>CAVKVK010000066.1:0-12249 GCA_963659855.1 Parabacteroides distasonis | reverse complement strand
CCCTTCAACACTGTTATGCTGCACGACGTTTTGCATCAATTTTTTCTATCCATTTGTCACCAGCATTATCGATAAAAACAGAAAGAATTGAAAAAACAACTGCAGAAATACAAATAAAAATTAAAGCAAATAACCACATCAACATAATAAGCCTCCAAAAGTAAAAAACAAATTGGGAATGTCTGCCAAAATCCACGAAAAATCGCCGGTAACTTTTCAGATAATTTCTAAGTTGCGTCTTTTAATCATTAGATTTTGAACAAATAAAATAACTGTATAACTAATATTTTTGACATTCCCGTTTTTTATTTATCTGAAAATCAATACACAACTAATTGTTGTAATTGCGAAAATTGCAAGAACTGCGATAACTCCAGTCATAAGCACCTCTTGATAAAAAAAATAAGGAATAAATCAAAACAACACTTTCAAATAAACGGAAAATTCAACAATTCCATTCCTGAAAAAAAACAAACATAAGAAATTTTAATTTGAGAAAGTGTTTTATTATTGTTAAAAAAAGAAAAAAGAAGCAGAACTAGATAACAGTTTGCAAAAAGATAATATTTTGAATTAATTTTGGAAGAAGAAGCACTCTAAAAGTGCTTTTAGAAACATTAGAAGAAAGAAAAACAGAAGGAACTTCAAAAGAATCTACCTTTATAAAAGGACTTTTAAAAAAGCAGTTTGAAAATTCCGTTCTTTTTTGTGAACGGGAAAAAACACGTTCAGCACCAGACGATTCATTTGCAGACGAAAGAACAAAATCGTTTGATGCACTATGAATTGTTACAATTTCTATTTCATCAGAATTAGAAAACACCGCTTTTTGCGCACTAATTCCAGCGTAAGAAGAAAAAAGAATGAGTAATGGAAAAAATGCATATAAAAGACGGCGTCTCATAATCAAATGAACCTTATGACTGTCTAAATCAGTCCCTGACAGTTGTCCTCAACTTAAACAAGAGTTCAACTGTCAGAACTTACACTTCAGACAGCCTGAAAACTTTTAGCGTAAGCCACCGTAAGTAGAAATAAATACACCGGCAGCAATTGCAGTACCGATAACACCAGCAACGTTTGGTCCCATTGCGTTCATCAAAATAAAGTTTGTAGGATCTTCACTCTGAGCAACTTTATGAGAAACACGGGCAGCCATTGGAACAGCAGAAACACCGGCAGAACCAATGAGCGGGTTAATTTTCTTTCCTTCTGGAAGGAAGAGGTTCATAATCTGAGCCATAAGAAGACCACCGGCAGTAGCAACACAGAATGCAAGCAAACCAAGGATGATAATACCGATTGAGTTTCCGTTGATGATTTTTTCTGGAGTCATCTGGCTTCCTACACCAAGAGAAAGAAGAATTGAAACAATGTTCATCAATTCATTTTCCATTGTTTTAGAAAGACGGGTAGCAGCACCACTTTCTTTTACAAAGTTACCAAATGCAAGCATACCAATAAGAGGTGCAGCAGGTGGCAAAAGAAGAGCTGTAAGGAGAAGAAGCATCATTGGGAAAAGAACTTTTTCTGCCTTAGAAACATTGCGTGGGTTTTCCATGTGAATGCAGCGCTGTTTTTTAGTTGTCAAAAGCTTCATGATTGGTGGCTGAATAATAGGAACCAATGCCATGTAAGAATAAGCAGCAACGGCAATAACAGCCATAAGTTCTGGAGCAAGTTTTCCAGAAACATAAATAGATGTCGGACCGTCAGCACCACCGATAATACCGATAGCACAAGCCTGGAGCATATTGTAGTCAATTCCAGGAATAAGGTTCATTACTGCAACACCAAAGAGAGTAAAGAATACACCAAGCTGAGCAGCACCACCAAGGATTGCTGTTTTTGGGTTAGCAATGAGCGGACCAAAGTCTGTCATAGCACCAATTCCCATAAAGATCAGCATCGGGAAGAATTCGTTACCAACACCTGCGTTGTAAATAATAGAAAGCATTCCATCTGGAGCTTCGCCCATTCCTGCACCAACAACGTTTACAAGAACTGTACCAAATCCGATTGGAATCAAAAGAAGTGGTTCAAATCCGCGTCCAGCACCAAGATAAATGATAAGAAAGCCTACGAGAAGCATTAAGAAACTCTGCCAGCCTGGAGCTTCTTTTGCAAAAGCAGAAGCATCAGCAGCTTCCTTTACTTTTTCGTTTGCTTCAGCCTGTGCAGCAGCAGCAGCCTTTTCTTCGTCTGTTTCAAAGAACATCTTGTAAATACCTGTTGATTTACCCATGTTCTTTAAGAACGTTGGAACTGAAATTTTGTGTTCATCACCCCAGGTTTCTGTTCCCTTGATTTTTGCAGTACCGATTGTTGCAAGAGAAGCTCTTTCTTCTACAACTGGAGCAGAAACAGCAGTTTCTGCTGATGAAGTCTGAGCAAGAACTTTAGAACCTGAGCTTACAACAAAAGCAATTGCCATAATTGCACAAGTTACGTAAAGAACCTGCTTTTTAAAGTTTTTATTCAAATCGATCATTTCGTTTTCCTATTTTATTTTCTGTGCCCAGGCAAGATGCAAAGGCACAGAACAGAACTTTTTACTGAATTGTAGCGATTGCCTGTCCGTTAGAAACCTGTGAACCAACAGCTGCAACAAAGTGTACTTTACCAGCAGCGCCAGCCTTAATTTCAAGTTCCATCTTCATAGACTCAACAATGATTACAGTTGTATCAGCCTGAACAGAAGCGCCTTCTGCAACAGCATATTTAAGCAAAGTTCCGGCAACTGGAGCTTTTACTTCTTTTCCGCCGGCAGGAGCAGCAGCTGGAGCCGATGGTGCAGCAGCAGGTTTTGCAACAGGAGCTGGAGCAGCTTTTACAACTCCACCGATTGTTGCAATTACCTGACCGTTAGAAATCTGTGTTCCAGCAGGAACTGTGTATGTGATAGTTCCGTCAGCAGGTGATTTTACTTCAAGTTCCATCTTCATTGATTCAACGATGATAATTGTCTGTCCTTTTGTAATTTTTGTTCCGTTAGCAAAGCACTGTTTGAGCAAAGTTCCGGCAACTGGAGCCTTTACATCTTCTCCGCCAACTGCCGTTGCAGCTGCAGCAGGAGCCGAAGCATCAGCAGCGCCGAAAGAAACATTGTAAGAAGTTCCGTCAACAGTGATTGCGCCGTTGTTAGAAGATACCTGATAGCTCTGTCCGTTTACAGTTACAGTGTAAGAGCCGTTAGAAGAAGCTGCTTTTGGAGTTTCTTTAAGACCGAATGTCTTTTCTGCGTCAACCGGGCCGTTAGCGCGAGTTTCAAAGAATTTAGCTGCAACCTTCGGGAACATTGCATATGTAAGAGTATCTTCAACAGAACCGTTTCCACCGTTCTTCTTAGATTCTTCAACCATTTTGTCCCATTCTGGTTCGATAAGGTCAGCTGGACGGCAGTCAATAACTTTGTCCATTTTGTTAAGTTCAAGAGCTTTCTTAACGAGGTCTGCATTTGGAGCAGCTGGAACTTTTCCGTATTTTCCAACGAGAAGATCGCGGAATTCCTGAGTAAGGTTGTTGTAGCGTCCGAAGAGAACGTTGAATACAGCCTGAGTTCCTACAATCTGAGATGTTGGTGTTACGAGCGGAACATATCCTACATCTTTCTGTACGAGTGGAATTTCCTTGAGAACGTCATCGATTTTGTCAGAAGCGCCCTGCTGTTTGAGCTGATTTTCGAGGTTAGAAAGCATTCCGCCTGGAACCTGAGATTTAAGGATACGAGTATCAGCTCCCAGGAATTTAGATTCAAGTGAAGCATAGTGCTTGCGGATTTCGCGGAAGTAAGCAGCAATTTCAAGTAAAGCAGAAATATCAAGACCTGTGTCGTATTCTGTGCCCTTGAGCATTTCTACTACAGTTTCTGTTGGAGAATGAGAAGTTCCCATTGCCATTGAAGAAATTGCTGTATCAAGAACGTCAGCTCCAGCTTCTGCAGCCTTGAGCAATGTTGCAACTGAAAGACCAGTTGTAGCGTGTGAGTGAATTTCTACAGGAAGATCAACCTTTGATTTGATTGCTTTTACAAGGTCATAAGCTTCGTATGGCTTAAGAAGACCAGACATATCTTTAATACAGATAGAATCTGCACCAAAGTCAGCGTATGTTTTAGCAAGGTCAGCATAGATTTCTTTTGTGTGATATGGAGTTGTAGCATAAGAAATAGCCATCTGAACGTGTTTGCCAGTTTTTTTAGCAGCTTTTGTAGCGCGTTCAAGATTGCGCGGGTCGTTACAAGCATCAAAAATACGGAATACATCGATACCGTTAGTAGCAGCAGTTTCAACGAACTTGTCAACTACATCGTCAGCATAATGGCGGTATCCGAGAAGGTTCTGTCCGCGAAGGAGCATCATGATTTTTGTGTTTGGCATTGCAGCATGAAGCTTTCTAAGGCGTTCCCATGGATCTTCGTTCAAGAAACGGATACAAGAGTCATAAGTTGCTCCGCCCCATGCTTCTGCAGACCAGTAACCGATCTTGTCGATTTTTGGAGCGATTGGCAGCATGTCAGCTGTTGTCATACGTGTAGCGTGAAGTGACTGTGTAGCGTCACGCAAAACAAGTTCAGAAATACCAATTTTTTTTGCCATTTTGTCAATTACCTCTGTTTATTAGTTTTTTTCGTGTAATGCAGTTGCAATAGCAGCAACAACAGCATTTTGATCCACTGCAGCTGCAACAGGAGCTGCACTTTCAGCTTTTGGCTCTTCTTCATCAAGTTTAGCTGCATGAACAACAACACGAAGAAGGTTCATACATCCAATCAGGACAACGAGGAAGGCAAAAACGACACACATACCAAGAACAGTAAGAATTGCACTCTGTCCCAGCATTTCTTCAATTGTCATATTTCCTCCATTAAAGAAATATCTTCTTAAAATTTAAAATCTTGGGAAAAATTATAAATTATTGAAAATCTTTATTCAATGTAAAAAAGGGCTTTAACGATTTTTTTATTCACTTTGAATGCCCTGAAAACAAGGCTCTAATTCACAAATTTTTGCACAGAAAATTCCTCATTTGCACAAGGATTTTATTTTTACTATATTTTACTTATGAACAATTTTAGAAAAGACTTTCCATTATTCAAATCTATAGATGAAAAAAATTCCACTCTTAACGGTGGACTCGTTTATTTAGACACTGCAGCAACTTCGCAAAAACCATTTTGCGTACTCAATGCAATGCAGGATTTTTATTCTCAGAACAACGCAAATCCTTTGCGCGGACTTTATTCGCTTAGCGAAAGAGCAACAAAACTCTACGAAGACGCAAGACAGACAGTTGCAGATTTTATAAACGCTAAAGAATCAAGAGAAATAATTTTTACCCGAAATACTTCAGAAAGCCTGAATTTAATTGCCTACACTTACGGCTTAACAAACGTTAAAGAAGGTGATGAAATCGTAGTTTCCATAATGGAACATCATTCAAACATTCTTCCGTGGCAGTTTGTATGTAAAACAAAGGGCGCAAACTTAAAGTTTATGTATGTAGACAAAGAAAGCGGAGAAATTCAGGAAAGTGAATTTGCAAAAATCACGCCAAAAACAAAAATCGTTGCAGTTACTCAGGTTTCTAACGTTCTGGGAACTACAAATCCTGTAAAAAAAATCGCAGAAATTGCACACAAAAACGGTGCTGTTATCGTTGTTGACGGCGCACAATCTGCTCCACACATAAAAGTTGACGTACAGGACATTGATGCAGACTTTTTTGCAATGAGTTCTCACAAACTTTGCGGTCCAATGGGAATTGGTGCTCTTTACGGAAAAATTGAACTTTTAGAAAATATGCCTCCATTCCTTCGTGGCGGCGAAATGATTGAATACGTTACAGAAACAGATGCAACCTGGGCAGAAGTTCCTCATAAATTTGAAGCAGGAACAGTAAGTGCAGGAGACGCAGCCGGTTTTGCAGCAGCTGCAAAATATATTCAAAATGTTGGCCTCGAAAATATTAAGGCACACGACAACGCCCTCGCCTGCCAGTTGATTGAAGGGCTCAAGAAAATTCCTCACGTAAATATTGTTGGCAATAAAGACGGCACAAAAAGATGCGGAATCGTAACATTTACAGTTGACGGAGTTCATCCGCACGACATTGCAACCCTTCTTTCTGACGAAAAAATTGCAATCCGCGCAGGCCACCACTGTGCACAGCCTTTAGGCGCATATCTTGGACAGCCAGCAACAGCGCGAGCTTCGCTTTATTTTTATAATACAGAAGAAGAAATCGACTTTCTTTTAAGTAAGATTGCACACTTACGCGAATGGTCAGGCTACAAAGATTAAAAAGATAAAAAGCACATGCAAATAAGCGTTATTAAGTGCTTACAAAAATTACCTTCATCTTTCAAAAGCAGATTTGTTATACTTAACCCAAACGTCGGGAATAAAAAAGGACAGTTCAGCTATTCCCGGCGTTTATCCATTTTTTAAACTGCAATAAAGGCTCACTATGATAAATCTGCTTGCAAAAATTTTTATTAAAAACTATAAAAACTATTCAGACTCAAAGGTTCGTTTAGCCTACGGAGTTTTATGCGCCGTACTTGGAATTATTTTAAACATTTTTTTATTTGCTGCCAAATTTATTGCAGGAACAATAGCAAAAAGCGTTGCAATAACAGCAGACGCATTCAACAACCTTTCTGATTCTGCAAGTTCAATAATACAGTTACTGGGCTTTAAGCTTGCTTCAAAAGAGCCAGACAAAAACCATCCGTTCGGGCACGGCCGCCTCGAATATATTTCTGGCCTTTTAATCAGTTTTTTAATTCTCTTAATGGGTTTTGAACTTTTAAAATCTTCTGTAATTTCGATTTTTAAACCGCAGGAACTTTCTGCAGGAACTTTTTCAATCGTAATTATGGCAGTTTCGATTGCAGTCAAATGTTTTATGTTTTTTTACAATCATTCAATGGCAAAAAAACTGAATTCAGTTTCTCTCGAAGCCGTTGCAAAAGACAGCCTTACAGACTGTATTTCGACATTTGCAGTAATAATTGCAACAACACTTTCCCGCTTTATAAATCTTCCGCTCGACGCAATTGCAGGAACAGTCGTTGCCGTTTTTATAATCAAAACCGGCTGGGAAAGTGCCAGCGACACAATTGCCCCGCTTTTAGGAAAGGCACCGACAAAAGAATTTGTAATGCAGATCCAGAACGAAGTTTTAAAGCATCAGCCAATCTGCGGAATGCACGACTTAATCGTTCACGACTATGGACCTGGCAGAGTCCTTTTAAGTCTTCATGCCGAAGTTCCAGGCGACAGAGATATTTTTGAACTGCACGAAATAATCGACGAAACAGAGCAGTCACTTTCTAAAAAGTTTAAATGTCTTGCCGTAATCCACATGGATCCAATTGATACAAAAAACGAAAGGCTCAACAACATAAAACTTTTTATGCTAAAGGAACTGCCAAAAATTGACGGAGATTTAAAATTCCACGATGTGCGCATGGTTCCGGGCAAAAAGCACACAAACCTTATTTTTGACATAGTAAAACCGTACAACTGCCCGTTTACAGATAAAACTCTAAAATCTAGGGTAAACAGACTTATAAAAGACAATTATTCCGACGTAAACTGCGTAATTACGATTGATTCTCCGTTTGTGCAATAAGGCTTAATTGATTATAATCTTCTCTTGATTTTTTATTCGGGCGCATTTTTGTGGCAGGCCACAAAAACCGGGTCTTGCGTGGCTACGGCGTCTTGCGCGCCTCCGGTGCTTTGCACCGCGCTTGTGCGCGCCACTCCACCCCCTTGCGCAAAAAGGTAATTTTTATGGACACAAAAGAACTATACAGAGAAATATTAAACGATCATAACGTAAATCCGGCACACAAAGAACAAATGCCAGATGCAACACTCCAGCTACACGGAATAAACCCAAGCTGTGGAGACAACATTGTTCTCTTTTTAAAGACAAAGGACGGAATTATTACAGACGGTTCTTACACAGGTTCTGGCTGTGCAATAAGCCAGGCAAGCGTAGACATGATGCTGGACCTTGTAATTGGAAAATCCCAGGAAGAAGCATTAAAGCTTTATGACATTTTTACTTCAATGATCCACGGATCTGCAAACCAGGAAGAAATAGAACAACTGGACGAAGCTTCTTCGCTTGCAGACATTTCTCATATGCCAAGCCGTGTAAAATGCGCTGAACTTGGCTGGAGAACCTTGCACGAAATGCTTTCTAAGCCTGTAAAAACAGAAGAACTGCACAGGCAGGCTTTTCAAAACCACGAAAACTGTCCGGTATAAAAAGGCGCGGACGGTGCATTTTTAGTTTTTCTGTCCAAAATAGCCCGTGCTGGAGCAGCGCCGGAGGCGGTCCGAAAGGACCGAGGGTTACCGAGCTGCGCAAGGACGGACGCGGGCAGTAAAATGTGCTCCATAAAAAAATTCTTTTAAATATTAGAAAACATATTTTTAATTTCTGTTTTCCACAAAGTAACGAGTTCCTCAGGTTCAAGCGGACGCGCATTTGAACCAAATTTTAAAATACTCGACAGAACTTCCGTTAAATTTGCCGCCGGAAACGAAAGTTCAAGAAACAAAGCGCCGTTTTTCTGCAATTCACGCATGGTCTGCTTTGGATGCCAGATCTGGTTTTTAACAATCTGCACTGCTTTTTTAGAAAATTCAATTTTGACTGTCTGAGTTTTTTCTCCAAGGAAAATTCCAAAACCGCTGTTAAGATAAGTCTGCACTTTATTTTTAAAATCTGCGCCGTGATCTAAGAACTTTGTTTTTGCCGGCAAAAGTTTTTTTATGCGGGCAACGTTAAAAGTCCGCAGTTCGTTGCGTTTGTGGTCAAAAGCAATAACGTACCAGTTTCCGCCATAGTTTATTAAATTGCACGGTTCAATCTGGCGCACGGATTCTTCGTTTTTTGAATTAACATATGTAAGTTCAAGGCAGTTTTTTTCTCTTAAGGCTGAACAGATTCTCGTAAAAAATTCTGGCTCAAGGCTTTCAGCTACGGGAACCTGATAAAGAATTTTGTCGCAGATTTCTAAATATTCTTTTGGAATCTGCGATTTTAAGTTTTGCAAAAGTTCGTTGCTCACTGCCGGAAAATAACAGGCATTTTTTAGCATTGACTGCATTACTAAATAAGAAAGAATTAAATGCTGGTCGGCAAACTTTAAATGTTCAAAGCTCTTTGCATAAACGTAGGTGCGGTTTTTAGAATTCCACTCTATTGGAGCTTCAAAACGGTCGCGCATGTATTCAATATCGCGTTTAACCTGGCGCTCGCTTACTTCAAATTCGTTTACTACATCTTTTAAGGTTAAACTGCCAGTGTTTCTAAGCTGGCGGTCAATGAACAAAATTCTTTCTGTCTGGCTCATATTTTTATTATAAGTCGAATTCTTTTTTTTCTAAAGATGCCCTATTTTCTTAAAATTGCAAATTCACTAAACTCTTGTGCATTATGTTTAATGAAATAAAAAAATCAATTGTGTCAGGCATCCTTATTTCGATAGGCGGATGCGTTTACATGGCAAGCATTACTTCAGGCTTAAGCTGGTTTGGTGCACTGCTTTTCTGCGGTGGTCTTTTTGCAATCTGCATTTACGGTTTTAACCTTTACACAGGAAAAGTCGGCTACATTGCATACAATTTTAAAGACGGAAAATACTGGCTTCTTGTTGTTTTAATCTGTGTATTCAATTTACTTACAACTTTTTTAATTGGAATCGTTGTCGGAAAATATTTTCCAGCTGTAAAAGAACCAGCCGTAAAAGCATACGCAGCAAAACTTTCTGCCCCGCTCGCAAAATCTTTTATTTCTGCCCTTTTCTGCGGAATTCTGATGTTTCTTTCGGTTGATACATGGAAAAAAGGTCATAAACTGGGCTTGTTTATCTACGTTCCTGTATTCATTATTGCGGGCTTTGACCACTCAATTGCAAATTCATTCTATAACGGAGTTGCATTGAACGCAGACACATTCACACTTAAGAATTTTATTCTTGTAATGACAGTCGTTATTGGAAACGGAGTCGGCGGCTGGATCTTTCCACTTTTAACAAAAAACCTCGAAACTAAAGAATAAAAATAAATAAAACTTTCTTAAAAGCACGGTAATTTCGCCGTGTTTTTTTTATTCACTTTTGGCAAAACGATTTGCACGCTGATTTTTTTTTGTTCAATTCAATTTTAGTGATATAATCTTTATAAACAAATGACTGGCAAAAACTGCCGGTCTTTATATTTTTTATGGGAGAAATTATATGTCTGTTTTATGGGAAAACTTAAACACTCTTGAATCTTATAAAAAGCTTGAGTCGCTAAAAGGCGCAGTAAGTCTTGTAAGCGAACTTGAGGGAGAAAAAGGCGCAGAACGCGTAAAAAACTATTCTGTAAAGATGGGCGCAGGGCTCACCTACAACTATGCGGCAAAACAGGTAAACGAAAAAATTCTTAAAGTATTAGAAGAACTTGCAGAAGAAGCACAACTCACTCAAAAATTTGAAGAACTCTACAACGGAACTGTCGTAAACACTGGAGAAAAACGTCTTGTCCTGCATCATTTAACACGTGGTCAGCTTGGAAAAAACGTTATTGCAGACGGCACTGACAAACGCGAATTCTACAAAAACGAACAGAAACGAATTGCAGACTTTGCAGAAAAAATTCATTCTGGAAAAATTTCTAACGCAAAAGGCGAAAAATTTACAACTGTCGTACAGATTGGTATTGGCGGAAGTGATTTAGGTCCACGCGCAATGTATCTTGCACTCGAAAACTGGGCAAAAACGAACGGAACATTCAACATGGAAGCAAAATTCATTTCGAATGTTGACCCGGACGACGCAGGCGCAGTTTTAAAAGAAATTGATCTTCCACATTCACTTTTTATTCTTGTTTCAAAATCGGGAACAACCCTCGAAACTTTAACAAACGAAGCATTTGTAAAAGACGCACTCAAAAACGCAGGCTTAAATCCAGCAAATCACATGATTGCTGTAACTTCAGAAACTTCACCTTTGGCACACAACCCGGACTATCTCGAAGCTTTTTACATGGACGACTACATTGGCGGAAGATATTCTTCAACTTCTGGTGTTGGTGGAGCTGTTCTTTCTCTTGCATTCGGTCCACAGGTTTTTGCAGACTTTCTGGAAGGAGCTGCAGAAGAAGACAAACTTGCCTGCTCTCCTTCAATCTACGAAAACCCGGCAATGCTCGACGCCTTAATTGGAATCTACGAACGCAACGTTCAGGAATATCCGGCAACAGCAGTTCTTCCATACAGCCAGGCATTAAGCCGCTTTCCTGCACATTTGCAGCAGCTTGATATGGAATCAAACGGAAAGTCTGTAAACCGCTTTGGCAAAAAAATTAACTACGTTACAGGGCCGGTAATTTTTGGTGAACCAGGAACAAACGGTCAGCATTCTTTCTACCAGCTTTTGCATCAGGGAACGACGATTGTTCCATTGCAGTTTATTGCATTCAAGAAAAATCAGACAAAGATTGACGTAGAAATTGAAGGTTCAACAAGCCAGAAAAAACTCGACGCAAACGTAACCGCTCAGATTATGGCATTTGCCTGCGGAAAAACAGACGAAGATCCAAACAAATCTTTTGCAGGCGAACGACCTTCAAGTTTAATTTACGGCGAAGAACTTACACCAAAAACACTCGGTTCACTTCTTGCTCACTACGAAAACAAGGTAATGTTCCAGGGTTTTGTCTGGAACATTAACAGTTTTGACCAGGAAGGCGTACAGCTCGGAAAAAAACTTGCTAAAAAAGTTCTTGCACACGACACAAACGGAGCACTAAAAGCATACGCAAACCTTTTAGAAATTTAAAATAATAAAAAAGCTTAAGCGGGCCTTCCCTTCCTTGCGGAAGGTCGCGCTTTTCATGGCTACGGCTTTCGCCTCCGGTATTTTTGCTTTGCAAAAATACCCGCTTCGCGGCCATTACAATCGCTAAGGCAAAAATAAAATGCAGACACAAAAAAAGGCTTCTGAAAAACTTCAGAAGCCTTTTGTATGCCTTAATGCCGAGAACCAGAATCGAACTGGCACGGCCGTTTGACTTGCCGAGGGATTTTAAGTCCCTTGTGTCTACCTATTCCACCATCTCGGCATTGTTGAATGAATGTTTCAAACAACTCAAATATATTAACAAAATCAAGGATTTTTTTCAAGTCTCTTGAAAATCAATTTTCATAATATTAAAATTGCCAGCTATGTTCAGTGAT
>CAVKVK010000065.1:0-12278 GCA_963659855.1 Parabacteroides distasonis | reverse complement strand
CTCATATTCTGGTGCCATTGGAACATAGCATAAAGAAAAATTTAGCGGACCTTTTGAAAAAGTTCTGTAAAGAACATTTATTTTATCTGTATTAAAAGACTTCCATCCATGAGCGCATTTAAAATCGCGCCAAAAATCAGACTGTTGAAAACGTTTAGACATAAAAATACCGAACGAAAGTTTAACAGAAATTTAAACTTGTAACAATAAAAGGCTTTGCCCAAAAGCCGGCAAAAAGTTTCAGCTTATTTCTGGAATATCTGGTCTAAAACTTTTGCGATTTCTTCCAGGCTGATCGGTTTTATTATGTGTCCGTTCATTCCGTTTTCTAAGGCTTTTTTTCTGTCTTCGTCAAAAGCGTTTGCTGTCATTGCAACAATCGGAATATTTGCCTTTTTATTGTCTTTTAAAGTTCTTATTTCTCTGGTTGCTGTGTAGCCGTCCATTATTGGCATTTGAATGTCCATAAGGATAAGATCGTATTTGTCTGCAGGACTTGAATTGATTGTTTCAACGGCTTCTATTCCGTCTGAAACACAATCTATGGTCATTCCTGTTTCTTCTAAGAGTGCAGTTGCAATTTCCTGGTTTAATTTATTGTCTTCTGCCAGAAGAACTCTCTTGTCATGGTAGTCATACGTTTTTTCTTTATGACATGTGCTGTTTGCTAAAGATTTTTGAGGTTTTGTTAAAACTGCCCTTAATTCTGACATAAAAATCGGTTTTGCTACAAAGGCTGTAACTCCAGCTTCGCGGGCTTCGTGTTCAAAATCTGCCCAATCGTAGGCTGTAAGAACTATAATCGGAACGGCTTCTCCAATAACTTTTCTGATTCTTCTTACAACTTCAATTCCGTTCATGTCTGGCATAAGATAGTCTACAATGTAAACTTTGTATTCATCTTTTAATTCAGTAGCATCCTGGGCACGCAAAACTGCTTCTTTTCCGGAAGATGTCCAGTCTGGCCGCATTTCTATTGTACGCAGCATTTTGCATACGCTTCTGCAAGTGTCAATGTCGTCATCAATAACAAGAGCCCTTGCTCCCCTTAATTCTGGAATCGGCTCTGTTTTTACCGGTTCATTTGCAAGACGGACGTTGATCGTTACTGTAAATAAAGAGCCTTTTCCTTCTTCACTTTGAACGTCAATTGTTCCTCCCATCATGTCAACTACAATATGTTTTGTAATTGACATTCCAAGCCCCGTGCCTTGAATTCCGCTTACTGTAGAAGAATATTCCCTCGAAAAAGTGTCAAAGATATGGCTTATAAAATCTTTTGACATGCCGATTCCGTTGTCTTTTACAGAAAATTCGTATGTTGTGTAATGCTTTATTGAACAGTTTTTTTCTACCAGACGAATCATTATGTTTCCGCCTGGCTGTGTGTATTTGATTGCGTTTCCTACAATGTTTATTAAAACCTGATTCAATCGCAGTTTATCTGTAATAACATCTTCGTGGTGAACGTCCTGAGTGTCGATATAAAGATTTTGATTTTTTGAGTTTATAAGTCCCTGGATCATTATTTTCAGATCGTGGAGCAAATCTGGAATATGAACAGGTTTTTCTTCCAGTTTTACGCTTCCGCTTTCTATACGGCTCATGTCAAGAATATCATTTATTAAACTTAGAAGATGTGTACTTGAAGTGCTTATTTTTGACAGGTAATCCTGAACCTGCATTTTATTGTCAATGTGTGTCTGTGCAAGAGCTGTAAAGCCTATAATTGCATTCATTGGAGTGCGTATATCATGAGACATGCTGTTTAAGAACGTTGTTTTTGCCTTACTTGACTGTTCTGCTGCTGCCAGAAGAACAGAAAGCTGTTCCTGCTGTTTTTTTTTCTTTTTCGATAATTGCATCAATTGAACGGAATGCAAGCATTGCAAGGAAAGAATCTTCATCGCAATAATACGGAACAACCCTTACTTCAAAATATTCAAAACCTGCCTTGTTTGGCTTTGTCTGATGTCTTGAAATAAACATTTTATTTTCTTTCAGGTAGGTCATTAAATATTTTCTGTCGAATTTTTCAAGATAGTCGGGCATACTTTCTTTTATTATGATGTTTTCGTAAGAATATTTTGTCCATTGTGAAAACGAAGTAGCATGTTCCCTGTTTTGAAAAATGTGTGAAGTTTCTTTTATCTTCATTGGAGTCATTGTGTCTTTTAAAAGATCACAGGAATACACGGCTGTATAATCGTTTGACAGGGCTTCCAGGCGTTCCTGCTGTAATAAGTCGTTGTGTTTTTCTTCTGTAAAGTCGCGGGCAACGTATAAGGCTTCGCGGGCAATTCCGTTTTCGTCTCGCTTTTTTACGATAAAACGCGCCTGAAACCATCTTCCGGCAGGATTTTTGTATTCTGTTACGATTGTGTTTATGTTTTTAAGTCTTTGAGAAAGCGTATTCAGGTTTAAGAATGAACGCATCTGAGTTTTCATTTCCTGAGAAATAAACGAATTAAGAATTGCCTCTGCTACATCGTCAAATATTCCATTTGTTTTTGCAACGGTTTTCATTAAAGGAACACTTGTCAGAATACTGTAGTTGTGTGTGTCGAGATCTACCCTGAAAATTGTTGTATAAATTGTCGAAAGTGCCGAAATAACTTCTGAATGTTGTTTTTCGATAGCGAGTGTTTCTGCAAGAATTTCTTCCTGTCTTTTCTGCTCTCTTACAATATCATCAACATCATAATGATAGCCACTCAGGATAAATCCGCCCTGAACTTTTTGAGCTGTTCCTCCACAACGAACATAACGTATTCCTAAAGCCGGGTGATTCCAAAGGTAGGTATTTTCGTCTTTTTCTCCCCTTTTCATTTTTTTAATCGATTTTAAGACTGAAGGCACAGATTCTTTTGTAATATTAGAAAACCAGGCATTGTAAACTTCTGATTCTGTTAGTTTTTGTCCGCTTATTCCTAAAAGTTCAAGCATGTGAGCATCTGCGTGCATTCGTGGAACTTTTCCGTCAATAAGTTTTATATGCCAGACACCCATGCCGGAAGTAGAAATTGCTTTTTGTATGTGTTCAAGTTTCCGGTTGCTTATTTTTAATTCTCTTTCGCCTTTTTCTTTATTTATAACAAAGTTTGTAATGTCTGTAATTGTTCCCTGATAAAAATATGTTCCGCTGTCTGTTTTTACAAGAGAAGTTGCATCGCTTACCCAGATGTAACCATTTTTACCGCGCATACGGAAAATTTCGTCTGCTATTCCGTCTGTTCCAAAACTGTTTTTTATGCGTTCTATGTAAGATGAAATGAGCTTTCTGTCATCCGGATGGATCATATTTAGAAATTTATTGTTAAATTCTGTTTTTAATTCATGCTTAGTCCAGCCAAAAAGTTTTAAGAAACGGTCTGTAATATAAATGATCGGAAAGCCTTCTGTCATTGCACATCTGTGGTAACCGCCAGGCATGTTTTCTAGTGTTATTTTAGAAAGATTGTTTTGTTTTTCTAGTTCTGTGCATTGATCAATAAAACCTGTCATATCATTACAGATGCTGATAATTGCAAGCCGGCCGTCTTCTGCTTTAATTACCTTTCCTTTATCAACTGTCCAAAACCAGCTGCCGTCTTTTTTAGGCATTCTGTAAATTGTTTTATATGTCATTCCTTCATAGAAGTTTCCGTTGTTAAGGTCTTTTGTTACCTTTTCTCTGTCTTCTGGATGAATTGTGTTGCTTACTTTTCCGTCTATTCCTTTTACAAGTTCTTCTACAGTTGAATAGCCGAGCATTTGAGCAATTTTTTTATTTGCGTAATAGATTGGAAATTCTTCTTCGCAGTAGCCGCCGATTATTCCACCTTCGTTTGCAGAAGATAACTCAAGTATAATTGATTTATTTTTTTCATCAGGAAAACTCGTCAGCATTTTTTATAATATTCCTTTTTTATAATTTGCCTGCAATAAGAATTTCAATCATTGAATTTTTTTCTGCTGATTGAAATTCCATCTCCAATCTTAAAAAATTGTGTTTCAAAATCTTTATTTGTTTTTAAGAATTCAATGTACTTTCTGATTTTTTTTACAAGTTTTATTGTGCTGTAATTGTGCGTCAGGCTCAAGTCTTCAACCATTCCATGGAACGAAAGATTATCGCTTATTATAACGCCATTCTTAGAAAGTAATGGAGAAAAGCGGTTAAAAAAGTTGATGTACTGGGCTTTTGCAGCGTCAATAAATATAAGGTCAAAACTTCCTTTTATTTCTTCCGTAAGTGCGTCTCCAAAAATCAATGTTATCTGGTTTTCGAGGTCTTCTTTTCTTACGTTTTGAACTGCCTGTTCGTAGCGTGCCTTGTCTATTTCTATTGTTGTTACGTGAATCTCTTTTGAAATTTTTGCAAACCGGATTGAAGAAGTTGCAATCGCAGTTCCAACTTCGAGGATTTCTTTTACGCCGTTGTTTTTGACGTAGTCTGCAATAAAGTCGCTTCCGGCATCCTGTAAAACCGGAACTTCGTTTTTCATTGCGTATTTTTCAATTTCTGTAAGTCCGTCGTCTTTTGAGAGAATGTCGATGAACTTTTCAGCTTCGCTTGCGACAGAAAAACAAAGGTCGGCATTTTGTTCAAGCAAAAGTTTTGTGTTTCCGATTCCGCCGCGGCAGGCCACGGTTTTGCAGCCAAAGGCTTTTCCTGCAATTATGTCCTGGGCGCTGTCTCCAAACATTATTGCGTTTTTTGCAGTGTAAGAAGTTTTGTATTTTTCGTTTATTTTTCTTACGCTGTAAAAAAGTCCGTCTGGTTCTGGCTTTTTTGGAATTTTTTCTCCGTTTTCGTCTAAGGTGTCAGGTCCTGTTATAAAGTCAAAATATTCAAAAATTTCAAGTTTTTTTAAGATTATCTCAGCAATTTTTTGCGGTTTGTTTGTAAGAAGACAGACTTTTTTTTCTTTTGATTTAAGAACCCGGAGAAACTCTTTTATTCCTGCATAAAGATGAGTTTTTTCAACTGCGTGGGAATAATAATATTCAAGATAAAACTTCAGGATTTTTTCAAAATTTTCTTTTGAATAAGGTGAATTTTCGTCAAATTTGTTTTTTGTGGAGAATTTAAGAGAGCGCAACAAAAGTTTTTCTGTGCCGTCGCCGACAAATTCCTTTATTTTTTCTAAAGGAACAGTCCAATAGCCAAAGCGTTTTAACGACGCATTTACAGAATCTGCAATATCTTCGGCAGAATCAATAATAACGCCGTCACAGTCAAAAATGTAAACTTCAATTGCCATACTTTTTTATATCTTTATTTTTGTAAAACTAGACTGTAAACCCGGGCTTTAAAAGCCCGGATTTTTTTTAGCCGATTTCAGAATTGACCGCGTTTACAGTCTTTATTTCTTTTCCGCCCGCTAAAAGTTTTTTGCCTGCAATCTCAACAACACCGTTTACAGCATTGATTGAAACAGAGAAGAACTCATCTCCTGTGATTTCTTCTTTTTTTGCTACGTTTTCATCTGCGCCTTCGAGAATGACCTTTGTTCCAGGCTCTGCCCAGGAAGCGTCGAGAACTTCAACGCAGTCTTTTCCGTCTTTGTCCTTGTAGTCGCCTGCGAGCAGCATTCCATAGCTTTCAACTCCGCGCATTTTGCGTGGCGCAAGGTTTGCCGCAATTACAACGTGTTTTCCGAGCAGGTCGCTTTCTTTTAAGTACATTCTAAGCCCTGACTGGATTGTGCGCGGTTTTCCGCTTCCGTCATCGAGAGTTTCTATGTAGAGTTTTTCGCCCTCCGGGTTAGGCTTTATGTCAACAATCTTTGCAACGCGAAGCTCAATGTTCTTATTGAAGAATTCAATCTGCAGCTCTGGCGTTAAAGTTGGTTTTGGAGCTTCTTTTTTCTGCTGCTTTTTTTCTTTTTTGTCTTTCTTTGCGCTTTCGTCTTTTTTTCCTGCAAATTTTGCGCGGAATGCGTCGATTGTTTTGTTGTCGAGCGGTGTAAAGAATACAGAAGTTTCAGAAATTGAACTTAATCCTTCCATTTTTCCAAGATCGTCCCAGGTTAAAGCGTCTTCAAGGCAAGGAGAAGAGAATGTTGAAGAATGAATTTTCTTTCCGAGATAGCCTGCGACAACCTGTGTATATGTCGGAAGATAAGGCTCAAGCATAATCATAAGATCTTTTATAACGTAAGCAAGGTTATAAAGAACGTTGTCAGAAACTTCCTTGTTTTCCTTGATTGCCTTCCATGGCTCTGCGCTCTGGAAAGCCTTGTTGCAAAGGTCGGAAATTTCAAGAATAACGTGGAGAGCGTCTTTTAGCTCTGCCCATTCCAAAAGTTCTGTGGCTTTCTTTTCTTTTTCGAGAACCTGTGCCCATAAAGCCTCGTCTTTTTTTCCTTCAGGAATTTTTCCGCCGTAGTTTTTATTGATAAAAAGAAGCGTGCGGTTTACGAGGTTTCCGAGGTTTCCGATCAATTCCTTATTGTATTTTTCCTGAAAGTCCTTCCAGGTGAACTGGTAGTCCTGGTTTTCTGGTCTGTTGTAGTAAATGTAGAATCTCCAGCCGTCAGCAGGAATTCCGCTTTCTTTTGCGTCAGAGCCGAAAACGCCGACACCTTTTGACTTTGAGAATTTGCCGTCTTCATAGTTTAAGAACTCTGTTGAAGACATATGATAGAGTTTTGTGTAGTCCTTGCCTGTTCCGATTTCGGAGCAAGGGAAAACAACAGTATGGAACGGAATATTGTCTTTTCCGATAAACTGGAAAAGCTCGATATTTTCATCATCTGCAAATTTCTCTGTGCTTTCAGAAGGAAGCCACCATTTTCTCCAGTCAAAACTTGGCTTTCCCTGAGCTTTTAGCTCGTCTTCAAGCTGCTTTGTGATTGACATATAGCCGATCGGAGCGTTGAACCAGACATAGAAAACCTTGTTCTCGTAGCCTTTCTTTGGAACTGGAATTCCCCATTTTAAGTCGCGGGTGATTGCTCTTTCGTTCAAGCCGTCGCGGATCCATGCCTTTGTCATCTGGATTGCGTTTGCAGCCCATTTTCCTTTTACGCTTGTTTCCTGCATCCATTCTTCAAGTTTTGGAGCGATTGAAGGCAAGTCGATGTAAAGATGTTTTGTTTCGCGAACTTCCGGAGTTGAGCCACAGGTATGACATCTTGGCTGTAAAAGCTGAGTCGGGTCAAGAAGAGTTCCGCAGCTGTCGCACTGGTCTCCTCTTGCGTCTGTAGCTCCGCATTTCGGGCAAGTTCCGTCAACATAGCGGTCTGCAAGGAACATATTGCATTTCGGGCAGAAAAGCTGCTGGCTTGTGTGTTCTTTTATAAAGCCGTTTTTGTCCAGATCGTTAAAAATTGACTGGGTGATTTCTGTACATTCTTCGTTGGATGTGCGTCCGAACTTGTCGAATGCGATATTGAACCATTCGTAAATTTCTTTGTGAATCCTGTAATAATAGTCGCAAAGCTCGCACGGAGTTTTTTTGTCCTGCAAGGCCTTTGTTTCTGTCGCAGTTCCGTATTCGTCAGTTCCGCAGACATACATTGTCTCGTAGCCGCGTGAACGGCAGAAACGTGCAAAAACATCAGCAGAAAGCATTTGAATAAGGTTTCCAAGATGTGGAATATTGTTTACATAAGGCAAAGCCGAAGTGATAAGTCGTTTAGTTTTTATATTTTTCATAGTGCAAGATTATAGTAAATTTTAAGGTCTTATACAAATGATCAGAATTGCACACGGTGGTTGTGCGACATCCTGTCGCGACAAGAAATGCAAATGCATTTCTTGCGGTCAACTGTCTTTATGCGCCATCCGTGGCGCTTAAAAAATAATAATTTTTAACTTTTTTTAGCCCTGCGCTTTTTTGGAATTATGATTGAAAAATTGATTGTTTTTTCCATTTCCATTCCAGCTGCAAGGTCAAACTGCCAGTAAAGTGAGGCAACAAAGGTGTTTTCTGAAATCTGTGCCTGTGGAGAAGCAACTGTCGGCCGTTTTATGTACAAAGTTCTGCAGGCAATTCCTGCTTCTTCGTTTGGTTCGTAAACAAAGGAAACGTTATTTGAAAGATCCGTAACCTGCATAAAAGAAACTTCATTCAAACTTACTTCTGTTTTGCCAGGTTCGTAAGAAAGTCCGTTTTCTGCAGAAATTAAATCTAATTTATAAGAACTTGACTGCGGTGAAGAAAAATCCATTTGTGCAAAATTTGATTCAACTGCAAAAGTTCCGCTAAAAGGAATTGGCCCTTCATTTTTTAAAATATATTGAACTGTAAAACCATTGGAATTAATCGAATATCGTTTTTTTAAACTTACAGGAAGATTCAAATGTGAATATGTGCCTTCTCCTCTGATTTTAATTTCGCGTTTAACTCCGTTGAATTCCTGTTCCTTAAATAAAACCTTTGGAAAAACTCCGTCTCCGCTTTCAAGACCTTTTTTGTAATCTTCAAATTCTTCGTTGCTAAAGATGTGATCTACAAAAAGTCCACGCTCATAGTTGTCGTTTATTCCGTCAAACTTTTTAAGCCGGCGCAGATTGTCAGCATAGTTTCCGCTGTTGTGAATAATGTTTAGTTCTTTTACCTGCCCAGAGCGCCGGCTTATGCATGCTGTGTATTTTTCCATTGAACAAATGTATTCATTGTGTCCGTCTGCATTGTAGTCAAAAGTTGTTACAGATTCCTTAAATTCTGCCGCATCGCGAACAAATTTTTCGGCTTCTGTAAGATTTTTGTAAGCATTCTGTCTTAATTCATTGTCTGCAAAAACTCCTTCCGGAGAACAGAGAATTGTTTCTCCTGCCTGTGCTTTCCACAATGAAGAGCGCGCACAGTTTTTACGGGCTTTGTCTCCGTGGCAGTTAGAAATAAGCATGGAAATATAAAGTTCACGATTATAAAGGGAGCGGCAACGATTATAAGTTAACAGAAAATTGTTTATTAAAACAGGAGCGTCGCCTTCTGTCTTTGTCTGCTCGTATGGAGCGTCTGCCCATTTTGCTACATCGTCGCGGATTCCTCGGCCAATAAAGGCTGGGACAAAATCCTGTGCTTTGTGAATATATTCTGTTGGAAGGCAGATTTTTACATTTTCGCTAAAATTTTCTTTTACGGTTTTATAAAAAGATTCGAGCCAGCCGGATTGAATAAAACTTTCGCATTTTTCAAGTTCAAGATTAACAAGAATTGTTCTTTCCGTTACGTATGAACTGTATTCGTCATTTTTTGTTTTTTCTTCAATTTTGCATAAAAGGTCTGTTAAATATTCTTCTGGGCTTTTATTTGAATCAAGATTTCTGTACGCAGGAAGAATCCTCATTATTTTTCCCTGTTCGCTTAAAATAAGGGGAAGATAATGAATATTTTTTTGTTGAATAAGTGAAGAATCTAACTGAATCCATTCCATTCCGCAGTTTTGAAAGCATGGAATTAAGGAATTGTCCCAGACAGAACTTAAAATGGAAAGTCCGCGAGGTCTTTTTCCTGTAATTCTTCTTAATTCAGCGGTAAGCAGTTCAATTTGTCCGGAACGATCGATTGGAGCTAAAAGTGGAAAAACAGGATTGTAATAACCGCCGCCTAAAAGTTCAATTTGTTTTCGGGCAACGAGTTCTCTAAAAATCTGTAAAACTTCAGGATGTTTTTTTTCAAACCATTCAAGCTGCGGGCCTGAAAAAGAAAAAGACATTTTACATTCTGGATTTTGATAAAGAAAAGAAATTATCTTTTTATAAACTTTCTGATATTGCTGTTCTGGAGTTGAATCTGTAGAAAGTACTGTTGAATTTGCTGTTAAAGAAAAGCAAAAATTTAAAACTTTCACATTCAACTCCTATGTTTATAAAAAGCGTTCTAACATTTTACATCAAAAAACATAAAAAAATAAATAGGTAATTTAATCAATTTTAGTTTTACGATTTTAATCCGAGCATAAGCCACGACGAATTAAATCCGTATATTGCAACAAAGACAGCCGCAAGACTTAAAAGTAAAATATAAAAAGGTTTTAAGCCTGCATCTTTCTGGTACAGTGAAAATCTTTTTCTGATTGAAAAAACTAAAATCATAAAAAGATAAAAAGAAAAAACGCAGCATGCACAGATTAAAATTGTACTTAAAAATGAAAATCCTTCGCTTAAACTGACTAAAATAATTAAAAAAGGAATTATGAATTCTTCCGAAAGATTAAAATAATTCGATTTAAAAATTATTTTTAGTCCAAAACTGATTCCTGCAAAAAATAAAACTGCAATAAACGGAGTTATTTCTTCTACTCCAAGTCTTAAAAAGACAAATTTTGAAAGAAAATATATTAAGGAAGCTGTTGAAAGTGTAATTAAAAGAGTTGTTAAAACGCTTTTTAGCCAGCACAAAACATTTTTCTTTAATGTCAGTTCTTTATCCAGACCAATGCCATAAAACAAAACTAAAGAACCAGAAAAAAGATAAAAGAAAATAATTTTAAGCATTTTTTTCTCCAATAAGTTTTGTGTAAGCAAAAAAAACAAGGGGTATTAAAAGCATACAGCCTGGAATTGTCGCAAAAAAGTCAGTAAACGAAGTTTGATTTAATAATACAGGAATTTTTACGATAAAAAGATTCTTCCACGCAGGAAGAGAAACTGTTCCAAATCCTAGAATTTCCCGGAGAATATAAATTATTAAAACAAAAGCAGAAAGGTGAATTGCATTTTTGAATTTTTCAAGGCAGTCCGCTTTTATTGAGTTTTTATTATGAAAATTCAATAAAACTACAGATACGCTGGAAGCAGCACTCAAATAAAGCGAAAAACCAAGCGTAAGAGATGCGATTGGACAAAAAATTGCAATAAGCTGCCTGTATAAAATTGTAAGGGCTACTAATTCCATTGAACAGATTCCGAGCCTGAGTTTTTCAAAGCCAAGTTTTTTTATTGCATGCAGAATAAGCGTTAAAAGAATAACGCAGATATTAAAATGAACTAAGGCAAAAATTCCAAAGGCAATTCTTCCGGGAAAAGGAAGAAGAAGAGCAAGAGAAGTACACAAAAATGTAATTTTTTTATTGCAGTTAGTCATTAAAAAGCCCCGCATTCATTAAAATTTTAGAAAGTGAATTCTGCCAGTAATCAATATGAATTTCCCTGAAATCTGGATTTAAGAGTCTGCTCACTTTTCCATTTTCTATAGCAAAGCCGGCAAAAGTACAATCGTATTTTGAACATACAAAAACTGCCGGCGATGCACCTGCCAGCGTCGAAATCTTTAAAATTACGGCGTAAAGTTTTGTTGAATCTTTTTTTGATTTTGAACATTCAAAAACTACTGCTTCGTTTGAAAGTTGAGATTTTAATTCAACATAATTTCCAACTTTGTATTCTCCGCCTGCATAAGTTTCTAAAGTCTGTTCAATATTTTCTTTTAAGGCTGAATTCCTGAAGCCTTTGCTTAAAAAAATCATGCTTACTAAAATTGCAGAAACAACAATAAATGCTCCAAAAAGAATTCCAGTTTTTATTAAGAGCGTTTTATTCTTTTCGCTAAGCATTTATTCCTCCAGAAAATTTTTTATCAAAAAGTTAAAATTTATAAAAAGTTTTTGTCTGCCCAAAAACTTAAGCTTCTTCCATTTCTTTTATTCGTGCGTAAAGAATTTTTTTTGTTTTATGCAATTCAAAAATATGTTCAATATGTTGAATCAAAAGACTAATAACGTTCATGCACAGAATTGTAAAAACAGCTCCCGAAGGAGAAGTTCCTGCCCCGATTATTAAAAAGGCCGAAAGCCCTGAAAGTATTGCGTAAACAAGTTTTCCTGTTAAGGTTAGCGGCGTTGTTCCTGCAAATTGAAGCAAAAACAAGGTTGAAAGAAAAATTCCGCTTGTGCAAAGTCCTAAAAGCAGGTCTCCGTGCATTGTTGAATCGTAAAAATAAGGAGAAACAAAATAAATTAAAATTGAATAAACTAAAATAAAAACCGCAGGAATTAAAGCTTTTACAACATCGAGCGAAATTAAAATTATTGATGTTACAAGAGTAATAAAATTAAATCGGAATGCCGGAATAACGGAAGAAGAATCCCAAAAAAGCGAAATGTATCCGTCCGGAATCGAAACTCCAAAAAACGAAAAAACAGTTCTGTTTAACGATGCAGTAATTCTACTGTCGAGAGCGTTCATTGGAAACGTTCCATTTTGAATTAAAGCAAGGGCTGGATTTTTAGAAAGCAGAATTTCGTGAGTAAGCTGATAATCCGGAAAAAAAACTGAGCCCGTAAGCCTGCCCAAAAACTTAAGCTTCTTCCATTTCTTTTATTCGTGCGTAAAGAATTTTT
>CAVKVK010000064.1:0-12361 GCA_963659855.1 Parabacteroides distasonis | reverse complement strand
TGTGAACCAAGCGATTTTTCCAGGAGTTCACGAGCATAATCAATACCACCAGTCGAAATAAAGTTCTGTGCCTGCATCAGATCCTGAAATTCTTCAAGAACCTGATCCTTAAAATCTGCATCGACAGTTTCAAGACGGGCAATTTCAAAGGTTAATGTTTCTACTTCATCTTCGCGCAAATGCTTCATAATTTCAGAAGAAACATCACTTCCAAGCGAAACTAAGAAAATTGCAGCTTTCTGGCGGCCAGTTAAACTTTTATAATCTTTTGAACTGGATTTTTTTCCGGTAGACGGTTTTACGTTAGTTGGCTTTGAAGCAGCCTTTGCTTTTTCATCTGCCATAGACTATTCCTCCATAAGCCAGGTTCTTATTAACATTGCAACATCTTCTGGATGTTCTTTTGCCATTGCAATTGCATTTTCCTGCAATTCTGCACGTTTACGCTCTTCAACAGACATTGTAACATCCTGCATCCCGTCCTGCTTTGCTTCCCACAATGCCTTTTCGCGTTCTGCCTGCTGTCTGCGTAAAATTTCTTCTTCGCGCAGTCTTCTTCTGCGTTCCATTTCGCGGCTCACAAAGCGGAAAATTATAAAAGCAAGGAGAACTACGGCAACAGCAGCAAGAGAAAGAAGAACTGTTTTTCTTGTTTCTTCTTTTTTATGGTATCTGTCTTCTTCTGCATTCCACTCTGCATTACGAGGAATAGGAATACTTCTGACAGTTACAGAATCTCCACGAGATTTAGACCAGCCGATTGCATCTTTTACAAGACTCGTAAGATCTTCTATTACGCTCTGACTAATCGGATGATAAATTCTCAAAAAATTGCCGATTGCAATTCGTGCATTAGCTAAATCAATTCCATTTGTCTGGCAGTATTCTTTCCAGGCTGCAATATTGTCGTCTGTAATAATGATTGGTTTTCGGTTTTTATCAAGAATTGTTTCCCAATAACCGTCAATGTTTACAGAAGCAGTAATTCTTAAAAGTCTGCTGTTTTGAATCGTATGTCTTTGTTCTGTATTAACAACGTTATTTTGAGTAACACCAGTTTCTACAGACTTTCCGATTGTATTCGACATATCTGAATAAACCGGAGGATTTTGTCCTTCAACACCGGCAGGTCCTTCTGGATTGTAACCAGTGCCAGTCCATTCCTTTTTTACAGTCTGCGAAGAAATAGGCAAATAATCTCTTTTTTCTGTTGTATCGTAAGGTTTATCAGGATCCTGAGCCGTAATTTCAATTGGACTATAAATTGTCTGATCCCTGGTTACAGGGTTCATATCTTTTTCGATTTTTATGTTAAGGTCGCGGACACGGTCATAACCGTTAAAGTTTTTCTGGAGCATTTCCAGAACTTTTTTCTTAAGTTCCGCTTCTTCCTTAGAAATTATTTTTGATTCTTTTTGAATATTATCCAGGCGGTCACTTTCTGCAAGACTTTCAAAATCGTTTAAAACTGTTCCGTGATTATCCTGCAAAGTTAAATTTTCAGCAGTAAGGCCAACAACAGAACGCAAAATCAAATCCTGCAAACCTTTTAACTGTTTGCGGTTTTCTGCCATTGTGCTAGTCGGCTTAAAAGTAACAGTTACAGAAGCTGTTACAGGCTTCTGGTCGCTGCTAAAAAGTTCTTTTTCTGGAGAAGTAATTACAACGTCTGCATTTGCAATATCATCAATCGAAAGAATATGATTTCTTAACTGTTTTTGAAGCGCATTCTTAAGTTTTACATTGCGTTCAAAATCGGTGTCTGACCAGCTGCTCTGATTAAAAACATCAAAAGGGTCAATATAAGAAGGAACGACACCAGAAACAACCAAATTATCTTTTATTTTTCCAGCTTTTTTTCTGTCGCTTACAATAATAAGACCGTTTTCTACTCTGTATTCAACATTATCGAGATCTAACTTTTGTGTAACGGCATCAAGATCTGTTTCATCACGAAACGGAGTTGTAAAAAGCGCAACTCCAGTCGGAGCACTGCTAACCTTGAACATTGCAGCAATTGCAATAATTATAAGAACAACAATTCCGGCAAAAATACCTTTTTGAACAGGTTTCCATTTTGCCCAAAGTTCTTTTATTTTAGACGGCAGCTGTTTAAGCCATTCGATCATCTGACCCCTCCCGTGACCGAAATCCTAGAAAAATTCTCTTTTATAATAACATTTTTATTTTTCAAAGAAAAGCGCCTAGCGGGTTGTCTGTAATTCTGACCAGCCAGTAACAAGACGGTCAATAACAGTCTGGGCGAGAGACAAAGACATCTGGGCTTTTGCCATTGCAGTTGTAACGTCGTGAATATCAACAGAATCAGGATCTGTAATCAGTTTGTCCTGCATTTTCGAAACATTGAGCTGCTGTTCATTTACGCCGTTTACGGCTTCAAGAATAAAAGATTCAAAAGTTCCAGCTTTTTTATTTTCTGTCTTAACTGCTGAATTCTGCTGTGTAAAAAGATTAGAAAGCGGTGCTGTGCCTGAATGAGCAGCGTGTGTACGAGTCATTTCTGGAGCACTCATAATCTGCATAACGTTCATTTAAATTATCCCCCTATAAAATTCCCACGTAAAAATTTTAACCTAATTGAATTTTCTTGTCTATAAAAAACAGATTCTAAAAAGTCCCTTACGTTAATTTTTGCCAGGAAAATAAAATATAAAAGTTCAAATTTTGTAATTTTTATGGGCGTATGTCTCTGTCTAAAAAAAAACGCATCAGTTAAACTTATGCAATCAAACACATATTGTCTGAAACTGCTTTAAATTCAATTATTGCAGTTATTTTTAGCCAGAGCCACCACGCTTTTCGTGGCTACGGCGTCAACGCGCCTCCGGTGCTGCGCACCCGCTTACGCGGCCACTACAATCGTTTACGCAGTAAAAAAATTAAAATTAAGCTCTGCCAATTTCCAAGGCGGCAGAAAACATATCTTTTGAGCCCTGTATTACAGTAGAGTTTGCTTCGTAAGCACGACTGGCAGAAATTAAATCAACCATTTCGTTTACGATATTTACATTAGGATATTCAACATAGCCTTTATCTGGTCCCGACTGAATTGCATCTGCATTTGTCGGATCCCAAACCATGCGTCCTTTGCTGGTATCTTTTACAATTTCCTTCACACGAACTCCAAGTCCAGGTCCATTATCCTGATCTGCACTTACAAAAGGGCTTCGCCATGAAGGATGGTTAGAAGCAACCGCTTCGAGTACAACAGAAGATTTTTTAAAAACACCGCCTTCCGGAGTGCGGGTTGTAGAAACATTTGCAATATTGTTGGAAATAACATCTGTGCGTAAGCGTTCTGCGCTCATTCCAGTTGCTGCGATATTTATTGAAGTAAACATTCCCATAATTACACTCCTGTAAAAAACTTTGACGTTATTTTAAGCAAAGCCTTTGTTAAATTCTTCTGGTAAAAATTATTACTTGCGCATTGCAAGTTTTACCTGACTGAATTCAAAATTCTGCATCTGTGTTAAAAGTCTGTAGTTCATTTGAATTTTAAGAATATTCATAGCTTCGTATTCTGCATCTACGTTGTTGCCGTTTGCCTTTGCAGTTGTCTGATAATCTGTTACACGACGTGGTTCAACTTCTTTCCAGTCGTAAGGTTCATTTAACGCAATATGACGTTCGTCTGTGCGTGTAAGTTCCATGCGGTGTGCTGTATCGTTTTCACTTTCAAAAGCGCGTTTTAATTCACTTTCAAAATTTACAGTCTGCCGCTTATACTTTGGAACTTCAGCCATTGCGATATTGTTTGCTGTAACCTGATAGCGCAGTGAACTTACATCCATTGCTCTCTGTAAAAGTTCAACCGAACGTGTAAAAGTATTCATACTTAAATTATCGGATTACAAAAATTGAATTTAAGGATTTTTTGAATAAAAAAAATATTTAGCAGGATGCTGGCTTTATGAAAATTAACAAAAGCCGCAAATCAAATTTAATTCGCGTTAAATCTTTTTAAGAATTCCTTCATGCGTTCTGTTTTTGGATTATTTATAATTTCTTTTGGTTCACCCTGCTCTACGATTACGCCGTTATCAAGAAAAATCAATTTATCACTTATATCGCGGGCAAAAGCCATTTCGTGAGTTACGACAATCATTGTCATTTTTTCATTTGCAAGGTCGCGGATAATTTTTAAAATTTCGCCGGTAAGTTCTGGATCAAGGGCGCTTGTCGGTTCGTCAAAAAGCATAATTTCTGGTTTTAGGGCAAGTGAACGGGCAATACTTACTCGCTGCTGCTGACCGCCGGAAAGTTCACAAGGATAATGATTTTCTTTTCCGCTAAGACCAATACGTTTTATTAAAGCCATTGCATTTTTTGCAGCTTCTTCCTTGGAAATTTTTAAAACAGAAACCTGAGGATCTACGATATTCTTTAAAACTGAATAATGCGGAAAAAGATTAAAATTCTGAAAAACAAAGCCAAGATTGAGTGCAATTTTTTGTCTTGCAGCCTTGTCTGCATAAACACCGTCAACTACAAGATTCTGTCCACAAATTTCAATTGTTCCGCCCTGAACAGTCTCTAACTGAGCAATAGAACGCAAAAGTGTTGATTTTCCGGAACCAGATGGGCCAATAATTCCCAAAACTTCGCCCTTTTCTATTTCAAAAGAAACGTTGTTAAAAACATTTACATCGTCAAAACTTTTTTTTAAATTTTTTACGGAAATTATAGACATTTTGCAGTTCCTCAAAGTTTTTTAGCGGTAATAATCAAGTTTTTTTTCTAATTGAATAAAAAAGACTGTAACAAGCCAGTTCATTACAAAGTAAAAAATTCCTGCAATAAAAATCGGAGTTGTACTAAAAAGTCGGCTTGAATGTGTCTGGGCAGTTCTTAAAAGTTCAACTACACCAATAACGCTTACAAGGGCTGTATCTTTTACAAGAGTAATTACTTCGTTACCGATCGGAGGAACTATTTTTTTTACAACCTGAGGAAGAACAATCTTAAAAAACGTCTGAATCTTTGTATAACCTAAAACTTTTGCAGCTTCGTATTGTCCGGCAGAAATTGACTGCAGTCCGCCACGATAAATTTCTGCAAAATAACAGGCATAATTTACCGAAAGAGCAACAATTGCGGCTGTAAAACGGTTCCAGGAAAGCCTGAAAAGGTAAAAAGGACCAAAATAAACTACAATCAGCTGCAGCATGAGCGGAGTACCGCGGATTATAAGCAAAAATGCATTAGCCAGCATTGACAGCGGTTTTATTTTTGACATGCGTGCCATTGTAATTGGCAGAGCAAGAGGAATTGAAAAAATCAATGTCAGAAAAAAAACTTCAATCGTAACTACGCTCGACTGAAGCATTGTTAAAATCATTTTTGCCATAATCGTTATAAAAAAAATAAAACTGACAGACTTTAGATTTTTGTTAAATCAAAAAACTGTCAGTTTTTTTTAATAGTTAGTTTTTTCCAATTGAAGTAATGTCCGAACCGAACCACTTTGTAGAAATCTTTTCAACTGTTCCGTCAGCATACATTGCTTCGAGAGTCTGCTGAACTGCGTCTGTAAGTTTTACGTCGTTTTTGCGGAATGCAATTCCATATTCTTCTGGAGAAAGCTGTTCTTCGAGAACAACGAAAGGCTTACCAGATGTTGCAATTGCATAGTTAGCAACGATGAGATCCATTACAACGCCTTCAACTCCGCCAATTTCAAGGTCGTTAAGAGCCATGATATTGTCTTTAAACTCAATTACAGATTTTACAGAAGCCTTAAATTCTGTTGCAGCTTCGAGAGCATCTGCGGCAGAAGAACCTGCCTGTAAACCGATTGTTTTACCAGCGAGGTCTGCAAGGTTTTTAATTCCAGAATTCTGGCGGACAACCAGAACCTGTGCATTCTTTAAATAAGGCTTAGAAAAAGAAAGTGCATTTTTTCTTTCTTCTGTGATTGTAAGACCGTTCCAGATGCAGTCAACGTTGCCGGTTGCAAGTTCCTGCTCTTTTGAATCCCAGTTAATCGGCTGAGCACGGAATTTTACTCCAAGGCGAGAAGCAACTTCTTTTGCAAGGTCAATGTCAAAACCTACAATTTCGTTTGAATCATCTCTAAAGCCCATTGGAGGGAAAGAATCGTCGAGACCAAGAATAAATTCTCCACGGTTTTTTAAGGCTTCGAGAGAATTATCTTCTGCTGTTTTTTTTGAACAGCCTGCAAGCATTGCAACTGATAATGCAAATGCAAGTACAACAAACATTTTTTTCATATTTTTACTCCAAAATAAAAATTTATACTTTGTTTGCGTTAGGGGGTGGAGCACCGGCAAAGCCGTTCGCGACAGCGAATGGAGCGATCAGCGCAAGTGCGGAACACCCGACGGCAGTTTACTGCCGGAACGCCCGAAAAAAACTAACACTTTCCGTTACAAAAAGAAAGAAGCTGTTTTATCTGAGATTGAGTCTGTTCTGGACTCGGACCTCCTGTTGTTTTTCTTGCACGCATACACGCTTCCGGCGTAATTTTTTCAAAAAGATCGGCTTCAAAAAGCGGACTTATTGCTTTTACTTCTGCAAGTGTAAGTTCTTCGATAGCCTTTCTTCCTGTGTCGATAGCAAGACGAACACACTGAGCTGCCAGAGAATGAGCCGTTCTAAAAGGAATTCCTTTGCAGACAAGATAATCGGCAACGTCTGTCGCATTTGCAAAACCACCTTCGCAGCTTGCTGCCATTTTTTCTTTATTCCATTTTGCGCTGGCAATCATTGCTTCAAAAACAATTATGTTTCCCTGAACACAGTCTAAAGCATCAAAAAGAGGAGCCTTGTCTTCCTGCATGTCGCGGTCATAACTCATTGGAAGAGCCTTCATCATTGTAAGAAGGTTTACGAGATCGCCATAAACCTTGCCTGTGCGTCCACGGATAAGTTCTGCAAAATCAGGATTTTTTTTCTGTGGCATAATTGAAGAACCAGTAGACCACTTTTCGCTCAAATCAATAAAGGCAAACTCTGTAGTTGACCAATAAACGATTTCCTCGCACATGCGGCTTAAGTGCATTTGAATTAAGGCAAAATCGCTGGTAAATTCAATGCAGTAATCGCGGTCTGCAACGCTGTCTAAAGAATTTTGAGTAACACCGTCAAAACCCAGAAGTTCTGCAACCTTTTCGCGGTTTAACGGAAGATCTGAACCTGCAAGGGCACCGCTGCCAAGTGGAGAAAGTGCAACTCTTTTTAAACTGTCGCCCAATCGCTCGTAATCGCGGACAAGCATCCATGCCCAGGAACAAAGATGCTGAGCCAAAGTTCCAGGCTGAGCGTGCTGCATGTGAGTGTAACCGGTTAAAAGCGACGTTGTGTGTCCGCTGGCAATATTTGCGAGAGTTTTTATTAAAGACGCAAGCTGTTTTTGCAATTCAGGAATTACGCGTCTTAAATAAAGGCGTTCGTCCAATGCAATCTGGTCGTTGCGGCTGCGGCCAGTATGAAGTTTTCTTCCGCTTTCGCCAATTCTGTCTGTTAAAGTTGCTTCGATAAATGAATGAATATCTTCGGCAGAGTAGTCAATCTGGAGTGCGCCAGACTTTAAATCAGATTCAATTGAATCAAGCCCAGACTGAATTTCGTTATTTTCTTTTTCTGAAATAATTTTCTGAGAGCAAAGCATTGAAGCATGAGCCTTAGATCCGTGAATATCGTCCAAAGCCATGCGTTCGTCCACGTGAATGGAAGTTTCAAATTCAACAGCAGCTGCATCCGGGCCTTCTGCAAAACGTCCGTGCCACAAAGCTGCATGATTATCTTTAGTCATTGTTCCATGCGATGTATTTTTCTGCATAATCAGCGATTATAATGATTTTGCCATTTATGCTCAACGTAGATTTTTTATAAAACGGAGCGCACTTTACTGATAAAGCGTACATTCTTCAGTCTGCGCCTTGTTTAGCAGACCTTCCCGCTTTCCACGATTCCGCTAACGCTTCATTGCTTCGCAACGCCTTTGGCGTCGTTCCAATCGGGGCTAGGATTTACAGTAACGCAGTAACACTCTGATTGAGAATTTTACTGTAGCTGGCGCCACGGATGGCGCATAAACTATAATGACCGCAAGAAACGCAGTTTCTTGTCGCGACAGGAGATCGCACGACTGGTGGTTTCGACGAGCTAAACCACCGTTGGGCGCCCCCCTACCGTATTTTTTTTAATTTCCCCAGGACATCATCTGTTCATCGATTGGTTTTCCTGGAATTGCCATCGGGAAAATCATTTCGTCAATATCAACAATTGTGTCTACAATGAACGGCTTTTTCTGGTCAAATGCTTCTTTAAAAACTTTTTCAAATTCAGCATTGTTGTTTGCCTTTAAATAACCGATTCCGTAGGCATCAGCAAGTTTGCGCCAATCCGGACCAAAATCCAGAGTTGTGTGGCTATAACGCTTTTCGTAAAAAAGTTTCTGCCATACGCGGACGTTTCCAAGAGTTCCGTTGTTTACCAAAACAATAACAATCGGCAGATTATAGCGGGCAATAGTACAAAGTTCGTTACAGTTCATGCGGAAAGAACCATCGCCTGCAATATGAACAACTCTTTTAGAAGGATTTGCAATCTGAGCACCCATTGCAGCCCCGGTTCCGTAACCCATTGTTCCAAGTCCACCAGAAGTAAGGAAGGTTCTTGGCTTTTTAAACGGATAGAATTGAGCCGTCCACATCTGATGTTCACCAACTTCTGTCGTAATAAAAGTATCGTCGCCCGCATATTTATTTACGGTTTCGAGCATAAACTTTGGATTAACAGAATTCGGTTTTACTGCATTGTAACTTGCAGGAATTTCTTTTTTCCAGCCTTCAATTTTTGCAATCCATTCTGGTCGTTCTTTTTTTTCAATCAAAGGAATCAGTCTTGTAAGAATTGATTTTAAATCTCCGACAAGTTCAGCGCCAGCAGGAATATTTTTATTTATTTCTGCAGGATCAATATCAATATGGAATACAGTAGCATGTTCTGCAAACTTTTTTGGATCGCCAATTACGCGGTCAGAAAAACGAGAACCAAGTGCTAAAACAAGGTCGCTTTCTGTAACAGCCATATTGCTCGCTCTTGTTCCGTGCATTCCAACCATCCAGGTACAAAGCGGATGATCAGCAGGAAAAACATCGCGTCCCATAAGACTTTCAGAAACCGGAATCTGTGCTTTTTCTGCAAATTCAAGGAGTTCTTTTTCTGCGCCAGAAATTTTAATTCCGCCACCGGCATAAATTACGGGACGAACAGACTTATTGATTATCTGCGCAGCCTTTTTTATTTCTTCATCAGAAGGAACTTTTACAGTTACAACACGCTTAAAATTTGAATTTTCTTTAATGAGAGATTCAAGACCGTTATCACCTTTTTTTAAGGGCGCAAATTCACAAAAAGCAGCTGTAATGTCTTTTGGAATATCAATTAAAACAGGGCCAGGTCTTCCTGACTTTGCAATTATAAATGCCTGACGGATTATATCAGCAAGGTTTTCAACCTTTTTTACCATAAAGTTGTGTTTTGTAATTGGAAGCGTAACTCCGGTAATGTCAATTTCCTGAAAAGTATCTTTGCCAAGAAGCGGAGTTCCAACATTGCAGGTAATTGCCACGATTGGAACAGAATCCATGTAAGCGGTTGCAATTCCTGTAACAAGGTTTGTAGCTCCAGGACCAGAAGTTGCCATACAAACGCCTACGCGTCCTGTAGAACGTGCATAACCGTCAGCGGCATGAGCTGCAGCCTGTTCGTGTGCAGTAAGAATATGATTAATGCGGTCAGAATTCTTGTAAAGAGCATCATAAATATTAAGAATATTACCACCAGGATAACCAAAAACAGTGTCTACTCCCTGCTCTACTAAACATTCAATTACAATCTGCGAACCATTAATTTTCATACTCAAGTTCAAACCACCCCTGTTTAATTTTATTGAATAAAAAAGGCAGAATAATTATCTGCGAAAAAAGAATTAAAAGTTGATTTTCATAAAAAGGATATTGTGAAAAACGACTTGATTATAATATTTATTTATTCATTGCTCAATAAGTCGCACAAATCTCACAATTTGCAATCTTTGCCTAGTTTGCAATTTTTGTTCTGTCTTGCATTTTTTCTTTTAAAAATATAGATTCTTTGTTGCGCAGTTTATGATTCCTCATAATTCTCCTGCGCATTATAAATCAAAATTCTTATGGAGGCGGGCGTTATTGCGTCCACACAGTTATGAAAAAACTTTTCAACTTTTTCCGTTCAGAACTTGAAGACTACAAGGTTCTTTTGCGGAACATTCCTTCCCTTACAGTTTCACTTTTTATTATGTCGGTTGTATGTGCAAATCTTCTTGCAAACAAAGAACTGGTCGGCTTTAAATACATGGCTCTCGACTGCGGTTTTACATTCAGCTGGATTATGTTTTTGTGCATGGACGTTATATGCAAACGCTGGGGAACTAAGGCTTCGATTAAAGTTTCATTTCTGGCACTTTTTGTAAATCTTTGCCTTACACTTATTTTTGCATTGCTTTCAAAAGCTCCGGGGATGTGGGGAGAATTCTACACAACAGAAAATCCAGAAGTAAACAGAGCCTTAAATGCAACTTTTGGCGGTTCCTGGTATGTAGTTTTAGGTTCGGCACTTGCTTCTATTACATCGTCCGTTGTTAATTCCGTTTTAAACGGAGCAATCGGCAAAATTCAAAAGAGCAATGGATTTTTAGCCTTTGCTACCCGCTCGTATATTTCAACTGCAGTCGGTCAGTTTGTAGACAATTTTATTTTTGCTACAGTTGTTTCAAAAATCTTTTTTGGCTGGTCGTGGACACAGGTTATAATCTGTTCTGCAGTGGGAGCATTCTTTGAACTTTTGTGCGAAGTCATTTTTTCTGGCATAGGCTACAAAATTGTCCGCCAATGGGAAAAAGAAAACGTTGGCAAAGATTATTTTGAATACAGAGCATCGCTAAAAAGAACAGTAAGCTGCTAAAGCATTCTTCCGGCCTGTTGCTTTATACAAAAGAAAGGAATTCAAAATGAAAATTTTAATAACAGGAACAAGCCGGGGAATAGGCAGAGCCTGCGCTGCTAAATTTCTTAAAGAAAATCACGAAGTTTACGGAATAGACATTCAAAGCGACACAATTTCAGGAGCGACGGACATTGTAAATTCCAAAAATTACACTCATTTTACTGCTGATATTTGTAAAACTTCTTCTTTACCAGACCTTACGGGAATAGAAATTCTTATTAACAATGCAGGAATTCAAACTGCAGAATTAGAATGCAAAAAAAGCGAAGACGATATAAAAACAAATCTTTTGGGAACAATGAATGTAACTGCCAAATACGCATTCCAAAACCAGATAAAATCTGTACTTTTTAACGCATCAGTTTCAGCACTCAATGGAAATGAATTTCCTTTTTATGTTGCTTCAAAAGCAGGAATCGTTGGTTACATGAAAAACGTTGCAATAAGGCTTGCCAATGAATACAGGGCAACAGCAAATGCAGTGTGTTTTGGTGGAGTCATTACAGAATTGAATGAACCTGTAATGCAAAACAAAGAACTCTGGAATAAAATAATGAACGTTACGCCCTTAAAACGCTGGGCAACAGCACAGGAAGCCGCAGAATGGATTTATTTTTTAACTGTTGTAAATAAATTTTGTACAGGACAGGCAATCGATATTTCAGGTGGCGAGCGAAACTGCGCAGATTTATTCGTATGGTAAAAAAGATTAACAGACAATAATTACAAAACCCCGTACATAAAAAAAAGACTGGAAAATAACTTCCAGTCTTTTTTTTTGCAGGTTTAATTATGCAAAATTACCATTCTTTTTTGATTTCTGGTTCACAGATGTTAACTTCTGTATCCAGATCAAAGAATTTTGCACGATCCATTTTTGGAGTAAGGTTTACAGTGTCTCCAAGCTGAGGATTTACAACAGGATCACACTTTGCAACGATGCTTACATTCTGAACCTGTACAAATACGTGAGTTTCTGCACCAAGTGGTTCTTTGTTTGTAACTTTTACAGACATATTGTTCTGCTGAGCAGGAGAATCATGATATTCAAGATCTTCCGGGCGAACACCAAACCAAACCTGTTTTCCAACATAAGCCTTAAGATGCTTCTGCTGATCTGCAGTTGGAACAAGTGTGAATGAGCCTTCATTAGCAATAACTTCTTCACCGTTAGATTCGATTGTTACTTTAAAGAAGTTCATTGGAGGAGTTCCAATAAATCCGGCAACAAATTTGTTAATCGGGTGATTATAAAGATACAAAGGTTCTCCAATCTGCTGAATGCGTTTTTCTGACATTACAACGATTTTTGTACCCATTGTCA
>CAVKVK010000063.1:0-12363 GCA_963659855.1 Parabacteroides distasonis | reverse complement strand
CCTCAGTGTAGAAAGAATTGCATCAAGTTCTGCATTCAACTGACGAATTTCGTTACGATCAACATCGCTTCCAGAAGCTTCAAGTGCATCAATTCTATTTATTAAAGCCTGAATATACTCAGGTTCAAGCTGCTTTTCCGTTACCGTCTGAACTTCAAAATCAACAGTATTCTTTTTTGCGGAATTTTCAGCTTCTTCTGCTGCAGCATAAGAATATTCTCTACGTTTAGGTTCTGTATTTACAATTACAGGTTCTTCTTTTACAGGCGCAGAAACCGCAGTTTGCACAGGAGCAGTTTTTGGATTAAAAGTTCCTGTAAGATAATCTGCATAATTAAGAGAATTTACATTTTTTGAATCGCTGGCTAAGCCAATAAAAAAGTGAATTTCAGAAGTTTTTTCTGGTTTTATTTTTTTAGCAGGCCAGACAATAGCAATTCCTGAATTATTATATGTATTTACAGAATTAAAACTTCTTCCAGTTTCGCCGGCAAAAATCCATCTTGATTTATTCAAATTTGAAATATTTGCGAGTGCAACATTTTCAACGCTGCTTACGCCTTCGCCAGCTAAAACAAACTGAATTGAATTTTTTCCATCTGAAGAAGTTATTGCTCTTTCTTTTGCAAAATTTTCAAATTCAACTTCCGAATAAACATTTGTTCCGTCACCCATTGTAAAATGAAAATCACGGCCTTCGCCAACAACAGTATCAAACAAAGCCTTTACAGCAAATTTGTTTTCTTTTTTGGAAATATTCGTAACAGAAACACTAACCTTTATAACGCCTTCAAAAACGTTAATTTCTGCAGAAGAATCTTTTTCTTCAGAATTATTTTTTTCGCTACCAATAGAATTTATTGAATCAGTTTTTTTCTCCGGAGGCTCAATAAAAGAAAAATCTACAACAAGCTGAGCTGTGTCATTTACAGTATAAGCAAGCTGAGCTCCGTGTTCGGTTTTTCTGACTTCTTTTTTAACAGAAGCATTTTTATTTAGACGATATGAAGTTCTTCCAATTCTTAAGTAGAAAGAAGAAGAAATTGAATTATCAAAATCTGCAAGAAGCGGAATTTTTTTGTCGTTTTCATTTTTTACATAAAAGTTAAAAGTTCCACTTCTTGAATCAAGGGCAACGCTATAAGCTGAATCCGAAAGTTCATATTTTTTTAATGGCAGATAAACTGAACCAAGATAACTGTCAATTTTTGGAAAATTCTTTTTTAATTTTTTCTGTTCAGAAGGTTTAACTGTTTTGTTTTCTGCAGTTACATTATCTTTTGTGTCCAAAGCTGAATTTTCTTCATTTGAATTTCCAGAATTTTCTGCAGTTTTGTTTTCTTCCGTTTTAGTTTCTTCTGTCTGTTGAGAATTTTCACCAGCAGAAGAATCAGCCTGAGTTTTTGTGGCAGAAGTTTCATTTTGCGCAAAAATATCTGCGCTAGTCAAAAGAAGAGACGCTGTCAAAAAAGAAATCATTGTTTTTTTTATAATTTTTTTCATTTTTAGTTCTCCTCTGACACTGGATCTTCAAGAAGATATTTTAAGAATCCGGCTTTTCGCTTTAATGCTTCAACTTCCGGGTCTGCAACAGGTGCTTTTACTTCTTCCTGTGGAGTTTCTTCAACCTGAGCAGCAGCCGTTTCTGCAAGAACAAGCTTATCCTGCAACTGAGCATTTAAGTTTTTTTGTTCTTCAAGCATTGATTCAAGTTCTGAAATTCTTGACTGGCTGTCCGACAAACTTTTTCTTAAACCCATTTTATCCTGAGTCTGATAAAGTTTAATCTGTCGTTCGTATTCTTCGCGTGAAGCAAGATTTTCTTCGCCAGTAACTTTTAAAAGATAAATCAGTTTTTCTTCCCGTTCGCGCTGTGCAATCATTTCCAGGCGATAACGGCAGTCATTTGCCTTTGCATCTGTCGGAAAATCCATTACAACACGCTCGTAAAGAGAACGAGCAGAATCAAAGTTGTATTCGTCGTAAAAACATTCAGCAATCCAATAAAGAGCCGCTGCATAAAGTTCAGAATCCGAAAACTGATGACAAAAATCGCTCAAAACAAGAACTGCTTCTTCATTACGTTCCAGAAAATGAAGAATCCGGCCTTTTTGAAACTGCATATATGGAGCATAACGGCTTGAATTGAATTTCTGTAAAAAAAGATCAACATCAGAAAGCGCATCTTTGTATTCAGTAGAATTAACTTCGCTCATTACAAGCATATAAAGAACTTCTTCGTCCATTTTTTCTGAAGCACTGCAGGCTTTTCTCAAAAAAAACATTGCGGAAGTCCAGTCACTTTTGCGGTAAGCTTCAAATCCCTGCTGAGCGTCCACCGAATATTTTGCACAAAAAAGACTTTCTGAGGCAAAAGCACAAAAAGCAAGGGCAAGAATCGTTTTTTTGTTTTTTTTACAAAAAATTGAATAAAGTTTTTTCAAGATTCTACGCCTCCCAATTAAAAGAACCGTTAAAAAAGGCTGAACCAGAAACAACTACATCTGCGCCGGCATTTAAAACAGAATCAACAGTTTCGTTATTTACTCCACCGTCAACCGAAATAAGAAAATCGTAATTTTTTTCTTTACGAAGTAAATCAAGTTCCCGGATTTTATCTACGCAATATGGAATAAGTTTTTGTCCGCCAAATCCAGGATTTACCGTCATTACAAGCACAAGATCAACCGAAGGTAAAACTTCTTTTATTGCGCTGACAGGAGTTGAAGGAACAATAGAAATTCCTGCTTTTTTACCAAGAGAATGAATATGAGAAATAAGTCTGTCGATATGAACAGTTGCTTCCTGATGAAAAGTAATAAGGTCAGCACCGGCAGCAGCAAAAGAATCAACCATTTCTTCCGGGCGTTCTACCATAAGATGAACATCAAAAGGAAGTTTTGTTAATTTTCTGATTGACTTTATAACAGGCTGTCCGTAAGTAATCTGAGGAACAAAGTGTCCGTCCATTACGTCAATATGAATAAATCCAGAACCTTTATCTTCACAAAGTTTAACAGCTTCTGCAAGGTTAGAAAAATCAGCAGAAAGCAATGATGGCGCCAAAATTCTACTTTTCATATTGAATGATATTAACAGAAAAAACAGATAAAAACAACGAAAAACAAAAACACAATTTTTCTATAAATTTGCGGACAAATAAAAACAGTTTTATAAAGTTAAAAAAATAAACGGTAAAAAACATTGACTTATTTTTTCAAATAGAATATAAATATTGCCCTTTTTTTGATTTTTCATTCAAATCATTGACTAAAAAGCCCATTTTGTTATAAATTTGAACAGGATTTTATGAGTATTCAATCTGAAGAAGGGCTAAAACAGGCATATAAAATGCTCTCTCAAGGGGAACTGGAACAGGCAAACGAAATTCTTGCCAGTGTTCTTGTATACAACCTGGAAAACAAAGAGATTAATTTTGCAACCTTTTGCTGTTCGTTCTGGATTGATTTTATAAAAACGCTGTCAAAAAGCAGTTTTTATGAACAGGGCGAAAGTCTGCTCTACCATTGGAAAATTTTTGAAGAAGCCTGCAACGCCTACGGCAAAAAACGCGAAACCTTTGAACGCACAGTTTTTTCCGTACAAACCGGAATTTTTACACTGGCCCTTAAAAATTTTTCTGCAGTAAAACAGGAAACTTTAAGATTTTCATCTCAAAAAGCTGATTTACTGCTAAAAATCGGCATCTGTAATAAAAAACTCGGCAATTATGATATTGCCAGACAATATCTTATGGAAGCCAACCAGAATGAGCAGAATTCGGCACAGATTATTGCAGAAATGGCAGACTGCTGTGCACTGTGCGGAATGGAAAACGAAGCAAAAGTTCTTTTCAGGGAAGCATTCTATATTGATGCAAAGAAAATTGACTTAAGTCTTCTCGACTGCGAACTCATAAAATGTCTTATTCAGAATGTAAAAGAAAATCCGCTTTATAACGGACCGGAACTTGCATTCTGGGTGCCAGTGTTTGCAGTGCTCTACGGAGTATTCAACATAAAGCATGAACTTCGAAGTGTAGAAGTTTTAAAATTAAAGCAGGATATTTACGAAATAGAAAACGAAATAAAAAATCCTGCAAATAACATAAATCAATTAAAACCAAAATTGATTTATATGTATTTTCGTCTGATTGACCACTACATTCAAAAGAATCAGACGGGAAACGAAGTCAGCGACATACTGCTGAAAATCCGGATCTTAGATAAAAACATCTACGATCTCTACATTAAATAGAATTTTTTAAGGATTGCGTTTTTAGAGGGTGAATTGCAGTTCTTTTAGAAGATTAAAAGGCTCGTAAAGCCGTACATATATACAGACAGGAGTAAAAAATGTCCGCAAAAATCGTTACAAAAGTTCAGGAGATGCTCAAAGAAGAAACATGGACAAGAGCATCAATCACAAATTACACAAAAAATAATCTTATTGAACTTTCTGAGATTATAGAAAAAGCAAAAGCAGAAGACTGTTTGACTGAATTAAAACAGACCTGTGACGAACAGCTTGCTCATACAAAAGATAGTATCATTGCTCTCTATATATCTGGAATGATCGGCTTAAAACAGGGAGAACTCGATAATTCAAATCTCGTAAACCTTGTTGATATTTTCCAGAACAACCACAAAGAACCTGTTGTAACTTATCTGTGCGAAACAATCCTCGAAATTGCTCCAAACAATAAATTTGGACTTCTTACGCTTGCAGGAATTTACCGCAACGCAAACGATCCAAAAGCCTGGGAACTTTACGAAAAAATCGTTAAGGTTGATGTTGAAGCTGCAGAAATTGCAAAACTTCTTTCTGAACATTACGAAGCAGAAGGCGATACAAAAAATGCCGTTGCATATTGCAAAAAAGCACTCTTACGCTTTGTAAATGCAAATAACATGACAGCAGTAAAAGAAACATGGTCTAAACTTGTTTCTATGATTCCAGACGAGATTGATTTCTTCCTTCTTGTACAGAGAAAAGTTGAAAAATCAATTGATGCAGACAGAAGCGCTCTCCTTCTCCATGATCTTTATCCATATTACAAAGACAACGCAGCAACAGATCCAAAAAAATGGGATATTGCAATCCAGCTTCTTAAAATCATTCTCCGCATAGATCCAAAAGACAACTGGGCAAGAAACGAAATTGCTTCATGCTTCCAGGGAAAATATGCTAAAAATCCAAACGTTGCAGACTTTATTGCTTCTTCAAACCTTACACAGAGTTTCCGCAACGTATTTGAAGCAATCAACGATTTTGAAAAACACATTGCTTTTGGCGTTAAAAACTTTGTTTACCACAGAACCTGGGGTGTCGGAATTATTACAAAAGTAGAAAACGACACACTCACAATCAACTTTGGAAAAAAGAACGGCGTAAAACAGATGTCACTCAAAATGGCAGTAAGCGCACTCCAGCCACTTGCACGCGACCACATCTGGGTTTTAAAAGCTACAAAATCAAAGGACGAACTTTCTAAACTCTTTAAAGAAAACAAAGACAAGACACAGGCTCTCAAACTTATTATTAAATCATTTGGAAACAGCTGCGACTTTAAGAGAATTAAGGCGGAACTTGTTCCTTCAATCTTAACTCCAGGTGAATGGACATCATGGAACACAGCAGCAAAGAAAACACTCGAATCTAACCCGATTTTTGGTGTAAATCCAAATAATATTAACGAATACATTGTACGTGACGGAAAAATTTCAACAGAAGAAAAACTCAGCAATGAATTCCGTGCAGAAAAACAGTTTATGCCACGCGTAGACGTTTTCATGAAATTCTTTAATAACGAAGAAGCAGACAAAGACAGTGAATTCTTTGCAGATATGTACAATTACTTTAAAGGCTTTGTAAAGGGAGCTCATCAGGCAAACGAACAGGTTGTTGCATCTTACCTCGTTGTTCAGAGAGTAGGTTCTGTAATGCCAAACCTTGCTTATCCTGTTACATTCACATTTGAACAGTTGTACAGAGACATTGATAATCCTCGCGAAATGTACACCCTCTTAAAAGATACAAAAAACACATCTTTGCAGAAGGATTTCCTCGACAACATTAAACTTCTTCCAGACTGGGAAGATCAGTATATTGAACTTTTCCCTACAGTTTTGAATAAAAGAATGCTCGAAGATGTAATCAGCATGGAAGGCGGAATTGCAAAAGTACAGAAGCTTGTTGTAAAAGTATTTGAAAACTTCCGCGACTACCGTGATGCAGTTCTGTTCTTGTTTGAAAACTGTCAGAACGATGAGTGGTACAAGAATGCAGGAATTTCTTACCAGAAACAGCTTATTACAATCGTTAACCTGATTGACCAGACTTATCGCGAAATTGACAACCACGTTGATACAACAGAAAACAAAAAAATCAATAAAAATGCTAAAAAATTGATTTTTGGCGAAAAAGATGACAAAAATGTTTATGCAGAATATATGCTTTCGTGCGATATGGACACAATGACTCATCTTTACACTCTTGTTGATGATATTTCTGCACTCGAAGGAAGCTACAAGCAGGCATTGCGTAACAAAATTCTTGAAAAATACAGCGACTACAAATTCCGCGCTAAGGAAGAAAAGAGCAACGCTCCAAAGGGAATGCTTGTTACAAAGGCAAAACTCGACGAAAAGAAAGCTCTCGAAACAAAGATGACAACAATCGACATTCCGGCAATTGCAAAAGAAGTTGCAGATGCAAAGGAAAAGGGAGACTTAAAGGAAAACGCAGAATATATTGCTGCAAAAGAAGCTCAGCATAAGCTTAACAATGACCTTAAACGCCTCCAGGGAGAACTTGCACGTGCAGTTATCTTTGACCCGACAACAGCAACAACTTCTCTTGTTTCTTTCGGAACAGAAGTTACACTTACAAACAATGCAACAGGCAAAGACGAAAAATACATCATCATGGGACCTTGGGAATCAGATCCTGATGCTGGAATTATTTCGTACATGTCTCCATTTGGAAATGCAATTCTCGATGCTAAAGTTGGAGAAACTCTTGAGTTTACAATCAACGAGCACGAAAATAATTACACAGTAAAATCAATTACACTTGCTAAATAAGTTAAATTGAAGACAAAAAAAAACAGCCGGAAGGCTGTTTTTTTTGCAGTTAGTGTGATAAAAGCGCAAGGGATAGGAAGGGTGCGCGAAGCGCAAACAAACGCATGGCGTTTGGTCGGAGGCGAAAGCCGTAGCCCTGGATAGCCTGGTCTGCCGCAAGGCAGATGCGCCCGTATGATAAAAAATCTATTTTTTTGGCGAAAAAATCTTTGAAAGAGCTTTTACCAGCTGAACGTTTTCTTCGTGAGCCTTTATAGAAATTCTATACCAGCTTAAATCCATGCCGTAAAAGTCTGAACAACCGCGAATTACAATTTTAGAAGCTGCCAAGGCCTGACACAACGGAGCTTTAAATGGATTAGGCGAAAAATCTTCTTCGTTAACTGGAGACTGCTTTTTTGGGCCGTTGTGACCTTTTTTGTTTTTGCCACGAACATTTTCGAGAGCATAGTCTCCGGCAATTTTCTGCAATTCTTCGTTTAATTGAATTAAAATGTAGTTTCCTTCACCGCTTAAAACTTTTGCTCCAATCGAAACAAAATAGTCCGACAGATATTTTCGTTCTTCCTTTACGAGTTTTAACATCTGTTTGTGCCATAAATTGCTTTCGATTTCTGCCCGCATTACTGCTGTTCCTGTAACCTGAGCGTCTGTACTGATTGTCCACGGACGCATTGCATTTACAAGGTGATTATAAACATCGGAACTAAAACAAAGTGCATAACCGAGACGCAAGCCTGCCATTCCGTAGAATTTTGTAAAAGCATTTAAAATTATAAGATGAGGAAATTCCTGAGCGCGTTCAATTAAAATACGAACGTTTTTTTCTGCTTCTTCGCTGAACTGGCAGAAGCATGAATCCAAAACCAGAATTGTATTTGATTTTTCGCAGAGCTGAGCAATCCGCACAATCATATCTAAAGACATAACGTTTCCGGCAGGATTTGAAGGACTTGCCACAAACATTAAAGGAACTCCACCAGAAAGAATTTTTTCAAGATGAGAAAAATCGTTTTCTGTAAACACAAAGTCATTTTCTTCTTTTAACGTAAGGTGAAGAATTTTGTCTTCGCTGCATGCCATTAAAAGTGCGTTTTCGTATTCAGAAAAAGCTGGTTCAACAATAAGGTTGAATGCAGTTCCCTGAACGTTTTTTCCAAAAACCATTGAAATAAGCTGAGTAATATCTGCAGCCCCGGAACCACAAAGAACAGGTCCGTTAAAATTCCAGTATTCGGAAATTGCTTCTTTTAGTTCGCTGCAATTTGGATCTGGATACGCTGCTAAGATGTCTGGATTAAGAGAAAGTGCAAGCAAAGCTTTAGAAGCTGCTTTATGAACGCCTAAAGGACTTGTATTTGCAGAAAAGTCCAGATAATCATCTAATCGTCTTGAATTAGTTCCACCGTGAAAAAACATAATGTGTAAATTATATCACCATGTTTAAATCTCATAAATAGTCTAAATCTAGAGTTTTATAAGTTCACTATAAAAACTCAAATAAGCTGCAAGAAAAAGCAACTAAATAAACCAGTTCAAATAGCCTTTCACAGGAAACATGCAAAAATCTGCACGTTTTAGACAAGCTCAATGTGCGTTTGAGTCAGAACCCCGGCTACGGCTATTTGACATATTAAACAAAAAAAAATTGCATTTCCTTTATCAAGGTTCCCGGCGAGAGGCTATTTGACAGTTAATTTGCAATTAGTCTTTATTTTTGATAGATTATGCAGGAAGCGGTTATTTTAATTCTTCCGCTTTTTATTTTTCGCTTTTTCAGATGTTACGTTTGGGATGACCGCAAGGCATCAGCAAGTATATCAATGACAGAAAAAAAATCATTTTTACCAGGAACAAAGTAAAAAACTACAGTTGAACTAAAACTGTTTTAGAAATTCTTCTATTTTTTGATTTTTGAGTAGAAGCTAAAAATAGTTTTGGCTGTTTTTGTATTTTGCTCCGTACTTTTAGGAGAATGGTATGAATAAGTACGTCAAACGGTATCTTATTGATGCAATGGGTGGAATGGCTCAGGGTCTTTTCGCATCGCTTTTAATCGGCACAATCATTAAAACTCTCGGTCAGCAGCTTTCACTGGCAGGTTCTAATGCAGTTTTTAAGTTTTTAGTTGACGCAGGTTCTTTTGCAACAGATTCTCACGTTGTAGGCGCTGCAATGGCGGTTGGAATCGGTTTTGCAATGAAAGTTTCTCCACTCGTTCTTTTTTCACTTGCAGCGGTCGGAAGTGCAGCAAACGTCAGTGGTGGAGCCGGAGGTCCGCTTGCAGTTCTTTTTATTGCAATAATCGCAGCCGAAATCGGAAATCTTGTCAGTGGAAAAACCCGGGTAGACATAATCGTAACTCCACTTGTAACTATAATTACAGGTTCACTTTTAACCGTTTTAGCCGCTCCATTCATTGGAAAAATCGCCCTTTCTTTTGGAAACATAATCGTCTGGGCAACAACCCTCCGCCCATTCCTTATGGGAATAATTATTTCGCTTTTAGTTGGAATTCTTTTAACCCTGCCGGTAAGTTCTGCTGCAATCTGCGCGGCTTTAAGTCTTACGGGTTTAGCAGGAGGAGCTGCAACAGCCGGATGCTGTGCACAAATGGTCGGATTTGCAATCTTGAGTTTTAAAGAAAACCGCTGGTCTGGACTTTTAAGCCAGGGACTTGGAACAAGCATGCTTCAAATGCCAAATATTGTAAAAAATCCAAAAATCTGGATTCCTGCCTGTTTAACCTCCGTTATTACAGGGCCAGTCGCAACCTGCATTTTTAAGCTGGAAATGAACGGGGCTGCTGTAAGTTCAGGAATGGGAACCTGCGGTCTTGTTGGCCCGATCGGAATTATTTCCGGCTGGTTTGCACCTTCTAAGGCAGCGCTTACACACGGCGCCGTTGCAATTTCGCCTTCTGTTTTTGATGTTACAGGCTTAATTGCTGTCTGCTTTGTTCTTCCAGCAATTTTAACATTCTTATTCGGCAAAATCTTTAGAAAAGCCGGCTGGATACAGGAAGGAGATTTAATTCTTCCGGAAAATAAAAAAGCACCGCAAAAAGATTTGCAAAAAAATTCCTAACTTTAAGTATAATAGTTTTCAGGAGCACAAAATCGCAATGACAGAAAAATCCAGATTATCTTTAGTTCAACTTTCAAAAAACGTTTATTTTATTCCTTCTGCAACAAACATTGGAGTAATTGCGTTAAAGCAGGCCGACGGTTCAGTAAATATTTATTTAATCGACAGCGGAAATGATGACTTTTGGGCAAAGACAATCTGGCAGGCAGTCTGTGAACATTTTTCTCAATATTCTTCAAAAATCAATCTTGCTGCAGTTATAAACACACATTCACACGCAGACCATTGCGGAGGCAACGAATATCTTAAAAAAAACACAGGCTGTCAAATCTGGGCAAGCGAAGGAGAAGCTGCAATAATGCAGTGCCCGGTTCTCGAAACAGGACTTATCTGGGGCGGAATGCCAGTTGCAGAACTGGAAACAAAATACTTTGTGGCCCAGCCCTGCACAGTCGACAAAACATTTAAGAATGATTCAATTTTTTATTTAGAAAAAACTGTAAAAGTTGAAGTAATTTCTCTAAAAGGCCACTACATTGACCAGACAGGATTTTTACTTACAGACACCGACGGCAAAAAAACAATGTTTGCCGGAGACGCTTTAAGCGGAAGAAACGCAATCAAAAAATACTGGATTCAATATCTTTTTAACGAAAAACTTTCAAAAGAAAGCTTAAAAAAAATTGCAGGAATTAAGGCAGATTTTTATGTTCCAGGACACGGCGAACACGTAACAGAAATCGAAGGCTTAGTAGAATTAAACACACTCGCCCTTCTCGAAACAGAAAACATGATTTTAGACGAACTAAAAACGCCAAAAACAACAGAACAGGTATTAAAGGCAGTTGCAGACCGCAATTCAATTGAACTAAAACTCAGTCAGTTTGTCCTTATCGGCTGCACAGTGCGCTCATATTTAAGTGCACTGTCCGACGAAGGAAAAATCAAATACGAAATAAACCAGAACATAATGTTCTGGTCAAAAGCTTAAAAACTGCAGACGGATTATTCTTCAACGATTTTTACGCCTGCAGAACAGCCAAGTCTCGAAGCTCCGGCTTCTACCATTTTTAAAGCTTCTTCGTAAGAGTGAATTCCACCGCTTGCCTTTACGCCCATATCAGGACCAACAGTGCGCCGCATAAGTTCTACTGCATGAACAGTAGCCCCGCCCTTTGCAAAACCTGTCGAAGTTTTTACAAAATCAGCCCCGGCTTTTTTTGCAAGTTCACAAATATGGACAATTTCTTCATCATTTAAATAACAGGTTTCAAGAATTACTTTTTCAATTATTTTTTTATTTTCGCCGCAATCAACATCATCAATTGCGCATCTTACAGCAAAAATTTCTTCAAAAACATCGTCCCAGCGACCGTCTTTTACTGCTCCAAGATTTACAACCATGTCAACTTCATCAGCGCCCTCAGAAACACACATTGCAGCCTGGCTTGCCTTATCATCAATTGAATTAGCTCCCAGAGGAAACGCAATCACAGTACAAACTTTTACGCCACTGCCACGCAAAATATCAGCAGCAAAAGAAACATAGCTTGGATTTACACAAACACTCGCAAAACCATATTTTTTTGCTTCACTGCAAAGTTTTTCAATATCTTTTTCGCCGGCACAGGCAGAAAGCTGAGTATGATCAATAATTTTTGCAATTTCTTTTTTATTCATAAAAAACTCCATTTTTTAAAACTAGAATTATTATATCACACAAGCAAAAGAATTTTATTTAAAAAAAGGGGAAAGCCTTCCCCTCGCTCCAACCGCGCAAAGCGCGTTTTACGCTACCCCTTCTGCGGGCTCAAACGCCGCCCGCAACACCCGCTAACTAAAATTAGCATATTCTAATTCGTTCAAAACTGTTCTCGTTTTTATTGTTCACTCAAATTTTATATGATAAATTATACGAAGAATGATTTGTGCATTTTTTACATTTCATTCCGATTTTCTTGGGATTTTCCCAAAAGAGGTACATTATGGCTTATAAAATTGATCCTTCTGCATGTGTAAACTGCGGAACATGCGAACCAGACTGCCCGGTTGGAGCAATCAGCGAAAACGACGGTCACCGCGAAATTGATTCTTCAAAATGTGTAAGCTGCGGAACTTGCGCAAGCGAATGCCCGGCAACAGCAATTTCTGAAGAATAGTTAAAAAGTCTGCAGGTTCTTAGGGCTTGCAG
>CAVKVK010000062.1:5958-12469 GCA_963659855.1 Parabacteroides distasonis | reverse complement strand
AGTCGGGGTTCTGACCAAAACGCACATTGAGCTTGACTCAACCGTGCGGATTTGGGCAGGTTCCCGACGGGAGGCTATTTGAATTTTTTCAGAATGTCAAATTGACATGCTTTTTCTGGTAGTTTATTCAATTTTTATATTGAATTTATAAAACCCGAATTTTAAACTATTTGCAAAACACACTCAGCAAAAAAAACTGTTGGTGTTTTATTAAATTTTTTTGGAGAATTCAATTTATGGACATTATCCGCATTTTACTGATTGGAATTGTTATCGGCATGGCAAACGTAATTCCTGGAGTTTCTGGAAGCACAATGGCTGTTGTATTCAACATTTACGACAAATTTGTAAATGCAATTACGCTCAATGTAAAAAAACTGCTCAAAAACCGCAGGTTTGTAATTCCAATTGTCTGTGGAATGGCACTTGGTGTTTTGATTTTCAGTAAACTTATTTCTTTTCTTTATACTAACTTTCCTGTTCAGACAAATTTCTTTTTTACAGGCTTAATCATTGGAAGCATTCCTATGCTTTTTTGGACAATGTCAAAAACCAAAGACGGAAGTTTTATAAAAGGTTCTAAAATTGCTGCCGTTGTAATCTGTGCCCTTGCAGGAATTGCAACAATTGTTATTTTTAGCCATATAGGAAGCGGAACAGACGCAGAAAACGCAATTGCTGCAGAGCTTCCGCAATGGACAGTGCCACTTGCATTACACATTTTTGCTGCTGGTTTTGTCGGAGCAATTGCAATGATTATTCCTGGAATTTCAGGTTCGCTTTTAATGCTTATTATGGGAGTTTACCCGATTGTAATGAAGAGCATTCCAAGTCTTTTTGTTCCAAGCATGACAGTTCAGGCGTTTTTTCTTTTATTGCCAAATGGAATTGGAGTTTTGATTGGTCTTTTGTGCGGAGCATGGCTTGTAAAAACTTTTTTAAAGATTGCACCAAACCAAACTTATGCTGTAATTTTTGGGCTTGTAGCAGGTTCAATTACAACGCTTTTTCCAGGATTTTCTAAAATAACCAGTCCTTTAATGGCTGTTGCCTGTGTTTTGTGTCTTCTTGCAGGAACTGCAATGGCTTATTTTAGTTCAAAAATTTCACCGGCAGAAGAAAAGCCAGAATAAAAAACGCGCAAGGGATAGAAGTGGCGCGCAAAGCGCGGTGCGAAGCACTGAAGGCGCGTAAGACGCCGGAACCACGGATAGCCCGGTTTTATAAACTCTGATAATTGAGGCTAATTTTTAGGCAACAACGCAGATTGTAAAAATTGTTCTTTTTTTGTGCAGATTGTAAAATGCGCCCGCTTAAAACTCACGCTCAAACTTTGTTTTCTGATAAATGTATTCGTAGAGAATGTCGTCAAAATTTTCGTAGCCAAAAAGTTTATGAACCTTTGTTACGTTCCACTGCTTTATGTTTGCCGTATGCGGATAAGGAAGCCAGAAAAGACGTTTTGAAAAATGGCGGATTACAGTGTTTTTATACAGAAATTTCTGATCATTAAAACGCTGGCTCAGCATTTTTTTACTTGTTGTACTTCGAATAAGTGCGCTTTCGTCTGCAAAAACCAGCTTTTTAGTTTTTATGAGTTTACGGCTCTTTTTAAAAAGTCCGGTTTCGCGGCATTTTTTTATATTAAAAAGAATTACGCCGGCGTTTACAAAATTTGGATTTACTAAAAATTTTCCGTAATGGTCGCGGGCTGCTGCATATTCGTAATTTTCGACATTTATATTCCACAAAAGATCAATATCACGGTTAAAAAGAAGATCGATGTCGAGATACAGTAATTTTTCTGGAATTTCTTCGTAAAGATCTGCAAAAAGCCTGATTAAAGTATACGGAGAACAATAGCACTGCTCGTTTGGACAGGAATCAAATTCTTTTTTATAAACTTCTGTAACATCAATTTTTTTAACGCAGTTTTCAGGATTATAAGATTTTGCAAGATTTTCTAAAAAATCAATCTGTCTGTCGCTTACGCTAATATAATCTGGTTTTAAATGAGAAACATCCATTGTAAAAACAAAAAAAGTTAATGGTTCTTTAGAAACGCTCCTTTTAAAAATCGAAAGCATTGTAGAAAGCATTCCGTCAAAAACCTTGTAATTTCCGCAAAAAAGAATGTATTTCATTTTTTCCTCTGTATTTTACTTTTTTATGAATAAAAGCAAATCTTTAATCTTGTTTTATATATTTTATTACTTCAACTTCGTTTAAAAGACTTCGTCCGCACATTTTTTTGTAAACTTCGTCCCTTAGTTTTTTTCGTGCTTCTTTTGCACTTAAAGTTTCGTCTGCAAAAAAAGGTCCGTCAACATAAGTAATCATCTTTGGAATTCTGGAGATTTTACGCTTTTTATAAACATTTGTAAAACAAAAAACCGGAGTTTTAAATTCAACCGGATATTTAAATGAAGAATCTTTAAACGGCCTTATTTTTGTATAAAACGGCCAGATATGAGCTTCCGGATAAATCATAATTGCCCGTTTTTTTTGCACATGAAAAGCAATCGTGTCTATAAAATTCTTTCCGGCTTTTAGTGTGTCTGGTAATGGAAGAGCGCCGACAAAAGGCATAAAACGCCCAAAAAAAGGGATCGAAACATTATTCGGGTGAACTATAACCATTGCATCTTTTGGCCAGCAAACAAAGGTTGGAACAAGCGGATCGCAATAAGTATTTGTGTGGTTTGCGTATACAAAAAAGGGTTGATTTTTAAAAGGGTGAATTACTTTGCGATTTTCGATTTTGTGGGCAAATTTGAATTTTAAATAACAGAAAGCAATTGGAACAGCAACAATTCTGTATAAACAAAAGTGAGTTATATTCCACAAAACTGAACTGCCGCCATAATCGTAAGTTTCGTCAATTTTTTTTGGAATAATGGTTGCCGTGGAGAATTCGTCGTTTAATTCATCCTTAAAATAAATTACACTGCGTTTATCAAGCATATTTTATTCTGCCATTTTTTCTACCTGAGAAGAATAAACGAGCGACATGTTGTAAACTTTTTCGTAAAGTTCTTTCCAGACTATGTAATTTTGTTCACGCATGTAATTTGCATTCTGTCTTACAGAAAGTTCTGGCTTTGGATAAATCGGCTTTAAAATATGAACAGTATATTCCTGAACAAAAAAACCGTCTGGACCAACAACTTCTGAGTCACTCATTGTTATAAAAAACGGAAGAACCGGAACATTGTTTTCTGCCGCCATTTTGTAAGTTCCGATTGTAAGCGGGCGTGGTTTTCTGTAATTCCACCACATTGCCTGCTCCGGATAAATTAAAATCTGTCTTCCCTGCGAAAGATAAGATTTTACGGCATTCATAAAAAGCTTCATTGTAGAAGGAACGCTGCTCAAAGGAAGTGTGTTGCAATGCTTAAAAAGAAATCCAAAAAATCCGGGAAAATTCGTGTAATTTCCTTCGCGGCAAACTTTTACAAGTTCTCTGTGCCAGACATGTTTTTCGATTGCCTTGTACACTGCAAAATTATCAAAAGCATTAAAATGATTGCAGGTAATGAACGCGCCCTTATTTTTTAGTTCAACATAGTTTTCTAGTCCGCGAACTTCTTTAATTATCATCAGACGCTTGTTTAAAAGGTTGTTTATGTAATTACGTGCAAGAAAATTAGCAAACTTCATCCACAAATAACTCGAAAGTTTTTTGTTCATGTAATCTACCATTTCTGGCATTAAAGGAGGCGCCGGAGGATCGTCTTCTACGTCAATACTCCACTTTGCCTCTTTTTCGAACTGTTCAATTTTTTTTACAATTGCAACTCGACCCGGATCTTTTGTAACTTCCTTTTGATTTTGCATAAAACTTCCTTAAAGGTTCAGTCGATTTATTTTGACTTTTTAAGTGAATTAAAATAATTGTTCGGGTCGTTAGTGTCTTCTACTGCCATTTTTACGAGATTTTCAAAAGCTTCGTTATCGCGCTGTTTTAAATCTTCACCGTAACTTGCCTTGATTTTTAAAATTGCATCATAGAGGAATGTTTTTTGAGCATATTCCCAGAAAAATTCTTCATAATAAACGTTATCGTAATGCCATGGCTTCCAGTTAATTTTATAATGAATGAGTTTTAAATTTTTATCGTCAAAACTGTCATTCTTGTATGCAGATTTATTCCAGCCAAGATCAATCATCTTGGTTTTTCCATAACACAAAACATTCAAATAATCTTCGTCCTGTGTTACGCGGAATTTAAAAGCATTCATCAATTTTATGAATTTTGTTTCAATATCTTCTTCGCGGTATTTTTTTGTATTGATAAGGAGAACGCCGGCACTAAAATATTCGTTGCGAGGAACTCCAAGTGCTTTTTCTACATAAGTTCCAAAAACGTCGTAGTCAACCATTACTTCTTCACTAGCGCCACCAATAATGTTGTCGCCAATATCAATATTAAAAAGTTCAGAAATGTCGCCTTTTACAACAATGTCGCAGTCAAGATAGAGAACTTTTTCGTACTGCGGAAAAACTCTAGGAATAAAAACGCGGCAATAAGTTTCTTTTGAATAATAATCGCGCAAATGGAATGTTCCAGAAGATTTTTCCATTTCTTCGCGCATAGAAACAAATTCGATAGAAGCGTTTGCACCATTTTTGCACGCATCTTCGCAAATCAATGTAAGCTGATCGACATATTCTTTTTTTAAGCTTGTCGTAAGAACATAAATCTTATAAAAATAATTTTTAGAAGCATTGTCTAAAAGTGAAGTTAAAGCAACTGCAAGAAAAGGAACATAATTATTATCAGTTGCAAAGAAGACAGGAATTTCGCTTTTGTTTGTTTTTTCCATAATGCGGAAAATTGTAGCATCTTTTATATACGGTGTGCAACACGTTGAATAAAGCAAGTTTCTTTCTCTGCCGGTAGTTTCGACGGGCTCAACCACCGTGGGAACAGAATGGACTTTTTTGCATAGCACAAATTAAAAAAAAAATTATAATTACAGCCTGAATAAATTCACATAAATAAGTTTTTTGTCTGTGAATTGTCCGCTTTTTGGGAGAAAATATGAAAATTCGATTTTTTGCACTTTTATCTGTTTCTATAAGTCTGGCTTTTTCTTCGTTTGCCCTGGATTTTACTAATAAAGAAAACGAAATGATTGCTCAGGTTCTTGAATTCAGAGTTAACCTGCGTGCCTTAGACAATGCTGATTCCTGCATTCAAAAAATAACACAATACAAAGCAGAAATTTCTGAAACAATTAACAGTTTTTCGACAGAAGCACAGATTGTTTTAAATAATATGCTTGCAACAGCTCATTACAATTGTGAATACGAAAAAGATATGCATTCTCCGCTCATGGAAGGAATCTTACGCCCTCAATATGAAAAAATAGTTGAATATTCAAAAGATAAAACAGCAGAAGAATTAAATCCCTGGTTTGTTTTAACCTCTGCCGACGTTACAAATTCAATGATGCAGTTTTTACCACGTTCCGCTTCCATTACAGTCGGCTTGCAGGAAAAAAAAGACTATGCAGTTGTCGTTAAAAACAATCCGCAAATGTCGTTCGCTTTAACACTTTCAGGCTGGTGGTATTATTACGCTCCTGGTGTTGGTGGCGGAAGTGTTTCTAAAGCTGGAGAATTTTTTACAAAGGCTCAAAACTATGCTTTAAGTAATTATGATAAATATTATTGCAGCATAAATCTTGCCCAATTCTATTTTGAACAAAAAGATTCTGCAAAATGTGACTTTTACATGGCAGAAGCAGAAAAAATCTTACCAGATACAAGATACTGCAAGCTCTTAAAAGCAATGAATAAAATCGGCTATTCTTTATTTGACTACAATATGAACAGTCGCCGCGAAAAAATTGATAAAAAGTTAATGCAATAAATTCAAATAAGATTATAATGGCGCACAAAATGCAAAATGCGCCATAACTTCTTAAAACTTCAAAAAGTTGAAACACTGATTTAAATTCGCTAGAATAATCGATTATGAAAACAGAACTTATAAAGGATATTTTAACATCCGCTCCAGACGGGCGCACAGTTACTGTATGTGGCTGGGCTCGCACAATCCGCGATTCAAAGAATCTCGTTTTTATTCAGGTAAACGACGGTTCATGCTTTGCTTCAATCCAGCTTACTTTTGACCGCTCTAATCCGGCAAATCCACAGAATTCAGAAAATATTGAAAATGCCCTCAAAAATCTTTCAACAGGCGCTTCTCTCAAGGCTACAGGAAAACTCATTGAATCTCCTGCTTCAGGTCAGTCTGTAGAAGTAAACCTGGAAACTCTCATTGTTTTGGGAAAATGTCCTTCTGACTATCCGATTCAGAAAAAAGCAGCCACAATGGAATTCTTACGCGACAATGCACATTTACGCGCACGCACAAACACTTTTGGCGCTGTATTCCGCATGAGAAGCCAGATGGCTTTTGCTCTTCACACTTTCTTCCAGGAACGCGGTTTTTACTATATTAACACTCCGGAAATCACCTGCTCAGACGCTGAAGGCGCAG
>CAVKVK010000062.1:0-5909 GCA_963659855.1 Parabacteroides distasonis | reverse complement strand
ATGTTCCAGATTACAACGCTTTCGATGGAAAAAATTGCAGAAATCGCACTTGAAAAAGGCGCTGCCGGAATGAAAAAAGAAGACGCAGCAAAACTTGTAAACTACAATAAAGACTTTTTCGGCAAAAAAGCAAACCTGACTGTTTCGGGCCAGCTCGAAGCAGAAACTCTTGCAACTGCACTCGGACGCGTTTACACATTCGGACCGACTTTTCGTGCTGAAAACTCGAACACAACCCGCCACCTGGCAGAATTCTGGATGTGCGAGCCAGAAATGGCTTTCTTCGACCTTGAAGACGACATGGACATTCAGGAAGATTTTATAAAATATCTTTTGAACTGGGCTTTGACAAAGTGCACTGCCGACATGGAATTCTTCAACAAGAGAATTCAGCCTGGCGTAATCGACACTTTGCGCCACGTTGTAGAAACTCCATTCAAGCGCGTTTCTTACACAGAAGCTGTAGCAGAACTCGAAAAGCACGCTGACGATTTTGAATTTAAGCCTTACTGGGGCTGCGACCTTGCAACAGAGCACGAACGCTATCTTACAGAAAAAATCTACAAATGCCCTGTAATGGTTTACAACTATCCGAAAGAAATCAAGGCTTTCTACATGAAGCTCAACGACGACGGAAAAACCGTAAAAGCTGTTGACGTTCTTGTTCCAGGACTTGGCGAAATTATCGGCGGTTCAGAGCGCGAAGACGACTACGACAAACTTTTGAACAGAATTAAAGAACTTGGACTCAAGCCGGAAGATTACAGCTGGTATCTTGATTTGCGCAAGTTTGGTTCAGTTCCACACTCAGGATTTGGTCTTGGATTTGAACGTCTGCTCCTTTATGTAACAGGAATGCAGAACATTCGCGATGTAATTCCATTCCCGCGTGCACCAAAACTCGCAGATTTCTAGTTTTTCATGAAATTCAAAAAGAGAGCTGTCACTTTAGTAACATTTGCGCAGAGCGTTTTTCTCAACATTAAGTTGTTTATTCAAAACGGTCTGCTCAGTTATTCAAGTGCCTGCTCTTTTGATCTTATTTTTTCTGTTGTTCCCGTACTGCTGATGATTATTCTGATTGCAGTACGACTTCTTCACGCTTCTCCGGAACTTGTTGATTCAATCTGCAACGCAATTCCAGAAGTTCAGAAATATTTTGATACTTCCCGCATAATTTCAGAATTCCAGAATATAAAAGCATTCAGCACACTCGAAGTTATTCTTGTCTTTTTTATCGTCTGGATGGCTCGTCGCCTTTTTGCCTCGGTTTTTGCTTCTATGGCGAATATTTTTCATGACCAGCAGAAGCGTCGTGCTTTGTTTACGCAGATTCTTGTTTTTTTATTTGAACTTCTTTTTGTGTCTGTTGTAATTTTTTTTATTTTTGCATACATGGCACTAAAAACAATTATTAAACTGCCGTTTTTTCAGCGCTTTCCGCAGTTGAATTTTATTTATGACAGCTTTTTAAACGGAAGCGCAATAATTTATATTCCAAATATCCTTATTTTTATTGTCACCACGCTGATGTATAAAATCGGCTCGGGAACAAAACCAAAATTTTCACTTTGTACACTCGCTTCGCTTACCTGCACACTGAGTTTCTGGGTTTTTAGAACAGTTCTTCACTCTTTTATAAACGTAAGCCGATACAATCTTATTTACGGTGTTTTAGGAAATGTAATCATTTTGTTGATGGACATTTTCTTCTTTTTTACATTCTTTTTATTTTTTGCCCAGTATATTTTTGTCTGTCAGTTTTTTGACGTTCTTCTTTTAGGTGAACTTTATCTTCTTCCAAAAAAAGAAAATTCTTCAACCTCGAAAAAAATCCGCCGCAAACTTTTTATCCGCCCGGATTTTTTGCTTGCAAATGAATTTTCTCTCACCTTTGTACAGGCTGGAGAAAATCTATACGAAGAAGGCGAACACAATTCTTTTGCCTACTATATTTTAAAAGGCTGCATAAAGGTTTGTCGCAGCGAATACAATGAACAGATTTTCTGCCATCGCGGCGACTTTTTTGGAGAATTGAACTGCTTTTTGTTTAAGCCTCGTTCTTCAACTGCAAAGGCTGTAACCGACACAACAGTTGTAAAAATCAACGGAAAAAAATTCAGATTTTTAGTTAAATCAAATCCAGAAGTTGCTCAGAAAGTTCTGCGTGAACTTACGGCCTATCTCATAAAACTAAATTCAACAGATAATTCTGCACAAAAGGAAAGTCAGAATTTATAAAAACTGCTTTTTGCATAAAAAGTCTATATTCTGTATAATTCACTTTGAAATTTTATAAAACTGCCGGCAAAGCCGGTTATTGGGAGAAATATGTCACGTTCAAAAATAGTTGTACTGGATTTTGGCTCGCAGTATGCGCATCTGATTGCAAAACGCTTTCGTGCGATGGGCTTTTATTCTGAAATTGCGCTTCCGTCGGCTCCGCTTTCTGCTTTTGAAAATGCAAAAGGCGTTGTTTTTAGCGGCGGTCCGGCTTCTGTTTACGACGAAAATGTGCCGGAATTCAATAAAGAAATCTTAAATCTTGACCTGCCAGTTCTCGGGCTTTGCTATGGACATCAGCTTATGGCTCAGAGCTACGGTGGAAAAGTCGGCAAGGCTGAAACTGGAGAATTCGGGCACGCAACCTTAATTCAAACAGAAAAAGGAAAATCTTCTCCGCTTTTTAAAGGAATAAGCGAAGAAACTCAGGTCTGGATGAGCCATCAGGATGAAGTTTTAGAAGCTGGAAACGGTTTTGAAGTTATCGGCTCAACAAAAGACTGCAAAAACGCTGCCGTTCAGAATCTTGCAAAAAAAAGATTTTCGCTTCAGTGCCACTGCGAAGTAAAAGACACTCCGGAAGGAAACAAAATCTTCCAGAATTTTGCGGAAATCTGCGGAATGGAAGTGAACTGGGACGAAGACACCGTTTTAAATCATATTGTTGAATCAATCAAAAAAGACGCTGGCGACAAAAACGTTCTTCTGTTCCTGAGTGGCGGAGTTGATTCTACCGTAGCGTTTGCGCTTTTGAACAAGGCTTTGGGACAGGAAAGAGTTTTAGGACTCCACATTGACAACGGATTTATGCGCAAAAATGAATCTAAAAATGTTGAAAAGGCTTACCACGAGCACGGATTCAAAAATTTCGTTGTAAAAGACGCTTCTGAAAGCTTTTTGAACGCAATAAAAGGCCTTACAGATCCTCAGAAAAAACGCATGGCAGTCGGCGAAAACTTTATTACAGTCCGCGACGCCTTTGTAAAAGAGCAGAATCTTGACGAAAGCAAATGGATGCTCGCTCAGGGAACTCTTTATCCGGATATTATCGAGTCGGGCGGAACAAAAAACTCAAAAACAATCAAAACTCATCATAACCGCGTAGACGGAATCCAAAAGCTCATTGCCCAGGGAATGATTATCGAGCCGTTAAAAGACTTGTATAAAGATGAAGTCCGTGCAATCGGAAAAAAACTCGGGCTTGCAGACGAGCTTGTAATGCGCCATCCTTTCCCGGGACCAGGACTTTCAATCAACGTACTTTGCTCCGACGGAAAATTCACAGAAAAAGACAAAGAAGAATTAAAAAAAGCTCAGGAAGAACTCGACAACGTTGTAATCGACCAGTTCTGCCCGCACTGCACTGCTGACTTAAAGCGTTCAGTTCTGCCGGTCCGCTCGGTTGGAGTTCAGGGAGACTTTAGAACTTACAGATTCCCTGCCTGCCTTACATTCAGAAGCGAGGGAGAAGGATTCCACCATATTCCAAAAATCCGCGAAAAAGTTGAAAGCTGCTCAACAAGAATCACAAATGACGCGCAATTCTTAAACAGAACTGTAATAAAACTTTATCAAAAGCCGAATCTTAAAGACGAAGATTTAAAGCTCCAGGAAGGATACTGCGATCGCCGCCGCCTTGACCAGCTGCGCGAAGTTGACAACATTGTGCTTACAGAGCTCCACAAAAACAATCTCTACAGCACGATTTTCCAGCATCTGACAATCGACCTGCCGTACGCTTCAAGTGCAGAAAACGCAAGTTTTGTTCTGCGCCCGGTTTGCTCGGAAGACGTAATGACAGCCCGCTTTGCATGGCTTCCAATGGACGTTTTAAAGGAAATAGTAAAACAGATTGCCGCACTTCCATTTGTTGACGCGCTTTATTTTGACGCGACAAACAAGCCACCGGCAACATTCGGCTGGGAGTAAGCAAAAAACAAACCTGCATTTATTAGAATTGTCTTTGGTTTAGATGAGTGAACATTCAACTCATCTAAGCCAGTGCAGGTTGAACTTTTTAGCATTTTTTAATTGAACATATGAACATAAAAAAAGCCCGCTTTCTAAAAAAGCGGGCTTTTTTTTAATCAAAATTAGCAGTTTTCTGCAAAGTATTTGATTGTGCGAACCATCTGGCTTGTGTAAGAGTTTTCGTTGTCGTACCAGGAAACAACCTGTACCTGGTATGTATCGTCAGAAATCTTAGAAACCATTGTCTGTGTTGCATCAAAGAGTGAGCCGTAGCGCATTCCGATTACATCTGAAGAAACGATCTGATCTTCGTTGTATCCGAAAGATTCAGTAGCTTCAGCTTTCATTGCAGCGTTGATAGCTTCTTTTGTAACTTCTTTGTCTGTCTTGATTACAGCTGTAAGAATTGTTGTAGATCCTGTTGGAACTGGAACGCGCTGAGCTGAACCAATCAATTTTCCGTTCAATTCAGGAATTACAAGACCGATAGCCTTTGCAGCACCTGTTGAGTTAGGAACGATGTTCTGAGCACCTGCGCGTGAACGGCGGAGGTCACCCTTGCGCTGTGGACCGTCAAGAATCATCTGGTCGCCAGTGTAAGCGTGGATTGTAGACATAATTCCGCTCTGGATTGGAGCAAAGTCGTTAAGAGCTTTAGCCATTGGAGCCAGGCAGTTTGTTGTACAAGAAGCAGCAGAAATGATGTTGTCGTTCTTTGTAAGAGTTTTGTGGTTTACATTGAATACGATTGTTGGAAGATCGTTTCCAGCTGGAGCTGAAATTACAACCTTTTTAGCACCTGCATCAATATGAGCCTGTGATTTTGCCTTAGAAACATAGAAACCTGTACATTCAAGAACAACGTCTACGTCAAGAGCCTTCCATGGAAGGTTAGCAGCATTTGCTTCCTTGTAGATTGTGATTGTTTTTCCGTCTACAACGATTGCGCCTGGCTTTGTTACTGTTTTTCCGTCTTCAGCAAGAACGTCATCAATGTAAGAAACTGTGTGTTTGCCTTCTCCAATTCTTCCTGCAAAACCGCCCTGAGCTGTGTCATATTTCAAAAGATGAGCAAGCATTTTTGGGCTTGTAAGATCGTTGATAGCTACAACTTCATATCCTTCTGCAGCAAACATCTGGCGGAATGCGAGACGTCCGATACGGCCAAAACCGTTAATAGCAACTTTAACTGCCATTTTTATCTCCTTAAAAAATTAAATTCTTTCTTTAAAATAATGAATTTCACCAGAATAGTCTATAAAAAAATGATTATAAATAATTCCAGCCAATTCTTTTTTTTCTTATGGGCGTTCCCTGCCATCCGGCAGGTCGGGCTTTCCGAGGTTCCGCGACTTGCGCGCTCCAATGTTTATTGCCAGCTGCACTGTCAATAAACATCGCCTTCGGCGCCTCTCCAATCCCTAACGCGCTAGCAAACTTGCAGCGTAACAGGCTTGCCTGGTACGCAGAAATCCTTAACGCGTAGCGTTATTTTATGCTGTCATCGCTACTTGTTTCCTTGTGGCGGTTGTCAAAATATCCTCCGTCTTCAAGATAGCGTCTTCTTGTCATTATCAGGTTTATAAGCTCGTGGTACATGTTAAAGTCAATCTCGAGCGCCATCGGCAAAAGAAAAAATTCAGTTTCGTCGCAGT
>CAVKVK010000061.1:0-12666 GCA_963659855.1 Parabacteroides distasonis | reverse complement strand
TTGCGTTTCTTGCGGTTGTCAGAGTTTATGCGCCCTCCTTGGCGCCAGCTACAGTGCTGTGCTTGATTACTGCGCTTCGCTTGTGCCTTCGGGCGACAGGCTCAATCGTCGCGGATTGGAACTCAATCGGCGCAGGGGGCACGCTCCCTATAAAAAAAGCTCCCGTGCTAAAATAAAGCGCGGAAGCAAACTGATGTTAAATATTTTTACTTTTAGTAGCTTGTGCGGCTAGAAATCTGTCCTTCTTTTGTATCCATGCAATCCCTGCCACAAAATATTTTGTTCACTGTTTTTTTTTACACAATAGCTTCAAACCGTTCACGGAATTTTTCTTTCATTGTCTTGTCGCTTGCGTTAAAGAATGGAAGAGCTAAAAGGCAATAATTTTCCGTTTCTTTACGCACTGGCTTTGAAAATCCGTAACGACTTGAAATTTCTTCTAGAAATTCCTCTTTCCAGATGTCATTTTCGGCAAGATGTTTTCCCTTCGGCTCTATAAAAACCTGAAAATACGCGTTCTCATCATTTTTTCCGCGCAAAAGCAGAAGAAAATCCGGTTGAAATCCCTGTCCGTCTTTAAAAGCGAAAATTTTGTAGACTTCCTCATTCCGCAAAAGGCTAATTTTGTCATATTTTTTATAGAGATTTCCAAGATTTTCTTTTACAAACTGAACAAGATTCCGTTCCTCTTCCGTTCCCCAGAAATTGTCCAGCGCATACCACTTACATTCTGTTGAGCAGATTTCCTTTTTTAAAATATTGTTTTCCAAAGTTTCAGGATTTTTCTCGTCAATATTTATAAATTTTTCTTTTTCCGCTGCAAAACATTCAGAAAACGGAACAAGCTTAAAATCGCTTCCCACAAACGGATTGTCATAGCTTTCAAGATTTTGCTGACAATACAAAAAGAATTCTTCAAACATTTTCAAAAACTCTTTGTTTGAAATGTCAGCAAATTCTGCATCATGCTTCAAAGTGATTTTTATGTCTTTTATAAAGTCAAAAAACTCTTCTGTGCTGCAAATATTGAATTTTTGACGGAGATTTTCAAAACCAAAATATGAGGGCGGATTTGTATTCAATACATGAACTGCTTTTGTGTAGATATTTCTAAAATTCTCTGTAAAATCCGCAAATGCAAAAGTTTCTGTAAAAATATTTTGAGAATCCGCAACAGAAAGTTCTTCGTCATCGCCTTGAAAATTTACAGCGCGGATATTTGAATACAATGAAGTCTGTATTTTGTATTCAAAAGGAGGAATATTCTTGAAATCATCAGGCAAGGTTTTAAGTCTTCTGTCCGGATTTTCCTTGCGCTCGTTCACAAAAAGATAAAACTTTTCAAGTTCCTTCCTTGAATCTTCTTTTATGCGGAAAGTTTTCTGCGTTCTTGTGTCACTTATAATTCCGGTCCGCTTAAGTTCCTGCGAAAGCTCGCTTATATATTTTACGTCATCGTCGCTGTGAAAATAAAATTCTTCCAAAATTCTAAACTCGTTCTGCAGGTCATTGTCAAACTTGCGGCGGTTTTTCTCTTTGCCTTCATATTCAAAAGGAAAATATCGCACGCCTCGTCCAATCAGCTGAACTTCGCTTGTTGTGCTGCTTCCGGCTTTTTTGTTCTTGGAATTCGTGTCGCGCCCGGAATACAGACGCACAATATCGTAAAGATTCAGCACATCCCAGCCTTCCGTAAGCCGTTGAACGGTAAAAATCGCCCTTATGTGGTTTGACGAGTCTTCCAGACTGTTCAAGAGGCGGTCAGTTTCGCTGTCAGTCTTTTCCTTTTTTGTCTTGTTCGACTTGCTGTTTGTTATGATTACATTTCTTTCGCCAAAATTTTCCTTTACAAACTGTGCCACAGTGTCATAAGAAAAATTATTTTCGTTCATATAACTGTTTATGCGCTCAAAGATTTTTCCGTTCAGATTGTATGCTCCTGAAACGTCATCTGTCCCTAGCTGAAACAAATTTGGCTTTTGAGATGTGGAAAGTTTTTTTACGAAATCAAAATCGCCTGATGTGATATTTTTGCATAGCTCAAGAAATTTCTGATAATCTGATTTTGACTCATCAATCGTTTTGCTGCGGAACAAGATTACAGGCTTGAAATTCGCAATTCCATGTTTTACAGCGATTGAATATCTGTACCAGTTTAAAAGCAGTGCCTGCAAAATGCGCTCTTTTAATTCAAGATTTGAGCGTACAAGACGTATATGCTTTGTGCAACCGGCTTCAACAAATTCTTTGAGCGCAAATTTTGTGATTATCTTGTCATCATATTTTTTCTGAGCGGCTTCGGTTTCTGGAATAGTCGCAGTAAATTCCAGAAGCACATTTTTATTCTGTCCTTCAGATTTTCCGTCTTTGTTCAGAATGTAATGGCACACAGTCGTTTCCCAGGAACGCTCAACATCCTCTTCTTTTGAACCGTCTTTCAGCTCGCCCAAAAAAGAGATGTCGGAAAAAGCTCCGTTTGCCGAAGAAACGGAAACAGCAGAATTCTTTTTAGACGTTGTCGCATTCAAATGATGAGCCTCGTCTCCGATTAAAACAATGTCCCGCTTTTGCAAGTCTGAAAGCAAAAGAGAATTCTCGCTTTCCTTGTAAATGTCGTTGTGAAGTTTCTGGATTGTCGTGAATTTTATCTGGACAGTTTCCGCCCCGCAAGAATTGCTGAACATCTCGACTTCCTTGAAATTCAACGGCACACCATCAATCACAATATTTTCCTTAAAAAGATATTTATTGTGGTTTTTATCTATAAAATTCGCCTGAGTTTTTCCAAGAATCGCATTCTGGTTCACAAAGAAAATAAAATTGCGGCAGCCCTGCTTGTAGTAGTAAAGAATCAGAGCCGCCATAATCAGCGTTTTTCCGCTTCCTGTCGCCATGTTGAACATAAGATGGTTCGGCGGCAAAACGGCTCCTTTTTTTGTCTTGATTGTGCGCGTTCTTTCATTTATCAGAAAATTTTCAAGCGCGGACTTTTGCCATTCGTAGAGAGGAAATTTCAAGTTGTCCGTTATGTATGAAGGAATTTCGTAATTTTCAGGATAGAGCGTGTCTTTTTGATATTCAATTTTTTCGTAAAGCATTGTTTTTCCTTTGTGGGCGTTTCCCGACATCCTGTCGAACAAGAAGTTTCGCTTCTTGCAGTTTTGCTGCCCCTAATCCGCCCTCTGTGGCGGAATCTTTCTCTGCAAGAAAAATTATTTTCGGCGGAAAATATCGGGTTGGCTGTTCCGCACTTCGCTCACCGCTTATCCGCTTCATTCACTCCGTTCGTTCCAGTGGACTGCTTCGCAGGTGCTCCATAGCCTAACGCATTTTAGTCGTTCTTCAATCTGTAAAAATCTTCGGTGAATGCAATGTCGTTTTGTGTAAGTCCAGTTGTGACGTCATGGCGGTCAGAGACATTCACATAAAGCTGATTTAAATCCAGAATGCGGATGAACATTTCTTTTTGGCGTTCAAGCGGAAGCGTGGCGAATCTTTCGCCAGCTGCGACTTCATTTCTGAATTCTTTTATGCGCACATTGTAATGAAGAAAATATTTTTTGCTCAGCGTGTCGAATATTTTTACAAGTTCGTCAAAATTTTTGCATGAGGAAATAAGCTCCGCCGCGCGCTCGTTTTTCTTTGCAAGTTCCATATAGAAAAACGAGCCGCCGCCTTGCCAGTTTACAGATTTTGAGATACCGCCCTGTTCTCCGCAGATTACTTTTTTAAGCCGTTCAACAGCAACGCTTTCGATGTAGTCCATCTGCTCCACGCCGATATACTGACGGTTCATTTTATGTGCGACTGCGGCAGTTGTGCCACTGCCTAAATGGTAATCAAGAACGATGTCGGAAGGAGAAGTGGAGATTTGAAGAATTCGTCTTATAAATAATTCTGGTTTAGGAGTCGAAAAAACAATACCTCCAAAAAGAACTTTTATTTCATCAGCGGCATTTGCAGCGTTTGAAGTGTCTTCAATATTATCCCAAATAGTTTCGACAACTTGTCCTTGATTTTCAGTTAAAAATAATTTTCTATAAATATTATCACCTTTTATAATAAGACGATTTTCTGTATCCATTTTTTCGAGATTTGTTTTGCTGAATAACCATAAACGTTTAGAAAAATATTTTCCATCTTTAGTTGTAAAATCATATTCAACACCACCTTGAGTTCCTCTTGCCCAGCAAGCAAGCAGTCGCCAATCGCCACGAGAATCGTTATCGGGATTTTTATAGGCTTTTTTAGTGTTTTCATCTAATTCAACTAAATTAAAATTTAAATTGTCTTTTTCTTTTGCAAATATCAAAAAGTATTCATGAGTTCTGCTTAGCCAACGAGCAGAATTATCTCGTCCTCTTTTTCTTTTCCAAACAACACAACCAATAAAATTCTCTCTTCCAAAAACATCGTCCATCAAAATTTTCAGATACGCCTGCTCGTTGTCATCGCACTGAACAAAAATAACCCCGTCTTCCTTTAGCAGTTCTCTTGCGACTTCCAGGCGGTTTTTCATAAATGTCAGCCAGCTTGAGTGGTTAAAATTGTCGTTGTAGGCGAAGCCGTCGTTTCCTGTGTTGTAGGGCGGATCAATATAAATCAGCTTTACTTTTCCAGCGAATTCTTTTTTTAGCGAGTGCAGCGCAAGCAGGTTGTTTCCTTTTATAATCAAATTGTCAGTGATTGTGTCGTCGCCAAGCCCGCGTTTTCTGTTTATTTCTGCGTTGCGGTTAAGATGTGTGGTTTCGGCAGACTCAATCACTGCACTAGCTTGCCCGGCAGTTTTGTTTGAATCAGCCACAAACCGTTTTGCGTTGCACAATGCCTTTGGGCTAAAAAGATTGTCGATTTCGTCCTGTGCTAAAATCTCATTGTAAAAAACTTCGCGGCGTTTTGATTTCTTTTCTATAAAATCATTAAGTTTTTCGTCCCATTCAAAATATTCGTCGAGTCCGTCCTCTTTGCTCTGTCCGCCTTCAAGCACGCAGTCCTTGAACGGAAAATTCAGCACAACTTCACTTCTGTCGGTCAACGCTGAATCTCCAAAGTAAAGCCCGATTTTCTGCCCAAGATATTTTGAATAAGAATTGCATCCGCTTGAATATTCCAGAATCTCCTTGAATTTTGTGCTTTTAAATACAAAACTGTCCAGAACAGGCTTAAAGAAAACTTTTTTTGTGGCAGCGTTTTTAAGCAGAGGCGCAAGCAGCTTTTCTTCTCCATTTTCCGCTGCATTTTTTATTATGTTGAGTTTTAACTCTCCGCCCTGCGTTACAAAATCAGGAACAGTTTTTAATATTTCTTCAATTTTTGATTTTAGTGCGTTTGTTTCCGGTGAATCTATGAATGGCATTTTATGCTCCGAATAAAAATCCGTCTTTTTGACGGTTTAATCTTTCTTATTGTCGGAACAAATACGGCTTAACATTATATCTAATAAACTATAAGTCGGTGTTTTATAATTATAAGACTGTTAAAAAGTATTTTTTTTAATCCTTTAATTCCTAAAAAGAGGACAAAATGAATTTTGAGGAATTAAAAGAGATTTATGCAGAAAATTTAAAATCGAAACGCAATGAACTGGGAATAAAACAAGACAAACTGGCTGAAAAAATCGGATTAAGTGAAAAATATATCAGCGACTTGGAAACAGGCAGGCGAATAGGTTCCTTCGAAACTTTAGTTTCCATTGCAAACGCGCTTGAAGTTGAGCCTTACGAGCTGCTTCTTCCGCCAAAAACAAACATTTCCTACGACACAAAACGCACTCAGGAGCTTATGAAACGACTGCGCTCAAATTTCAGCGAGCTTGTTGATACAATGGAAGAATTTCTGAAGGAATAAGTTCCTGTAAAATTTTCCTAAGAACCTGCATCTCAACTACCTGGATAGCTGCATCGCACTTTCCTAGATAGTTGTGTCGCAACTTCCATGGTAAATACGATGCAAATAGCTGGGTAACTGCGCCGCACATCAATTGGAGTTTTTCTTTTTTGCCCAGGAACGCCCGAACAGCTCGCCGCCGCCGGAATAAAGCTCTATCACCGTATGATTTTCGATTGTTTTCTTTAAATCATCGCTTTCGTATGAATTTTTCTTGTCGAACGAGACAAAAATCTGCTTATTTGATTTTTCATATTCTTCAAAAACTTTTATGACACGGTTATCGCTCAAATTTTTGAACAAGACCGAATCGTGAATCACAAACGGAAGTTTTGTAAGCTCAAGAAGAGCAAGGTCATACAAAATCATGCTCAAATAGGCAGTTCCTGCGCCACCATCTTTTGGAGCATAAAAACTATAACTTGACGCTGATTCTAAACTGAGGCAAGGTGCATAACTGTCATTTCCATTTACCTTGCTGCTAAGTTCTTCCAGCTTCAGGTTGATTTTTGAAACAATTTCTTTAAGGATTGAAAGTTTTTTATCGTCAAGTTCAATTTTCGTCTCTTTTAAGCGATTTGAAATCTGCTTGGAATTTTTATAAAAATCAATTTGCCCCTCTAGCTCGTTTTTTTGGATTGAAACGGCGGCGTACTGCTCTAGAATTTTTTTTGGAATTGAAAGAGGAACGCTAAGTTCCGTAAGTTCCTGCGTCGCTTCTATCAAATTCTTTTCGTTTTCAGATATTTTGTCTTCAAGCTTTAAAAGCTCTTCCTCTGTCTCTTCTTTCAGGATTTTTGTAATCCGTTTATGGAAATTCTGTATTTCTTCAAGGTGCAAAATATTTAGCTCTGGGAAAAAAGATTTCAGCTCGTCAAAATTTTCTTTTTGAATTTTGGTTCCAGAACCAAGATTTGCTTCCAGAATTGATTTTTCATTCAGAAGTTTTGTCCTGTTTCTTCTTAAAACCGTGATTTGTTTTTCAAGCTCCGCCACCTTTGCCACCCGCTGGGTGTCAACAGTTTCTGTCTGTATTTTGTTTGACTCTGCAATTTGTGAAAGCTCCTTGTTTAACTGGTCGAGTTTGGCTTCTGATTCTTTCAGCTGGGGCAGACTCTTTATCTTTCCGTCTTTTACGATTTTTGATTTTGCAACAGAGGAAAACTCGTCTTTTTCCGCTTGAATCGCCTCTGACTTTTCTTCAAGATTTTTTATTTTCTTATATTCTTCAAACAGCTTTATAAGATTCCGCAAGGTTTCTGTTTTTCCGCCGTTATGCCTTTCAACGCCGACAATATTTTTGATTTCACAAGAATCTTTTCCAAAAATCCGGACAAATGATGTTACGCCCTGCCTGAATGACAAGCCTGTTTCTGCTAGATTATATTTTTCAAGCAGGAATTCCTTAAAGTCAACATCGCTGATTTTTTTCGTTATATTGAAATTTTTATCGCAGACTGCAGCTTCTTTAGGATTTTCTGTTGAACGTGAAAAATAATATGGCTCGTTGTCAAATTCAAGACAAAAATTTATTTTATGATTTCCGACTTCTTCTAACAACTCCTTTTGTGAGCAATAACTGTTTCCGCCGAAGCAGAAATCAACAGCAAACAGAAAAGTGCTTTTTCCGATAGAATTTTCCGCATTGTCCTCGCCAAGACAAATATTCAGTCCCGGAAAAAATTCAATTCTTCCGCATGGAAGTCCGTTTTTTAAAAATTTTTCACATTCAATGTATTTCAGCATAATTCTATTCTCTCAGACTTCGGGTTAAATTTTATTTTTCCAAGCACAAAAAGGACTGTTAGGCAGTCTGCAAAATCGTTTGTGTTTTTAAATATTTTTTTGTTCGCCTTGTAAATGGCGTCAGGTCTGCCACTTCTTTCTTCCAGGCATTTTAGAACCGGCACAAGTCTTGAAAGGCAGCTTTCTTTATATGTGAATATTTTTGAAGGAAGTTTCATTGTTGCATCGCCTCCCTGAAAATTTCGCAGGACTGGACAAAATAGCTTGCAAGAATATTGCAGGCGATATGGGTATTTTTTGACATATTATAAAAACGTTCTGAAATCGCCTCAAAAATTTGAGTTTTTTCGATTTTTTCTGACTCCAGATTTTCATAGATACGCTTTATAGACCTGCGGAATTTTGTTTCATTAAAATTTTCTTTTTCAACTTTCTGCTTCAAAAGCTCGTTTATGAAATTAAAATATTTTACAACGCGTGGCTTTATCTCATCTTTCAGCAGATGTTCTGACGGAAGAAACTTTTTATTAAGTTCAACCGGGCTGTAATTCAATTCGCTGAGTTCTGAGTTTTCCGCATTTGTGATTTTTTCTATTAAAGATGTTATGTCCTGCTCGATTTTTTCTTCAGCTGAAACTTCCGAAATCTCTTCGTTTTTCTGCATGCGCTGTTTGATTTTTGCAAGCCTTAAAATATCATGTTCAGTTTTTTGCATATTGAGCTTTGCGGCACATTCTGGGCAGACTGCAAGCAAATTATAAAGCCTGTCGTAAGGTTTATGCGGATTTATCTGGATTATCTGAAAATACGGCTGTTTTTCCTCATCTTTTTTGACATAAAGAGGCTTTGAGCAATCAGGCAACGGACACAAACTGTTACATTCCTGCAAAAGGGTTAGTCCGTATTTTTGCTCCAAGTTTTTCTGCCCGGAGTTTGTATTTAAAGAAACTTTCTTTTGATTTTTTCCTGATGCAATAGCTGAGATGATTTCAAGAAATATATCCGCGCATTTTTCAGGAAGCAGTTTTATATCAAAGCCTTCAACTCCTAATTCCTTTGCGAGATTTATTTTTAAATCAACTGACAAGGAATCTATCTTGTCTATAAATTCTGTTGAATCAAAATTTGATTTTATAAATCCTGCGTTTTTCTTGCTTATTTTTTTTGAGCCATTAGAATATCCGCTCAACGTACTTGTATCCATTCCTAAAAAAGGATTGTTTTGATTGCAAAAAAAATCATCTTTATCTGAGCTTACAAGACTAAAAAGTTCTAGCACAAAATTAGGATATTCGTCACCTGAACCAATATACGAATATAAAATTCTAGAAAAATCAGAAAATTCCAACTGCTCTCCTTTTTCATTCATTTGGCCATTTTTAGCCAACGCTGGCCAGGCGTGGCCAACTTCTTTTTTTAATCGACTATATCTTTGTTTCTGTAAGACAAAACAAAAAAGTGTCTTGCAGGCTGCGTTGCAGTCTTTTTAATAATTATACCATACCTTTTTGAACTTTATCAGAAAGTATGGCTGTCGAGGTGGCTATGGCTACTATTGCTTCGGAGTTCAAGAACTCCACAAACAAAATCAGTGTTTCAATCCGCAAGCTTGTCTATGAGGAAACTGAAACATTCGTGGGTCGTGTTTCACGAAATACAGTGAACATTGACAATCTTATAACGGAGATTTGTGAAAAAAATCCCGCCTACAATGAGTATGAGCTGAAAAAGTTCGCAAAGGATTTAAAGGCAGGAATTCTTTCAAATCTGTCAAACGCAAAATCTGTAAACCTGCTAGACTTAGGAACGCTTTACATCGCGCTCTCGGGGGGAATGAAAATTGCTCCAAAGACAGCAAGCGAAGTCTCTTCTCTTACAGTAAAATTTACACCTTCAAAATCTCTGCTTGAATCTGTAGGAAAAATCGAGATAGATAAAATTGTCTACGCAGATTCCGCTCCGCTTATAAGCAATGTCAAGTGTCTTTGGGAAGGTCTTGCAGAAAAGACTGTCAAATCTAGAAAACTTGTAAGCATTACAGGAAACAGGCTAAAGCTTGAAGGTGCGGAATGTGGCTTGTATTTTTGCCCTGTTACAGAAAACGGCGAAGCAGAAACTGATGAGACAAAATGGCTCAAGTGCGTTGTAACAAGGAATCTTCCAAAAACGCTGGAAGCCTATGTTCCAGACAATCTTACAGACGGCGAAAAATATGCGGTTGCCATAAAAACAAGACCTACGGCAGACGGCACATATTCCATTGGCTTCAGCGAGAACCTGAAAGTCGCTGAATGAGAAATTCATTTAGTTTCTCGTGCCGTTTTGTCTAAAAAGGCAAACGGTGCGAGAGTTTGACACGGCTCACAAAAACAAAACTACCCTGTAATAAAATCCATATAATTGTCTTTTGTAACTACAGAAAAAGGAATTTCCGGATAGTTTTTTGAGAATGTCAGCGGGCATTTTACTTTTGACTTTTTAGGATTGTACTTAAACTCATAAGCGGAAAATTTTCCGTCAAGTTCTTCAATAAAGTCAACTTCCTGTTTTTGGGTTGTGCGCCAGAAAAAGTATTTTGCTGTTCTGTTATGAAAAGCATTATTTTTTACACGCTCGCTTATTAAAAAGTTTTCCCAAATCATACCAATATCAGAACGCAAATCGCAGGGAGAAAAATTTGAAATAACAGCATTACGCACGCCGTTATCATAAAAATAAATTTTTATGCTTTTTTTTAGCTCATTACGAACATTGCGGCTGTAAGAATGAAGATGAAAAACAACGTAAGCTTTTTCAAGCAGATCAACATATTTTTGAACTGTAAGAGTGTCAATTCCCAAAAGGTTTCCAAGCTCGTTGAATGAAACTTCACTTCCAGCCTGCAAAGCAAGGGCTTGAACCAGTTTTTCAATTATTGCCGGCTTTCTGATATCCTGAAATTCAAAAACATCCTTATAAAGATAACTTGAAACAATATTAGAAAGAATTTCTTTTTCTTCACCTGGATTATTTACAACATCCGGGTAAAAACCATAGACGAGCCTGTTTTCAAGCTGTTTTATTTCATCAAGCATATTTGAATTTGAAACAAGTTCATTCGTCGAAAAAGGAAAAAGATTATATTCAAACTTTCGCCCGGTCAAAGGTTCGTTTATGGTATTTGATAAATCAAGGGAAGAAGAGCCGGTTACAGCAATTTGAACTTCTGGAAAGCTGTCATGCAGGATTTTAAGTTTAAGTCCGATATTTTGAATGCGCTGAGCTTCGTCAATCACAATAAATTTTGAATTTCCTACAAGAGACTTGAATTTAGTGGAAGATTCTTCTGATAAAAAATTTCTGATTTCAACTTCGTCACAGTTCCAATACTGAACTAAATTGTTTTCAAAATTTTCAGAAAGAATTTTTCTTAGCAGAGTTGTTTTTCCAACCTGCCGGGGACCAATCAGAATTAAAACCTTGCCTCGTCCTGTTTTACTCTCAAGGACTTTCTGCAAATCACGCTTGATTTCTTTCATATACGGGATTGTACGACAATAAATTAGTCTAATCAATAAAAATTATAATAATTTTCGATTTTAATCATAAAATGTTATAATATTTATTGATTATTACGACCTCCTATCGCGATAAGAAACTTGCGTTTCTTGCGGTTGTCAGAGTTTATGCGCCCTCCTTGGCGCCAGCTACCGTAAACTGCTTGATTACTGCGCTTCGCTTGTGCCTTCTGGCGACAGACTCAATCAGCGCGGATTGGAACTCAATCGGCGCAGGGGGCACGCCCCCTATAAAAAAAGCTCCCGTGCTAAAATAAAGCGCGGGAGCAAACTGATGTTAAATACTTTTACTTTTAGTAGCTTGTGCGGCTAGAAATCTGTCCTTCTTTGTTGTTCTTTACTGTGCAGCCTGTGATTGTCTGTTTTGCTGTGTTGCCGTTTGCATCAATTCCGTATTTAAGGTTGTAGGTTGATGTGCAGTTTAGAACTCTGTGTGATACGTTCTTGTATTTTGAACCGAGCTTAAATCCGTTGCCGTCTCCGTCTGGAGTTGTTTCTAATGCAGAGTTGCGGTAACCGTTATAAGAAGCTGTGCATTTGTTCATAGTTACCTGATATGGCTGGCTGTAAAGATCCCATCCATCGTCTGAATTGTATTTTGCAATACAGTTATTGAATTTAATGTTTTTTCCGCCGGAAAGTTTTGCTGCAAATCCGTCTGCATTTTCGCCACCAGTTGAAGAATCGTAGTTATAGTAAGATTCACAGCCTGTAATTGTTACGTCGTGTGCAGAATTATAAACCTGCAAACCTGTGTCGCCGTTGTAAGTGAATTTGCAATATTCAACACGGTTGTTGCCACCAGACTGAAGAACCATTCCGCAGTCCTGTGCTTTTGTTACCGTAAGATTTTTGATTGTCCAGTATGAACCGTTTACTTTTACACCCCAGCCACTGAACGAAGAACAGGTGAGTGTTTTGCCGTTTCCGTTAAAAGTAATTACACTGCCAGAAGAACCGCTTCTTAAAAGCTGAAGCTGTTTTGTTAATGTAATGTTTGCTGTTAATTTGATTGTGTCGCCTGCGTTTACCTTGTTTGCTGCTGTGTAAAGGTCTGACGCTGTCGAAACTGAATAAGTTGTTCCTGAAGAAGCTGCACGGCTTGAAGAAGCTGATGAACTGTCAGAGTCGTCAGCAGAAGTTAAGCCTGCACAAGACATCATCATTGTTGCGGCAGAAATAAGTGCTGCCGACATTAAAATTCTGGTTACTTTCATAAATAAAACCTCACTTTTTGTATAAACTTTTGTCTCAGATGAAAGTAATATAACTGGTAGAATCTGTAAAAATTTGAATTATAGCGACGTCGTTTTTAATCAAAAAGAAGTTTTGAGAATATTTTATAAAAAAATCTTAAAAATCGAAAAGAAATCTGCTGTGTTTTTAATATTTGAAAAATACCGTGGTCAGAATTTGTAAAAAAATAAATAAAAATTGAAGAAAAAATAATATATTTTATAAAAAAAGAAGGCACCGG
>CAVKVK010000060.1:0-12757 GCA_963659855.1 Parabacteroides distasonis | reverse complement strand
ATCTATAAGCAAGACTTTTTTCAGGTTTTCTAAAAAAGCAGATTACAAATAAACCAATTTTTTTCTTTATTCCAAATCTTCTATCAAAAAATAAAGATAAAAAATTTTCTTTCACTACTTTTCTACAAGTTTTGTAAAAAAAATCATCAGCACTGCCATTCGCAAGAATGTGTTGAGAACAAAAGTAATAGCATTGAAACTTCTTCTGATAATTTAAGATTTTCTTTAACTTTTTATTTGTTTCATTTTTTAACAATCTGTCTAAAGTTTCTATCGCAGTATATTTCTTTTTAGAAATCAACAATGCTCGCGTGATTGAATCTGGATTATTTTCATAATGATATAAAGGTTTATCTGTCCACAAAATCTGATTGCAGTTATCAAATAGCCTGTAGAAAAAATCAGAATCTTCTAAATAATAAATTGACGTATCATATCTAATATTTTCGACGTTTCTTCGTCTTATAAGACGAAGAAACGAGAAACCGCCAAGCCCGCCTTCAGTAAAAGTGCTTGCCTTGGCGCTTTCTCGGTTCAGAACTTTATATTGAGAAATTCCATTTCCATAAAACCCGCAAACGCTTACGTCAAAATCACCTGATGTTATATCTTTGTATTGTTCAAAAAGCCAGTTTTTTTCTACCCAGTCATCGCTGTCAACAAAAGCGATCCATTCACCCCTAGCCACATCAAGCCCGGCATTCCGTGCAGAAGAAACTCCACCATTTTCTTTATGAATCACAACAAAACGGCTGTCTTTTTCCGCATACTCATCGCAGATTTTTCCGCTGTTGTCTGGAGTTCCGTCGTCTACACAGATACATTCCCAGTCTGTAAAAGTCTGCGATAGAATGGAATCCAGGCAACGGCGGATATATTTTTCAACATTGTAAACCGGCACAATTATGCTGATTTTTGGTGAGTTAGACATTTAAAATCTCCTTTACATTAAAATCTGTCTTTGCTGTAAAATCCGGTTCCGGCAAAGGTTCCAGGGCTGAAAAATCGTTCATATTTTTTAGCCATCGCGGGGAAATATTGAATATCTGAAAAAGCGTGTCAATTCTGCTGTTCATTTCTGCCCCAGCCCCAGTCAACGGCAATACAGCGAATTTTTTCTTAAAGAGAAGACTAAAAACACAGCAATGGAAACTGTTCGTGATTACATACCCGGCGTTGTCAACCAGATAAAGCCAGTCCTCTATGCTTGCAAAAGTCTTTTTGTATTTGTCGTACAAATTATTTCCGGTCACATAAACGACTTCCAAACCTTTTTTCTTTGCAAAGTCATAAACACAACTCATATCAAAATCGCAGGGATTTGAAAGGCGGTATACAAACACATATTTTTCACCTGTCTTTACAGAAATATTGTCTTTATAAAGTTTGCGGTAAGAATCCGCGTCAAGCAGCAAGGTCGGATCACATCTAAACTCCGCACTTTCATATCCACATTTTCTGCACAAATCCAAACCAGATTTTTCACGGACAGAAACATAGTCAAAGCGCTTTATCAAAGGAAAGATTTCATCTATTTTGTCCTGTCCAATATCTGTTTTTCCCCAGCTTGCCGCATAACTCATCCTCTTTACTGCCGGCTTTCCAAAATCCAAAAAGTAAGCATGAATCCCATTAGCACCATAAAAAGAAAAGTTCCACACCTGATCGCTTCCAACAATGTAGACATCAGCGTCCGGCGGATTTTCTTTTAGTTCGTTGTATGAAGAGTAAACTTTTTCTGACTGGACTATGTATCTGTTTCTAAAGTCATCAAAATGACGGTCAAAAAGTTTTTGTTCCAGATCCGCCTTTTTTTGATTTATCTTATAGCTTAAAAATCTGCAAAGTTTTACCGGATTGAATGCCTTATAAAATCTTGATAAAAGAGAAGTTTTTACGTAATCATTCTGAGAATTGTATCGTATTAAAAATGCGTCATGCCCATTGTCGCGCAGATATTTCTGAAGCGCATAGCACTGCAAAAGCTGGCCGTAATTGTCATTTGACCACCAGAAAGTGAGAATTCCGATTTTCATGCAGCAGCCTCCAAGCAGGAGAACTGCAAACCAGACAATGAAGAGGCTATACATCTATACCCCCCCCATTATTTTTTTGCATACAGTCGGAAAGCCATTGCCTTGACTTATTTCTATAATTTTCCATCTTATTTTTTACAGAATCATTGTGAATTTCTTCTTCAAAATCTGTTATGTCTGAAATATTTTCCACATAACGGTTTTCCAAGCCCAAAATGTTTAATAAATCTGTAATTCTCTCTGAGCCATCTTTGATTTTTAGAACACAGAATTTTTTTTCAAACAAACAGGAAAAAGCAGTCCCATGAAAACTTGTTGTAACTACAAAATCAGCATTTGCTATATAGCCTGTAAATTCCAAAGGACTGACTGCACCAACAAACTTCTGTTTTTTACAAAAAAACTTTTTTAACGGCTTTATATAAACTGCCTGAATTATTTTTTTGTTCAAACGTTTGCCCAGAAATTCAACTTCATTGTCAAAATCCAAATTTTCAGCGATTTTGTAAGCAAAAATATAATTTTTTTCTTTTGGAGCAATAGAAATTTTAAGCCAGTCTTCCTTTGAAAGCAGAAAAACAGGATCACAAACTACAGAAACAGTTTTATTTAATGAAGAAAGTTTTTTAGCCAAAGTTAGTTCTCTGACACTGATATCAGAAAATAAATTCAAGGATTTTTTTACATCTTCTGTAAGCTCAAGTTTATTTCCATCACTTGCGCCGTATGCAATTTTTGTCCCACTAAAACCTTGCCCTATGTATGTCCTGTCAATACAAGGATTTTTTATATCTGCCAAAAGAACAGGATTCCAAATTTGGTCACTTCCGTAAAAAATCACATCATAATCATTAAGACTGGGACTTCCGACATTCAAGTTATTTTTTACAAAATTATAAAAAACAAGAGTTCGTTTCGCTCTGTCAAAAAAACGGATCGATGAACCAAAAAGAGAACGCAAAAATCTATACGGATTTTTTTTATTTATTATAAAAATTTTGTAATCATCTTTTATTTTTTGATTTTTATAATCAACCACACTGACTTTAGCGCAAGGGCAAAGATTCCTTAAAGTCTGCTGCAAAGCATAACACTGCAAAACAGCCCCATAATTATGCGCATAATGAAAGGTGAGAATTCCGATTTTTAATTTTTTTGACTCAGCCATTTATCTTTCTGGCTGAAAAGAAGAATTGATTTTATTTAATTTCTATTTTTGATTTTAAAAGATGGCAAATTCTACAGATTTTGGAACAGAAACACGCAGTCTTCATCATATTTTGGCTTTATATGGTTCTGCACGAATTTTTCCTGCTTTTTTGGAAGCCGTGTAAAGCCAAGTTTTGTGTAATGCTCAATCAGTTTTTCATCTGGAAGAGCATAAATATAAAGAGAAGCAAGTCCAATGTATTTGCTCATTGTTTGGCAAATAGGAATGATGAAGCGCTTTAGTATAAAAGCCCCGATTTTTGCTGTCTCTGGATGACTGTTACGATAATTCTTATTCACTGCGAAATTGGAAAGCTCAACAGCAGGAATTGTATCAAAACTTTCATGAAATACCTGAACTGTTATAAGACCGCTCCGCAAAGTAAAATAAAATAAGCCGCAAGTTCACCTGACACTTTGTCTTTTACAAGATATGTCCTTGCATTCAAGTCTTTTTCATCGGCCACAGCCTGATTTTTCAGGTAATTTTCAAGACCTTCGGCCCCATTCAGCGCACAAAAATCAGAAATCAAATTCTCATTTTCCAGAGAATCAAAGATATGCTCGATTGAAAAATCATCTGTGTCAAAAACTGAAAATTCTACAATCACTTTTTAGAAATCTCCTTCAGTTTTGAACGTTCTTTTTTATGCTCATTTGAAATCCATTTTTCAAAGTCTGAACATTCTTTATCCAGTTCCTTAAAATCCGGCTTTGGATGGTTCACAATAAACTGGTAAGCCTCATTCTTTTTCAGATATTCCTGATACTCTTTTGAAAGCACACGCATAACAACCTCCTGCACCAAATAATACAGACATTTTCTGCTATAGTATAGCATATTTTTTTTGCCGTCAGGATTGTAAGGATTTTTAACTTCGTCCGAAAGCTGAATTTCATCAATAAAAAGATAAAACTTTTCTGCCTTACCTTGAATTCTGCTGACAACAAATGAGGAAAGCTCAAGCGGATTTCTAAACCGTATGTCGCGAAGCAAATCAAGCTCAATAGAGATGATATTTTTCTGGATTTGCTTCATTTTCAAGCAGATAATTTTTAAACAAAACGTGCAAAAGATAAGATTTTCCGCACCGTCTGATACCTGTTATGACCTTTACCTGCCCGTTCCACATAGATAAAACAAGCCTGGCCAAATATACATCACGCTTGATTTCCATAATAGAAATCCCTGTTAAAAAGTTCAGCCCATAAAGGCAATACTTTTTAACAGGAAGTAGTATTTTTTACAAAAATCTTCAACGTAGTTAACAAGTTGAATAAAATCAAAAATAGAAATGTCAAAGAACAAATAAAACAACAAAAAAAACACCGTTGTTTTATAAAATCAATTTATCTTTTCAGCATGCCTCCTTGATTTTAGTTTTACAAAGTTTTCTTCGCCTATTGTTTTTACAAGGCAAAACTTTATGCATCTTTTTACAAAATTCTTTGCTCGTTTATAAAAAGAATCCCGAGCGTATTTTTTATACAAAGTGTCTATCGAAGTTTTTTCAAAGTTTTTATAAAAACTGTCTCTCTTTTTAGAGCGCTCAGAACTTTTTAAATATGACGGATTAGATTTTATAGCTTCGTTAAAATCAACTTCTTTATAACGGCACAAATCTTTTACGCCATCAAAAAAACTTTCTCCTCGTATATTCTGAATGATTACTAAACTTGTTCCCCTGTCATCAAAAAAATCAGGCAATACATTTTCTATTCCCCAAAAATCCGCAACCGTCAAATCAGATTTATGATTATCACCACGGAACTGGCACCGGTAGCAGCTTTCTCTTAATGCGTTGTCCTTTAAGAAAAGACATAGATATTTGTCTTTTGACATAGGAAGGCTGAATTCACTGTCATTCGCGAATGTGAATGATAGTGAAAACAGCTTCCAGCCCTCATTCTTCTGTCTGAAAGCTGTTTTCACTATCCGCGAAGCGGATTTTTTTTCGCGGAATTTTATATATTTCTGCCACAATGCAGGGCTTGGAACTCCATGACAAATCAAATCAACTGTAAAAAGGTTCTCATACTCTTTTTTCAGGAATGACTTTAATCCTGCAATCTGGCACGGTGTTCCTGTGTATAGAACTTTTCTTCCGTCCTCAAGGAATTTTCTGCATTCAAAAAAAGTGTTTTCTGTGCGGCTCTGCAAGTATTTTGACCCGCGGAATCTTTCAAGCCCTTCAACACAATCAGTCCAGCCGTGCTTTACTGAAAAATCACTGTCAAATTCCGCGCCGAACACAACACCGCCGTCATTTATCACTTTTTCCGCAAGGATAGTGAACATTCCGCCGGAAGAGCTTTTCATACGGAGTTTTTCATCATTACAGATTGCCGCATAAGTTTTTCGTTCTGAAAAACCTGCTGAACTTTTTACGTTTAGAACCGGACAAGTTTTTTCGCAGAGCTTACATTCAACACATAAATTTGAGTCAACTTCCGGATATAAAAAGCCTTCATTGTTCGGCTTCATAGAAATTGCTGACTTAGGACAAATCTGCGCACACGCGCCACAGCCGGAGCATTTTATAAAATCAAGACCAGGCATTAAAAACTCTCCTTTTAATCATACTCATAATAGAAACTCGTTCTGTCCTGCTCATTCCAACAAAAAGGACAAAAACAGCAGTAAAACTGATTGACAAAAAAACAACGCAAATGAAATTCAAAACTTCGCCTTTAATTAAAAAACGGGCAAAAACAGGAACAACAGCGGAAAGCAAAGCGACTAAAGCAATCGGAAGGCATACATTTATAAAAAAACGTCTGATAGAAAAGTCAGTCAGAACTTTTACAATGAAAAGCCGTACAATAAATGCAATAAACGTAATGCAAATTCCAGCAACAAGCACACTGTAAGCAGGAAGCCCGCACTTTAAGAGCACATAACTTACAGGAAGATTTAAAAGCAGGATTCCGCCTACGACACCCTGATAGAGTTTTATTTTTCCGGTAGCCTGTGCAAGAGTCATAATCGGATAACTGACGGAATCGACCAATGCATCAATCAGAACAAGACTTGCAAAAATTGCCGCACTTTCTGGCGGATTTTTTAACCACACTTTTAATACAAATGGCATTTCAAGAACCAATGGAAGCGTAAAAACATACATCAGGAAAAAAGTCATCCTGCATCCACGAAAAGTCAAAGAAATACACTCATCTTTCTGTTCAGCCGCATAGGTCTTTATAATCTGCGGACGAATTGCAGTTGAAAAATTCTGGCTGAAACTTGTAACCGCCGCGCTTACCTGCTGGGCTATGGCTCGAGCCGCATTGACTACCGCACCAAAAAACTGATTCAAAAGAATATTTACCATCTGGTTTTTGAACACGCCGACTGCACTTCCAAAAAGATTCCAGCCAACATAACTGAACATTTCGGAAAACTTTTCCTTATCCCACACAAACTTGACTCTGCATTCCCTGTAATGCTTCTTACAGTAAAAACGGTAAAGCCAAGTGTTTATAACCGACACACACAAAAGAAGAATTCCATAGAGAATCAACTTGTCAGCAACAACGATTTTTAGAAGAAACACAACCGCAAGTTTCAGAATCGCCTCAACAATACTCACATACGCATAGACGTTCATATTCTCGTGTGCGATTATCGCACTCATGTACGGTGTGGTCATAATAGTAAATAGAAACGACAGAACCGCACACTGATAAATCCATTTTGCAGCAGTCATACGCTCCGGCGGAATTACAAGTTTTGTACACACAAACCAAAGTCCAAAAGTTTCAGCCAAAACAACAATTATTACAGAAAGAAAAGCGTAAATTGTAAGAGTTACAGAAAATATGTGAGAAAGTCCTTCTTCATTTCTTCCCATCTCAAAAGAAAAAAAACGCTGGCTTGCAGTTGCCATTGCACCGCTCAAAAACCCGAACATTGTAACCACACCCGCTACAACATTGTAGATTCCGTAATCCTGCGCACCGAGCGTATTTAAAACAACACGCACCGTGTACAGCGACACGAGCATTATGAGAATCTGACGGAAATAAAGAGCGAGCGTGTTTTTTGCAATGCGGGAAGAGTTTGACATACTTACACCTCACCCATAAAAATTTCAGGAATTACTTCTACAGTGAAATCAGCAGATTTTTGCTCCGACATATTTTTGATTACTCAAAAGAGTATTTTCTCTGCTCCAAAATAAAAATTCCTCTGTCCGGGCCGAAACACCGTGACAGAGGGAAATAATAAGAATACATAAAAAATCAGAATTAATTATGACATCTCATTATTCTAAAATATATTATTATAACTTATCAGTATTTTCAACTAGATAATAATAAAATGTCATTACTATAAAAATATGGCAAAAACATTCAGGGAAAATTTACGCGATGAACTTAATTTTCAGGATATGAAAGTAAAAGAGCTTGCTGTTGCAACTGGAATTCCAAAACCAACGCTCGACTGTTATTTAAGTGCGCGCGAAGTTATTCCACCAGCTGATGTTGCCGTAAAAATTGCGAAAGTTTTAAATGTCAGTGTTGAATTTTTAGTGAATGGAGAAGAAAAAGAATCTTCAAAAAATAATTATTTTAACTTTTTTAAGCACAGACAGATTTTTGAAGATTTAGAAAAATTGCCGGATTTTTCTGTCAGGGATCTGCAGATAATGATTCACGCCCTGGCTCAAAATGCCAGTAAAAATTAACAAAAGAATGGAAGGATTTTTTGCAATCTGTGAATAGTTACTACTTCACAGACGCTAAAAATCATAAACTTTCTTCCTTTTTATGAAGTAGCGTAAAATACAAAGGTCCTGCCCCGCCGCAAACATCGGGCAAAACGTGCCTGCCATATTCTGTTTTTTCGCCTTCTGGCAGACTTACTTTGCAAAAAGAATCTACATTAAATTGAATTTCTGGTTCAAGGATTTCTACGTCGCTGAATTTCTTTAAAAGTTTTTTTATAACGCCGTCGTTTTCTTCTGTATTTAGTGCGCAGGTTGAATAAACCATAAATCCGCCGGTTTTTAACATGCGCCATGCTGACGACAAAAGTGCCCACTGCGCCATAGAAAGTGTTTTTATTCTCGAAGGTGACCAGTCTTTTAAATAATTTTCATCAAGAAGAACGTGACGTTCAGAAGAACATGGGGCATCGAGAAGAATTCTGTCGAACTGATTATTTTTTGCAAGGCACAAAGTTGCCCCGTCTTTGCAGATTACATTTACATTTTTTTGAACAGTTGTACTAAGACAATTTTGAACTGAATGAACAAGCCTTGTTTTTCTGTCCTGCGAACGTTCATTTGAAAGAAGTCGTGCATTTTCTTCCATATTGCTTGCAAGAACGATTGTTTTTCCGCCGGGAGCTGCGCACATGTCAAGAATTGACTGCGCATTTTTTAATGGAAGTGAGCAGGCAGCTCTGACCGATGCGCTGTCTAAAAAATAACTTTCAGTTCCGCCGGCATTGTATTCAACTTTGTCACTTTCGCCATAAAGGGATTTTTTTAACAAAGGCCAGCGTTCTCCAAAAAGATTTGAATAATAAAGTTCAAAACCTTCCGCACCGCCTGTTTTTTTATTTTTATCTTTCTGTTTCATATTGAATAATTTATAAATCCGCAAAAGATGAACTAAGTTCAACTTTAAACGAAGGAATTTCTAATTTTTTGCCTTCTGCGTCAAAGTCTATTTGTTTTAATTCTAGAATTCCGCATTTAATTTTGTATTTTATTACACGGCAAACACTTTCTTCTATTTTTTCTTCAAATTCTGGGGAAGAATGAGCTTCGTTTAATAAAATCTGAGCCGTACTGCCAAAACGTTTTTCGCTCAGCATGATTATGTCAATTCCAGCTTCGACTGCTTTTAAAGCTGCAACTTCCGGAGAAAAACCGTGGTCTGCAAGAGCGCCCATAAAAATGTCATCACTTAAAATAAGTCCTTTAAAACAAAACTTGTTGCGTAAAACTTCTTTTATCCAGTAATTTGAAAAACATGAAGGAATTTTTGAATCAATATTCAAGTTTTTTTCGTCTTCTCCTGCATCTTCCACAAAAACGCGGGCATGGCTCATCAATACGGCAGCAGAATATGGAAGAATCTTTTTAAAAGGTTCAAGAAGTTCATTTTGTAGTTTTTCTTTTGTAACTTTTATTTCTGGCAATCCTGTATGCGGATCTGTATTTGTGTTTCCTGGAAAATGTTTTAACACTGTAAGAACATTTTTATTTTCAAACGCATTAACTTCTAACGGAGCAAATTGCAAAACTTTTTCGAGAGAACCAAAGGAACGTGTGTCCAAAAAAGAAGAATTTTCTTTTGATTCAACTTCTACAACTGGCGCAAGGTTCATATTGAATCCAAGATCCGCCATTTGCTGTGCCTGAGTGTTGTAAAGAGAAGTTGCCTGTTCTATTGAATAATTTTCTGCCACATACTTATTGGAAGGAAAACTGCCCGTAATCGAACGCAAACGATTTACGTACCCCCCTTCCTGATCAATTGCCATAAAAGGAGGAATATTTGAATGATTTATATAGAAGGAATTGATTGAATCTGTAAAATGTTTTACTTCTTCTTTTGATTTTGCAACATTGTAACTAAAAAAAAGACATCCGCCAGGAATTAAAGGTTCGCCCTGATTTTTGTTACCATAAAGGCTCCCAGTTTTTTCAACAGGAATAAAATCTTTATTGCCTTCAATATTTACAAGAAAAAGCTGGGATATTTTTACACTTTCTGGCAGTGAAGAAACAAAGTCTGCCACTGCCAGATTTTTTGCATTTTCTATGGCAATTTCTTTTTGCCGCTGCTGTTCTTCTTTTGAAGTACAAGAAACAAACAAAGCAGCGAACAAAAGAAAATATATATAACTTTTTTTAATAGAACTAAAAAACATGTTTTTTAGTTAAGCCTTAAACTTACTGAGCATATCGTCGATAGCATCCATTGCATCTTTTGTTTTTAGTGCAAGTTCGCTTACTGTCTGAGTAGCTTCGCTAATCTGTTTTGAACCGGCAGCCATTTCGTCCATGCTTCCCATTACTGTAGAAGAAATCTGGTTAACGGCTTCCATGTCCTGATCAATTTTTACAAATCCGTCAGAAAGTAATTTTGAACTGTCATCAACGAGAACAGATTCGTCTTTCATATTGCCGAGAGCTTCGAGAATCTGTGAAGAACCGCTTGTCTGTTCTTCCATTGCGTTTGAAATCTGAGAAACGAGAGGATCAACAACATTAACCTGTGCGTCAATATTATCAAAACTTGTCTGAGAAAGATCAGAGAGACGTCCGCCTTCGTTAATCAAATCTGTAATGTCTTTAATGTTTTCTTCAATTGCCTTTGCCTGTGCACTTGAATTTTCTGCAAGTTTGCGGATTTCGTCAGCAACAACAGCAAAACCTTTTCCAGCTTCGCCGGCATGGGCAGATTCAATCATTGCGTTCATTGCAAGAAGGTTTGTCTGAGAAGAAATTGATTTAATCGTATTGTTTGCATCTGCAAGAACGAGTGATTTTCCTTCAACCTGTTTAATAACTTCTGAACAAGCCTTAACGTTGTCTGCGCCTTCTTTGATGAGTTTTTCGAGGTCTGCGAATGAAGTTGACATTTTTTCTGTTGAATCTGTTACAGAATGAATGTTTCCAATCATCTGTTCGATTGCAGCAGAAGATTCTGTAATGTCGGAAGTTTGAGCAACAATGTTTTCTTTAAGTTTACGCATTGACTCGCTGGAAGAAGCAATAACTGTATTTGCATTCTGAACTGCATTAACCTGGTTAGAAGACTGATTTTTTACAGATTCAATGTTTGCCATAATTTGTGCAGTTGCACTTGCCGATTCCTGAGAACTTGTACCAAGTTCCTGAATAACTTCTTTTACATCTGAAGTTTTGGCACCGAGCTGTTTTATCATGTTCTGCAGCATTTCTATAAATTTGTTTACGCCTTCTGACAAATCCTGGAATTCATCTCCGCCACGCAAAGGCAGGCGGTATGTTAAATCTGCGTCGCCACTAGAAAGACCAATAACGGCTTTATGAGTTCTCTTTAATGGACGGTAAACAGCCCAGAATACAACGATGATTGAAACAATCAGAACTAAAACATTATTTAAAATCTGAGAAAGTAAAACTTTCATATTGATGTTATTTAATGTTTCAAAAATTCCATCGGCTTTTTGAGCTACAAGAAGTTTACAGTTATCAAGTTCAGAATATTCCCAGCAATGAGCAATATACTTTGTTTTACCGACATTAAACTGTCCAACCCAACTGTCATTGTCTTCAAAAGCTTTTTTTACATAAGAAGGAAGTGTAGTTCCTTTTAATGCTTCTTCTGTAGAAGCAACAATTTTGTCGCCATTAATGATTGCAAACTGACAGCCGATTTTTTCTGGCATGCGGTCCATAAACCATGATTCGCAGAGGTTTGTTGTAATTTCGACAGCACCAACAATCTGTCCGCCTCTGTCATAAATTGGTCTGGCTGCATCAGTTGTAAAAAGTTCTCCGTCAATCATTTCCATAAGAGAAACTGTTTTGCCGTTGAGTGCATCCTGTACAGTGTCTGTAAGTTCTGCGCCTTCTGCAAATTCTTCTGGAGAAACAAGATTACCGTCTGTGTCATAAACAGCAATAAATTCCAGATCGAGGGATTCGTATGCCATCTGGCAGACTTCTGCAACGGCGCGTTCTGCGTCATTTGACCAGAGCCCCGTAAAAAACTTTGAAGCGAGATTTGTAACATTATTTCCGTAAATAATTTCTTCGTTAATAAGGTCTTCAACAATGAATCTGTTTTTAACTACAGATTCTTTCATTGTTGTAAAAAGCCTGTTAGTAACAATATTTGAAAGAAGGAAAATTAAAGCGATTGCTGAAACTGAAAGAATAAGAACAACTGGAAAAACAATCTTAAAAAAAATCGACTTAAGCCGAATCTTCATGTAGTCACCTCACAAAGGGGTATTTTAGCTTATAAAAAATCTGATGTCAAAAACTTCTTGATATAAGTTCACAATAAAAAATCGAGAAAAAAAATATGTAAAAATGAGCTGGCAAACCAGCCGGGATTGGAGGACCGCCAAAGGCGTTTGGCTGACTTTTTGTCAGCCAAATGGAGCGAAAAGCGCAAGTCCGCAAAGCCCGACGAGACTGTAATTGCGCTCCAAAAAAAAGGAAATCTAAACTTTTACGTATTTGTAGCCTGCTTCGGTAACGGCTTTTTCAAAGTCGCTTTCTGGAATTTGTTTTGAAAGTTTTACATAAACTTCGCACTTTTCGTGGTCGGCTTTTGCTTCTTCTACTCCGTCGAGTTTTTCGAGTGCCTGCTTTACGTGAGACTCGCAGTGAGAACACATCATTCCTTCGACTTTTAATGTTTTTTCAATCTGTTCTGCCATTTTAGTTTCCTCCTTTGTGGCAATTTTGATTTTTTTATTTTCTGTTGAATTTTTTACTTTAAAGAAATTCAATCTTAAAGCATTGGTTACGACACAAAAACTTGAAAGGCTCATTGCC
>CAVKVK010000059.1:0-12859 GCA_963659855.1 Parabacteroides distasonis | reverse complement strand
CTGAATGCCGCGGTGGAAAACTATGTTCAGGCAATGAAGGATAAGGGTAAGATTGACAGCGGTTCTATGGATTTAGCCAAATATTTGGGATATGGTTCTGTAGGAAAAAAAGAATATATAAAGCCTAAAACTAAATGCTCTTTTGTATTGACTACTGAATCTAAATATCAAAATGAAATAATAGATTCTTTATTTTTGATAACCCTTTTTGGAACTTGCGGTTCAAAATCAAAAAATGGTTTTGGAAGTGTTAATATTATTCCAAAACAAAATTCTTTTGAGTTTAATCCGCCTCGTGTCTTTGAAAAATATGACGATTGGATGAAATTATTTAATTTTTCAAAGAATTATCCATCCAAAATTTGTACTGATGAAAAAGGTGTTTTTGCATGGAAAACAAAAAACTTTAGTTCTTGGAATTCGGCATTTGAAGAAATTGGTTTGGTTTATTATGACGCTCTTTCTTTCATAAAAAGAAAAATTCCAGATGGAAGAAAAATATTTGGAATGGCAAAAGGAAATACAAGATTGCCTTCGCAAGTGATTGTAAAAGTTTGCCAGCAAAAGGTAAAAGTTGAGAATTCAATAATGACAAAATACTACGGTTTAATAATTCATATTCCTTACGAGATAGAAAACTGGAATGTAGAAGAACAAAAGCAAGCTGGTTGTTTTTTACATGATTATTTAGATAAAGATTCTCGTCTTTCAGGATGGCGAAGACAAATTGCAGGAGCGGCAAAATGATAAACAAAAATTTAGATTATTGGCGAAATAAAGTTTCTCTTTGGTTACATGATCCAGTCTGCAAAGTTTTTGATATTCCGCACCATGAAGAAATTGCTTCTAAAATTGCAGAACTTCTCTATCAGACTGTTCCGGACAAGGATAATTATCAGGCTGCGGACTGCATCGCTTCAAGTTTAACAAGAAGTCTGTTGCCAGGTGCTAAAAATGGTGGCTGCATTGATTTTTCAGATAATACTCAAATTGTTCATCCGCTTGTAAAAAAGGTTCTTCCTGTAGATTTGCCGGAAATAGATATAAAAAAGCTGTGTTCAGAAATTGAAAATTTGCTTATAAAAGATTTGGGACTGAATAAAAATTATGAAGAAATGCAAAGTATTCCACAGAATGAAAAACCGTTAAATGCTCATTTTAACTATAAAGATAGTCCTGAAGATTGGGCAAAATCGCTTTTTAGTTATCTGTTTTTTGCTTTTCAAAAAAGGCTTCGTAATGAAAATGTCGGGAATCTTGGAGCTATTTGGGATATCTTGCCAGCAGACACCAGAATGCCGGATCATCCTTTGTGGCATCATTTAGGGCTTGTTTCTGCGATTGGTTCTTCTTTGTCGGAAGATTCAAATAAACAGATTGATATGGCTGTCTTTTCGATAACTCCAGTTCAAGATTTTATTGCAAAAGCGAGAAAACTTCGTGACTATTGGACAGGTTCTGTTCTTTTGTCGTACCTTGCTTTTACTGGAATTGCGTGTGTTATGGACGAACTGGGACCAGACCACATAGTTTATCCATCATTACACAATCAACCATTAGTAAATGACTGGCTTGTAAAAAAATGCAAAATCAATGAAAAATTTTTAGATGAAACTGGCGACTTAAAGGAACTTTTAGATAAAACAAAAGGAATAGCTGCTTTTCCTAATAAATTTATTTTTCTGTGTCCGCATGACAAAGTAAAAGAACTGAATGAAGAAATTACAAAAACTGTAAAATCAAAATGGATTGAAATTTCATCTGGCGTAAAAGAATTTATAAAAAAGCAGACTGATGCAAAAGAAAAGATTTCAGAACTCTGGGATATTCAAATAGAAGATTTTTGGAATTTTTCCTGGGCTTCGGTGAAACTTGCTGAATTATCTGATAAAGAAAAAATTGAAAACCTTGTTTCTGGTGATGTTGTGCAAAAAGAATTTAAAGTTTTGGATTCTTTTTCAAAACAGTATTCAATAAAAAATGTAAGACTTTATACTTCGACACATTCTCTTGTTCAGAGCGTACTTGCTGCCGGAAAAACAAAACCTGTGTTTATTCGTCGTCCGCAAAACGGAATAAAATGTCCCCTTTGTGGAGAACGTGAAGTTCTTAACGATTTTAGATTTTCAGGAGCAACTTCTGCAAAAGAATATTCAAAAAATGTTGATGATTTTTGGAATAAAATTGCAGAAACAGACAAAGATAATAAGAACATCCGCAAGAATGAAAAACTTTGTGCGGTTTGTGCTGTAAAAAGATTTCTGCCGATTGTTTCAAAAAAATATTCAAAAGATTCAATTTTGCAGGAAGTTTTTAAGGCATATGAAAATTTTCCTTCTACAACGGAAATGGCTGCAACAAGTTATATGAAAAATCTTTCAGGAAAAATAGAGGATATTCACAATTATCTTCATGATGAAGACAATTATGATGAAGATACAACAGAAACAGCAAAAATAATTAAACAAGCTGAAGATGATTTCGGTATAAATTTCACAAATAAAGACAAATATTATGCTGTTCTTCTGATGGACGGCGATAAAATGGGGGATTTGATAAACGGAGAAACTCTTGAAACAAAATGGAAAGATGTGATTCATGAAGATTTGGCTACGAAAATTGAAAAAGGAATCGTAAAAGCTCCTGTTTTAAAAGAATATTTTGATGAAAAACGGACATTGAATCCTGCCTTGCATGCAATGATCTCCGATTCTCTTAATAATTTTGCAAGATTTGGAGTTCAGCCTGCTGTTGAAAATGCTGGTGGAAAACTTATTTATGCTGGCGGTGATGATGTCTGTGCAGTTATGCCGTTGAATGCGACTGTTGAATGTGCAAAAAAGATTGCTGAAAACTACTCAATGTCGTTTGCCGAATATACAAAAAATGGCGCAGTTGAAATTGATAAATTAAATTCTTCTATAAAGAAAGTCGGCTATCATCTTGGACATGGCGCAAAAGGTATTTCTTTGTCCGGGGCAATTGTAATTGCTCATCACAAAGAGCCATTGAGAGAAGTGATTCAGGATGCTCACAGGGTTCTTGATTCTATTGCGAAAGAACAGACGGGAAGAAATGCAATTGCAATCAGACTAAAAAAACGTTCTGGTGGCGACAGAAATTTTTCTTGTAAATGGAATGATGAAAACATTTTTGATTCAAAAAAAACAGTTTTAAGTTCATTTATAAATATTTGCAATGCTGCAAAATCCGAAGAAATCAGCACATCGCTTTTGTATAAACTGCAAAATATGAAAGATTTTTTTGAACCGCTGCTGAATTGCACAGAAAACAATAAAAATAAAATAGTTCAGATTTTAAAATATGAACTATCTCATTCGGGAATAAAAATAAAAGAAGATAAACTTGAAAATTATTCAAAAGATTTGGCTGGAATATGCTTTAAAAAAGGAAAAAATGGGGATCTTGTTTACAATTTTGAAGCGGCTGTAATTGCAAATTTCTTGCAGGGAATATCTTTTGAAGGAGTGGCTGAATGAGTGTGTTTTACGAAATAATTCCATTGGATACATTGTTTTTCGGAGGCTCAACACCTATGGAGGCAGGACAAAATGTTGCTGTTTCAATGTTTCCACCGCCAGTTTCTGTAATTGAAGGATCTTTTAGAACCTTATTTTTGCGGCAGCAGGGAATTGCTCCAGCAGATTATGTTTCTGGCAAAAATACTTCTGCAAACGAAATAATCGGAAATCCTTCTGAAAAAGCTCCATTTGAAGTTTCATCTATCCTTATAAGGAAGAATGGACAGTATTATGCAAAAGTTCCTGCCACCTGGTATTTGGATTCACAGAAAAAACCGAAAGAAAAAGCAGATTATATCGGAAAAACGATTGTTGAAGCAAAAAGAAATAAAAAATTGCTTGATGATATGTTTGTTATGAGTTCTGTTGAAAATCTTCCATTTGTATACGCAAAAGAAAATGCGCAGCCTTTGGGGAATATTTGGATTTCAATTGATTTTATAAATTCTGCTAAGACTGTTTTGGAAGAAAATGATTTTCTTCTGCAGAATGAAATTCTTGTATTTGAGCAGAGAACAGGAATCGCTTTGGATTCAAATAAACACACTATGGAAGGACAATTGTATTCTGCTTCGCATGTAAGGCTTCTTGATGGAGTTTCGATGGTTGTTGGAATTTCAAAAGAAATTGGCTTAAAAGATTTTGGAAAAATTCAACTTGGCGGTGAAACCAGATTATGCAGCTACAAAAAAATTGATTTTTGTATGCCGAAAAAAGCAGAAAATACAATGACTCAATTTTTATCACTCGCTCCGATTGAAGCAACAGAAGAAAATCTTGACAGTCTTGTAGCTTCTTTAAAATTGGTAATAACTTCGGGCTGGGATTTGGCAAAAGGCTTTCATAAACCTACAACAAGCTGGATTCCGGCTGGAGCTGTATTTACAAAAAATATAAATGGCATTTGTATTCCATTGAATCAAAGATAGAAAATAAAGAGGAGAATAATAATGTTTGAAAACACATCAGTTGCAATTATGTATGCAGTAACACCTTGCCACGCAGGAAGCGGTTCTGCTCTTGGAGTTGTAGATTTACCGATTCAGCGGGAACGCCACACAAACTGGCCAATGATTCAAGCAAGCGGCGTAAAAGGCGCATTCAGGGCGAATTTTGACAGATTTAAGAATAAGATTTCTAATCAAGAACAGATAAAAGATTTTGCAAAACTTACAGAGTCTGTATTTGGAACTTCATCTGACGGAGGATATGCTGGTTCTCTTTCTATCTCAGATGCAAAAATATTGGCATTTCCGATGCGGTCGAATGTTTCTCCTTTTGTCTGGATTACTTGCCCGGCTGTTTTAAAAAGGTTGGAAAAAGACTTGGTTGTCGCAAATTTCAATTCTTTTGATTCTTCAAAGTTTTCTGTTTCTGACGATAAAGCAATAAGCCTTGGAAAATTTGATTTGAAGGGAAATATTCTTCTTGAAGATTATGAAGTTCAAGTTGCAGAAAATAAAATTGGAGAGTTTTCAAAGATTGGTTCATTCTTCAAAGATGCAGAACGTCTTCTTCTTGTTTCTGATGAAGTTTTTAATTATGGAATTTCAAACTGCACTCAGATTATGGCACAAATTAAAATTTACAGTAAAACTGGAACCACAAAGGACGGTTCCTTGCGTTATCAGGAGGAGCTTCCGTCTGATACAATCATGTACACGGTTATTCATTGGGGCGATTCTAAAAATTCCGTGGAAGATAAACTGAAAGCAGAAACAATTAAGAAATTCATAACAGAAGAAGTGATTGCAAATCATATTCAGATTGCAGGGGACGAAACTTGCGGTCGTGGTATTTTCCAATTGACGTGGAATCATTCTTCAATGGAGGGAAAGTAAAATGGCAATTCAGACAAAACAGCAGAAAAGGGCAGAATTTGCTTTAAAATCATTGGATAAATATAAAGATTCTGGTGTGACATCAGATTATGCAACTTTTATTGTTGGCATGCCGAATATGATTCTTTCAAATGGTCTTGGACAAAGTCTTGCATTTTTGAAAGCAAAACATCCTAGTGATAAAAAAGACGATGACAAACATAAATTTGTTTTTGGAATTCTTAAATCATATTTGCAGAAAGAATTCCGAAATTCATTTTCTGATGTAAAAGATGACTTTGATTTTCTTTCAAGAATAAATTCAATATCTCAAAGCGAATATATAAAAATGCAGGAAGAAGTTTTGAGAATGTTGGAGTGGCTAAAGCGTTATGCAAGAGCATTTGAAGAGGCAAAAAGCAGTGAACAGTAATTTCAACCGCAATAGAAACTCAGACGGCTATAGTCGAAAACCTCAATCTTCTTTTAATGATAAAGTAGTTTTGTTTCCTATTCCTGACAATCAAAAAAAGCTGCTTGAAAATCCAAACTGCAATTTTTCTCTTTATTCTCCAAGAATGGTAAAATGGGAAACTAAAAAAGGTGAATTAAACTCTGACACAGAAAATATTCCGAATCTTAAAAATAAAAGTGATAAACTTTTTACCACTTCTTTTGTCAGAAAAGAGATTGAAAGAAGACAGGAAAAGCAGAAAGCATATATGAACTTTTTGAGGACACAGGGAATTCAGACTTTTTCCATTATGGCAAAAACTGTTTCTCCGTTTATTACAGGTCTCGGTTCTGGGCATCCGACTGAAACAGGAATGATTCTTGACAGAAACATTGGAATTCCTTATATTCCTGCTTCTTCTATAAAAGGCGTTCTTCGACTTGCTCATGCAGTAAATATTGCAAACGGAAGAACAGAAATTCCTGAGATTGAACTTGAAAAATATTTTGGTACATCAGACCAGAAACAGAAAACTCAGTATAAAGGTCAGCTTGTTATTCTTGATTCATATCCTGTAGAAGTTCCTGTTCTTAAAGTTGATATAATGAATCCTCATTATTCTAATTACTATGGCGGAAATGGAAGAGTTCAGCCTGTAGAAACAGAATCGCCAACTCCGATAAAATTTCTTACAGTTCAACAGGGCACAAAGTTTGTTTTTAACTGTGCGTTTATTCCGGTAAAAAAAGATGATAAATATTCAGCACTTACGGAAGCAGAAGAAAAAGAAATAGAATCCATGTTCAGCACTGCATTTGAAAAAATCGGCTTTGGTGGAAAAACTTCTATAGGTTACGGACGTTTTAAAAGAGTGAATAATATTTCGGAATCATCTCAATTAATGCAGCCAAAAATTGTAAAAAAAGAAATTTTGGTTGCAGGCGAGTATGAGGCAATAATAACTGACCTTGATAAAAGGCGAGCCAGTATATTTTTAGAAATCGTAAAGACAAAAGATAAGGCTGTGTTAAGAAATTGCAACGCAAAAACTCTTTCAAATTACAAAAAGAAAGATAAAGTAAAAATAAAAATTGACGGAAAAACAAATAATGTCGGTTATTTTTCTGTAGTGCAGATTTTATCGAAATTATAGGTTTTCTAAAAAAACTAAATTAACCTGTTTTGCGGGTGCTATCTCAGAGTTTTATTTGGAGGAAGGAAATGAAAACTTGTGTGGTTTTACTTGTCAGTAATCAGACAGTACCAAATATTGCGTTTTTAAAATGGTGTATAAAAACTCATGAAAATATTGATTTATTGTTTGTTTCTACATCAAAAATGGAAGAAATAAAACAGTCGGATAAGATTTGGAATTCTCTTGGGGATAATTGCAAATGTTTTGAAAAAAAAGATGTTATTCTTGTTGAGCAAGACAATCCCGCAGATATTCAAAGAACGATTTCAGAGTCAATTAATTTTTCTGTTTATGATTCTATTATTGTAAATATTACAGGCGGAACAAAGTTAATGTCTTTGTCTAGTTATCAACTTTTCGTAAAATTGCGTAATTCAAAGATTTATTATATTCCAATAAATAATTTTTCATTATTAGAACTGTATCCAGAACAAAAAAGTTGTGATAGTTTAGAGCCTTTAAGTTTAAATGAATATATTTCAGCATTTGGTTTTGATTTCTCCTATAACAATAGGTGTGAAAAAAACTGGGAATATAATAAAAATGTTTTAATAAAAATAGAAAGTTGTAAGGAAGGAAGAAATCAATTCTTTGAAATTCAGAATGAAAAACATTTTAAACGAAGACTTGAAGAAAAGGGTTTTTTAGATTTATCACAATTAAATCCAGAGTATTTGTCAAAATTATCGTCAAAAATATCTTTTGAAGTTATTGCGAAAACAGCAGAACTATTTGATTTTGATCCAAAGCATATTTCTAAAAATCAAATCAGATATATTACAGGCGGCTGGTTTGAAGAATTTGTTTTTCAGAAGATAGTAAATGAAAAAAAATTAGATCCAAATAAAAATGTTGCTTTGAATATTCAACTGAAAAGTAAAAATGAAACTCCTAATGAGTATGATGTTATGTATATTGATGAGAAAAATACAATTCACATAATTGAGTGTAAAAGTTTTATAGATCAAAAAACACAGTCGGAACTTTTAAACAATACAATATATAAAGTTCAAGCATTGAAATCTAATTTTGGACTGACTGTAGTATCTCACTTATATACAATGAGTATAATTGATAAAGATTCTGTTTTAAGAAGAACTAAGGATTTTAAAATAGAAATTGAGGATGGAACTAAATTATGCCCAGAACATTCTGTCTTTTAAATCACACGCTTACTCAAAAACAACTTGCCGAACTTAACGAAAAATTTAACTCTATTGATGTTGTTTATCCGGAAAAAAATCTTGCGGGACTTTGGGCGCAGATTCCGCCGGAAAAAAATAATGATGAAGTTGTAAAAGTTGTTGCTTTGTGGCTTAAAGAAAATTCTGTTCCCGGTGATTTGTTCATAATTCAGGGAGAATTTGGTTCAACTTTTACGCTTGTGGATTTTGCGTTAAAAAATGGGCTTGTTCCGCTTTATGCGACAACCAGGCGCATTGCAAAGGAGTCCCGCAACGGAGAAACTGTTCACCGCGAATATATTTTTGAGCATGTCTGCTTTAAAAAATACAGTTACTGTAAATGGTGATTTTGTGTGAGGGATTGTAAGGGCGCGCGCAACGCGTTGCGAAGCAATGGAGCGGACAACGGAACCCTGAAAAGCCCGACCCGAAGCAAAATGAGTGCCTGCACGAATGGCGCGAAGGGGCACACCCATAAAAAATAAAAAGCATGGTATAATTTTTATTCGAGGGGATGGCATCATGAACGATGAATTGTTTCAAAAAAAAGCGGAATTTCTTTCCTGGTGTATTGAAGAATATGCCGCTGAAAAAAATCTTAATGGGCGGGATGTTGCGAATTTATTTTCTCAAAAAAAAGTTCTGGATTTTCTTGGCGAGCATTACGAGATTTTACATACACAGGGAAAAGCTTACATAATTGAAACAATTGAAGATTTTATAAAAAGCGAGGGTGAATGATGAAAATATATCATGGAGGTTTTTCAGAAGTTTCTTCCCCAAAAATCTTAGAACCAAGCCGTGCAATGGATTTTGGAAACGGATTTTACACAACAACAAGTTTTGAGCAGGCAAAAAAATGGTCTTTGATAAAAAAAGACAGATTTCATTATGAAAAAGCCGTTGTTTCTGCATTTGAATTGGACGACGAAATTTTTAAAACTGCAAAGCTCAAATCAAAAATATTTTGCAAGGCTGATGAAGAATGGCTGGATTTTGTAATGGCGAACCGTCAGAACATTCATTTTGTTTATGATTATGATGTCGTGATGGGTGCTGTGGCAAATGACAATGTCTATGCAAGCCTGAACTTATATGAAGATGGCTTTTTAAGCAAAAAGGAACTTCTTGCCGACTTAATGGCCTGGAAGTATGTTGATCAAATTTGTTTTCATACAGAAAAATCTCTGAGCTATCTGAAATTCATAGAATCGGAGGAGGTATTTTAATGATGCGCCCTGAAGTTACGCAAAAAAATGTCCATCTTTTTATTCCAGGTAAGGCGGCTAAAATCTGTTCTGAACTGGCAAAAAAAGAAAATCTTTCTCTTAATGAGTCTATTTTAAAATTTTATAATTCACCAGCATACGAAACTTTAAGCCGTGAATCTTCTAAGCTTTGGCAGGAAGGTTGGGCTTATGTATATCAGATGATAAACGATTGAGTAAAAATGTCAGAAATCTATATTCTTTCAGATTACGGTAAACTTTCTAAAAAAGACGAGACGATTGTTTTTTCGCAGCCAGATGGAACCAGCACAATTTTGTTTCCTTTTAAGACAGAGCAGCTTGTTTTAATTGGAAGAATTTCGATTAGTGCAGATGCGCTCAGGCTTTTGACAAAATATAAAATTCCTACAACTTTTCTTTCTTCTAATGGAAAATTTAATGGAAGACTTTCTTTTGGTGACAAAAAAAATGTTTTCTTGCGGCAAAAACAATTTCGTATTTTGGACAATCCAAAAAAATCTTTAAATATTGCAAAAAGCATTGTCTGCGGAAAAATCAAAAATGAAATAAGTTTTATGCAGCGCATTAAGCGCAAAAATTCTGCTGAAAACACGGAGATTGAAAATGCTGTTGCTGCGTTAAAAAACACACTTTCGAATGCAGAAAAAACAGGTGATATTGAAAAGCTTCGTGGTTACGAAGGAATTGCTGCCAGAAAATATTTTGAAGTTTTTAAGTTTAATTTGCAGCCAAAGTGGGCAGAATTTAAAACAAGAAGCAAAAATCCTCCGCGCACAAACGTAAATGCAGTTTTGAGTTTTTTGTACACGCTTTTAATGTATCGCGTAGAAAGTGCGGTGGAAGCGAGCGGCCTGGACAGTTGCTGTGGAAACCTTCATGCGGTGAATTACGGAAAAACTGCTCTTGTGTTTGACTTAATGGAAGAATTTCGTTCGCCGGTGTGCGATACAGTTTGTTGTTCGCTTTTTAATCTTGGAACTTTAAAGCCTGAAGATTTTGAAAAAGTTGAATTTTCGGTGGAAAGTGAAGATTTTCCATTGGAAAAAACTGAACAGATTGAACAGTTAAAACACGGTGAACAATTAGAAGCAGAAACGGAAACTCAAAATAACGCAAATAACGAAAACAATAAAAATTCAACAGAAAATCAATTTGGAATTCTTTTAACAAAGGCGGGAATTAAAAAAGTTATAACTGCGTTTGAATCAAAAATGAATTCTTTAATTTTGTATTTGCCGACCGGACAAAAATTATCTTATACGGCAATAATTTTCAGGCAGGTTCAGCATTATAAAAGGGTAATCAGCGACGAAGAAACGGAATACAAGGCTTATTATTTTAAATGATTTATTTTGTAAGTTACGATGTTTCAGATTCAAAAAGACTCAGGCGTGTTGCAAAAACTCTCGAAAATTTTGGAATCAGAATTCAATTTTCGTTTTTTGAATGTGAAATGGAAAGTCTGCAGATTGAAGAATTAAAAAAATCACTTTTGGAAATTCTGGATTTAGAAGAAGATTCACTTTTGATTTATCCGCTTTGCCAGGATTGCGCCAGTAAAACTTTTAGTCTGGGGCAGGGGAATATTTTTATTCCTTCCACTTTTGAAATTCTGTGAGTTTTTATGAAAGAAAAGCATTTTTTGATTGTTTATGATATTAGAGACACAAAACGATTGGCACGAATTGCAAAATGTATGGAAAGTTACGCTGTGCGTGTTCAAAAGTCTGTTTTTGAAACTTTTGCGGACGATGAAGCCGTTGGACATTTAAAAAGCAGAATTCAAAAACTTATGGACGAAGAAGAAGATTTTGTTTTGTTTTTTGAAATTTGCGAAAGAGATTTTCAGAAAAAACAGTCATTCGGAAAAAACGCAAAAAAATTGAATAGCAATTTTGATGAAGATTTTATGATTTTATAAAGTTCAAAAAAATGTTAGCATAAAGGTACAAGGTTCTTTGAAAAATTCGCAAAGCTAAAAAAATGCTAAAAAACGCAAAAATGTGCCCAGGTTTGCGAAAAACATATAACTCTTTATTGAATAAGGAATTAGAATGAAGAATATCAGAAAAAATATTGAATTATTAAGAAAATCCAGCAAAATGCTCTGCAAAAACAAAAAGGATTGCGAATTGCAGTCCGTAACCTTTTGTGCAATAATGAAATACACGGGGTAGTATTAAAACCAAAGACCTGAATTAAGGGATTAAAACGATTGAAGTGATTAATCACTTCAATTAAGTGGTTAGTTTTATTAAAACCAAAGACCTGAATTAAGGGATTAAAACCTGCCTTCAAGGCAGCAATCTCTGCAGCAAAAGCTTTTATTAAAACCAAAGACCTGAATTAAGGGATTAAAACCAGAAGGGGCTGAAAAAAGAATTGTCTAACTCCTTCTTTTCATTAAAACCAAAGACCTGAATTAAGGGATTAAAACTTACTAAGGTCTGTTATTAAATCCGATTTTAAAGTAATACTATTAAAACCAAAGACCTGAATTAAGGGATTAAAACCCGTAATAAAACTATCAGAACTTTCAAACTCCGATAGTTTTTTTATTAAAACCAAAGACCTGAATTAAGGGATTAAAACCTTATCTTTCTAACTCTCAAACTTTAGAAACGAATAAAACCGATTAAAACCAAAGACCTGAATTAAGGGATTAAAACCCATACAAGCACCTCCCCTAGATTAAAAGGGCTAAAGAAGGAATTAAAACCAAAGACCTGAATTAAGGGATTAAAACGAAGTAGGAAAAATCTATCATAACAACGTTATGGAACTATTAAAACCAAAGACCTGAATTAAGGGATTAAAACTCGTGAAAAAACCTCGGAGTTGCTGCAACTCCAGGGGTTTTTTGTATTAAAACCAAAGACCTGAATTAAGGGATTAAAACTCTCCTAAACAGAAGGGGCTGAAGAAGGAGTTAGACAATTAAAACCAAAGACCTGAATTAAGGGATTAAAACATGAACTTGCACAATTTCAACAGTTCAAAATCTGTTGAAGGATTAAAACCAAAGACCTGAATTAAGGGATTAAAACCCCAAATAAGCACCTCCCCTAAACAGAAGGGACTGTAGAAGATTAAAACCAAAGACCTGAATTAAGGGATTAAAACTTTTACTTGTTTATAGACGCCTTTTAGCGTCTGAACTTTATTAAAACCAAAGACCTGAATTAAGGGATTAAAACAAACTTTTAGAGCCCTCAAGGGCTTTGTTCTCTGAAAAAATATATTAAAACCAAAGACCTGAATTAAGGGATTAAAACGTAAAGAACTGGCTTACCAAATGTTGTACCTGTAGATGCTTTATTAAAACCAAAGACCTGAATTAAGGGATTAAAACATTCTCTATCAACTGATTAATTTTTGCCATAACAGGCTCCTATTAAAACCAAAGACCTGAAT
>CAVKVK010000058.1:0-13431 GCA_963659855.1 Parabacteroides distasonis | reverse complement strand
TTCCTTTTGAATCAGATTATGCTGAAGGTCATTTTTTTATTTTCTGTATTTGCGCACTAGCATATAAAGCTGGCTTAATTCTGAACGGATCTGGCGGATTGCGTCTAAAGTTTCTGCATTTTTGTCGTATTCGCTGTTTTCGCGCAGAATTTCGTCGCGAGCACCTTCGATTGTAAATTTGCGTTCGTTAATAAGGTATTTAAGGCGGAGAATTAAATCAATGTCGCGTTCTGAATAAATTCTTCTGCCACCAAGGTCTTTTCGGGGAGCAAACCATGGAATTACTTCTTCCCAATAACGAAGAATATGAGATTTTATGCCTGTAAGTTCTTCGGCTTCGCCAATTGAATATGTCATAATTCTTTTATTAAAGCCTGAGCGATTGTAGTGGCGCGCGAAGCGCGGTGCGCAGCACTGGAGCGCGGTAGACGCGGAACCACGAAAAGCGCGACCGGCTGTTTTGCAGCCGGGCAGGCCCGTAAAATTTTTAAAATCTTACTCGAAACGATTTTCCCATCTTTTTCGGCTGGACTTCATTTCCAGAATTACTGGAATCTGGTCAAAGCCAAGATCTTCGCGGATTCTGTTTTTTAAATATGTTACATAACTTTCTGGAACATTGTCTGGGCTTGTCGCAAAAATACGGAAAGCAACTGGATTTGTGCTCGTTTGCGTCATGTAGCGGATTTTAAAATGAATTGCCTTACTTGCTGGCGGCGGATAACGGAAAAGCCAGTCGTCGAGTGCCTTGTTGAGAGCCGAAGTTTCGATTTTTGTTGTAAGCTGCTTGTAAAGGCGGACAGTTGTTTCCATTAATTCTTTTATTCCGTCTCCGTTAAGGGCAGAAAGCCGGAGAATTGGTGCAAACTGCATTTGTCCAAACATATATTGAATGTAGTCTACTGTGTCTTTGTAAACTTTTTTTGTCTGTTCTTTTAAATCCCATTTGTTGAGAACAAAAATAATTCCGCGTCCACGTTCATAAGCTAGCGAACAGATTTTTTTGTCCTGGTCGGCCAAGCCTTGTTCGGCGTCAATCATTAGGAATACAACGTCACATTCGTCGAGAGTTTTTATTGCGCGGTTTACGGAATAATATTCAACGTTTTGCTTTACTTTTGCTTTGCGGCGGATTCCCGCTGTGTCGAGAACTTCGAATTTTCGTTTGCCCCAGGTAAAGCTTCCTTCTACAACGTCGCGGGTTGTGCCTGCGTAGTCCGAAACTATTGAATTCTGTGTGTTTGTAAGACGGTTTGAAAGTGTTGATTTGCCTGTGTTTGGTTTTCCGACGATTGCAATCTTGATTGCTGGTTCTTCAACTCCTTCCTGAACCTTGCTAAAGTCCAGACGCGAAGTAATTGCTGATGCAAGTTCTGTAATGTGGTCTCCGTGGTCTGCAGAAATAAAAAGCAGTTCGTTGAATCCAAATTGAAGATAGTTCCAGCTGACATTTTCGCCTGAACCGCCTTCGCATTTGTTTACTGCAACAACAACTTTGTTCCAGTAAGGGCGCAAAAGATGAATAAATTCTTCGTCTTCGCCTGTGATTTTTCCAGCTTCGAGTAAAAGTAGAATTAAATCTGCGCAGCGGATTACAGAAAGTGATTTTTCTACGACAAGTTCGTCCATTTCTGATTCGCGGCTTTTAAGATCGCGGTCAAGCTTAAAACCGCCGGTGTCTACAAGATGAACCGGTTTGCCACCGATAAATGCAGTGCCTTCGACAGGATCGCGTGTAACGCCAGGAGTTGGATCTACAATGGCGAGACGTTTGTGCATAAAGCGGTTAAAAAGAGTTGATTTACCGACGTTTGGACGGCCGGCAATTGCTACAGTCGGCAGGTTGATGTAAGACTTGTCCGTAAAGAATTTTAGTTCTTCGGTTGCGTTTTCATCTTTTTGACCAAATTCGTCTCCATTGTCTGGAGTTGCAGAATCAGCGTCGGTTTCTGTATCGTTTTGAATTTCGCCCGAATCTGCAGTGTTCTGGCTGTCAGATGTTAAATCGAAGATTTCGCTTTTTTGAGGCTTTGGTTTTGAAAAGTCTGGTTTTGATTTTCTTGCTTTTTTCATAGGTTCCTTAAAAATTGAGGAAAAATTGAATTTTTGTTGTAACGGATAAAGTTAAAAACAAAGTTCCGTTCGTTATTCGCTATTATAATGAATTTTCTGTATTTCAAAAAACCCGTCTTTGACAGATTTTTTAATCTTGTCAGCACTGTTAAAATCCGCTTTTTACGGGGCGGTAAGTTAGAGCGAATTCAACTGTTTTGACGAAATTGTTTTTAATTCCTGTACAGTATATTTTGAAAGCAGTTCCTTAATTTTACAGATCATTTTTGGGCTCATGCTTAAACGGCGGATTCCCATTCCTGCTAAAACTAATGCGCTTGATTTTCTGCTGGCCATTTCACCACAGACAGAAACATCAATTCCTGCTTTTTCGCCTTCGGTGATTGTGTTTTGAATCATTCTTAAGACGGCAAGATGGAATTCGTTATAAAGTGAAGAAACGCTTGCATTTTCTCTGTCAACGCCAATTGTATATTGCGTTAAATCGTTTGTTCCAATAGAAAAAAAGTCGCTTACTTTGGCAAGACAATCTGCTGTAAGTGCTGCGGCTGCGGTTTCTACCATTATTCCAATTGGAACGTCTGGAGAAAATTCTATATTTTCTGCTTTTAATTCTTCTTTTGCGTCCTGGGCAATCTTTAATGTTTTTTTTACCTGATCTACGTCCGTAATTAACGGCAGCATGATTTTTAAATTGCCGTAAATACTTGCTCTGTAAAGTGCCCTGAACTGTGTTTTTAGCTGCATTGGATTTTCGAGACTTAAACGGATTGCACGCAAACCCATGAGCGGATTTTTTTCTTCATCAATGTGAATTTCTGATGAATTAATCAGTTTGTCGCCACCAGCATCGAGAGTCCGGATTGTTACCGGCTTACCGTTCATTGTTTCGAGAACTGTTTTATAAGCTTTGAACTGTGCTTCTTCGTTAAAAAGGGCAGAGTTTCCACCGTTAGCTTCGCTCATAAAAAGGAATTCCGTGCGGAAAAGTCCGATTCCGTCTGCTCCTTCCTGAACGGCAAGTTTTGCTTCTTCTACAGTTCCAATATTTGCGTAAATGTAGAAGCGTTCGCCGTCTTTTGTTTGAGCTTCAACATTCCTGAACTTTGCAAGAACCTGGGCGTGAGCTTTTTCTTCTTCGATTTTTAATTTGAATTCTTCCAGAGATTTTTCGTCTGGATTTGAAATTACTTCTGCTGTGTTTCCGTCAACGACAACTGTTTCGCCAGTTTCTATTTGAGAAGCAATATTGTCTAAGGCAAATACTGCAGGAATTCCATAGTTGCGCGCAAGAATTCCAACGTGGCTGGAAATTCCGCCGTCGGTTAATGCAAGACCTGCAATCTGTCTTTTTGAAAGAATTATTGTGTCACTTGGATTTAGCTGGGTTGCAACAATTACGGCTCCGTTTGGAACAGTTTCGATATTGAATGGCTTAAAATCGAGCATATCGTCGAGAACTTTTCCAAAAATGTCGCAAATGTCCTGTGCACGTTCTGCTAAATAGTCGTTGCCACTTGAACGCAGTTGCTTTGCATATTTTTCAGTCTGGCGGTCAAGAACAAATTCAATATTGAGGCTGTGAGCGTAAAAAGCCTTTTTTAATTCTTTTAAAAACTCAGGATCGTTGAGCATTAAAAAATAAGTTTCGTAGAGTTGATTTTGAATTTTATTGTCTTTTGATTCTGTAATTTTTACTGAAATATCGGCAGAAACGTTTGCAAGTGATTTTTCTAAGCGCGACCATTGTTCGTCGTGCTGGTCTTCTGAAATTTTGCTACGCGGAATAACGCGTTTTACTGTTTCGGGAACAACAAAAGCCTTACCAATGCCAATTCCGGACGAAGCCGATGTACCTAAAAAGACGTTCATACACGCACATTTTAGACTTTGGGTTAAAAGGTGTCAAATAAATGAATTGTTGTCGGAAAATATCGAAGAATTTGAATTAAAAAGTTGAAGAAATGAAAGAAGAATTTTATCTTCCGAATAAATCAGAATGAGTTCCTGTGTCGACAAGTTCCAGAATAAGAATATTTTCGTAGATCCGGTAAATTAAAAGCAGGTCTGGAAGAACATGGCACTCGCGGTTGCCGGCAAATTCGCCTTTGAGTTCATGGTCGCAATAACGCTCTGGGAGAACCTGGCCCTCTGCAATAATTTGTACAGTTTCCTTTACTTTTTCAACATAAACTGGATTACGCTTTTTTAAGAGTTTCATGTGCTTTTTAAAACGATTTGTTGCTCTGGCAGAATATTTTTGATTTTTGTTCATACGCCGATTTCTTCCCATAATTCATCGAGATTATCATAAGTTTTTGCATTTGGATCTTTTGCGAGTTTGTCTGCTTCTTTCATGGCTTTTAAAAGCTCGCGGGAAGGTTTTGGATATTCCACGCTGAATGGGAGTCCGTTGCGCAATGTAATCTGCTTTAAAAACATATTGAACGCCGTTGAAAGCGAAAGTCCAAGTCCGTCGAGAATCTGTGTTGCTTCGTCTTTTGTTTCTTTGTCTAATCTGACATTTGTTGCTACTGTATTCATATCTTGAATTTAATACAGAAAGTTGCATTTGTAAACTAAAAGTGCGTTAAACGGTTTTAATAAATATTAAAAAGATGTAAAAAAAATTGAAGAATCCTGAAATCTCGACCCTAAAATATATTTTTGATATAATTTACGATAATTTTATTTATGCGCTGTATTTACAGTGACGGAGATTTAAATGGCAGATAAAGATTTGTGTCCATGTGGTTCTGGAAAAGCTTACGGAGAATGTTGTGAACCAATCATTAAAGGTACTAAAAACGCACCAACTGCAGAAAGCTTAATGCGTGCCCGTTATACTTCTTATGTAAAGCATGAAATTGACTTTATTATTAATTCCTGCGAAGAAGGCGAAAAAATTGCAGAAATTGACCGCAAGGCAACTGAAGAATGGTCAAAAGAGTCAACCTGGCACGGATTAAAGATTTTAAATACTCAGAAAGGTGGCGAAAATGATGACGAAGGTCTTGTTGAATTTGAAGCAACATACACAGACAAAAATCATTTGCACGAAGTTCACCACGAAAATGCTTACTTTAAAAAGATTGATGGAAAATGGCTTTATGAAGTTGGCGATGTAAAACCAATGACAGTTGTTCGTGAAGGTAAAAAAATCGGCCGCAACGATCCATGTCCGTGTGGAAGTGGAAAAAAATACAAAAAGTGTTGTGGACGCTAAAAAATGACGCAGATTGTTACAGGTTTTCATGCAATTGAAGAAAAAGTCCGTCGTGCGCTCGACAGTGGAAAAACAGACGGAATTTCGATTCAACTTGCAAAAAGCGGGCCCCGCATAAAAAAGATTCTTGAAAGTGCAAAAAAAGCAGGAATTCCTGTTATAAATACAGATAAAAATGCACTCGACAATCTTGTAAAAGTTTTGCCGGAAGTTGCGCGCGATCACCGTGGGATTGTAATGACGGTTGAAGGCGCACCAGAAAAAAGCGAAAACGATATTGATTTTGACACCTGGGTTGCACAGTCAAAATTAAAGGGTGAAGACGAAAAACAGACAGTTGTTATTCTTGACAGTGTAACAGATCCGCATAATGTTGGAGCAATAATCCGCTCGGCAGATCAGTTTGGAGCAAGCCTTGTTGTTATGCCTTCGCGCCATAGTGCAAACGATTTTGCAGAAAACGAAATTATTGCGCGTTCTTCTGCCGGGGCGAGCGCTTATGTTCCTGTGAGTGTTGTAACAAATCTTGTCAGGTCGGTTCAGCAGTTAAAAAATGCCGGTTTTTGGGTTTATGGTGCTGATGCAGGCGGACAGAATGTTGTGGAAACAAAATTTCCTGCAAAAACCTGCCTTGTAATGGGAAGTGAAGGAAGCGGAATTGCGCGTCTTTTAGAAGAACAATGCGATTCAATTGTTTCGATTCCTACATGTGGAAAAATTGACAGCCTGAACGTTTCTGTTGCAGCTGGCGTTTTAATGTACGAAGTTTACAGACAAAGTTTGTAAGATTAAAAAATAAAAACACGGTGGCTTAATAAAGTGGCTGCCGTGTTTTTTTTATGCGTCAGGGATAGTAGTGGCGCGCATAGCGCGTTGCGTAGCAATGGAGCGGACAGCGGAACCACGAATAGCCCGACGGCGCTGGCTTTTGACAGCGCCGGAACGCCCGGAATATTAAAATTTTAAGCTAAAAACTTTTTAACTGTTTCTGCAATTTTTTCGTCTTTGCAGTCTTTAAAGAAAAGTTCACTGAATTTTTCGCCGGCAAATGCACCTTTTACTAAATCTTTGTCCAGAGATTCAAGAATTTCTGTAAATGGCTTGAATGCTGCTGCACGTACGCCGTCGAGAATTTTTTTATTGCGCTGTTCTGGAACTGCACGTTCTTTTGGATAGCCGCCGCCAAAGCTTTCTGAAAAGAGTTTTTCGAAAATATATTCAAGATTAAGGTCGCCGCCCCAGCCAAAACCGAGAGCAAATGGAATTGAAATTGCGTTTCCGTCGTTAATCTGTGCAAATGTGTAAGCGTCGAGAGGTGTTGCAACGTGGCCGCAGAGAACGCCTGGAAAACTGTTTAATGCAAGCATTGCGCCTTCGCCAGTTCCACAACCTGTAACAACAAAATCTGCAGCTTTTGAATTAAGAATGGTTGCTGAGAGAATTCCATTTTGAACATAAGTAAGCTGAGCTTTGTCGTCTGCGCTGTACATTCCGTAGTTTACAACTTCAAAGCCGTGAGCATCTGCAACTTTTTTGAGTGCATTAAAGATAACTGCATTTTTTGCAGCCTGAGAATTTTCGTTAATAAGAGCGATTTTCATTTTAAACCTCACAAAAATTAAATACGCCGACAGTTTAACAAAAAATCGGGACTGTGGAAAATACAACGCGTGGGAAAAAATGAGATGGCGTAATTCTTTATCTGTTTTGACGAGACTTAAAAAAATTTACAATTTATTAAAATGCCTTAATAATGAATGTGGTTGTATCTTCGTTTGTGCGTGTAAGACGTAAGATTGTTGCCGCTTTTATTTGTAAATAAATATTTTTTGGGAGATTTTAAATTGAAGTTTTTTGTAAACATAAAAAGTAAGGTAAAAGAAGTATATTCAAAACTTTTGGCAAAACTTTACAGAGCAATTTCTGCTTATTATTTACGAAAAGAACAAAAAGCAGCGCAAAGAAAAGCTCGTAAAAATGCTAAAATGGAACAAAAGTTAGCTAAAAAAGCTTTTGAATCTAAGAGTGCGGATTTTGCTGCAGATAAGCCGACAGATAAAAACGAAAATCCTGCGAGTGAAGAATTTGCTGATAATAATGAAAAAGTGGAAAATTCTGCCACAGAAGAAACTGTTGCCAGCGATTTAAAAAGTGAAGAAGTTAATTCAACAAATGAAGCATCTTCTCGTGCAAAGGTGATTGCCAAAGTAAAACTTGCTTTTTTGAATTTTTTTGATGTGATTTTTGAAGTTTTGTTTTTCTGTGCAATGATTTTCTGTCTTATTCCACAGATTTTTGAAAATTCAAACATTACGAAAGTAAAATTTTTTAGTGGAACTTTGTATTACAGAGCTCCTGACGAAATTATTGGATACACAGATTTTGCCATTTGCGTTATTGCTTCGCTGATTGTTTTTTATGTCTTTTATAAAACTTTTTTTGCATTAAAAATGGCGGAAGGTAAAAATAAGGCAATTTCAATTCTTTGTCTGCTGGCTCTGGTTTTGGCAGGTCTTCCTTTGGGTGGTAAAACTTATTGGATTTTTATAGTTATTTATTTTATTTTGTTTTTTGCTTTTGAACTTTCCTGCTCGGTAAAAATAAAACTGGTAATAAAAAAATTAATTTGTATCCTATTGTTGAATTTTATTATGAGTGGCGTAATCCTCTATCTGTTTGACATAAGATTTAAAGACTCTGTAAGCGAATTTGTTCAAATGATTTTGCGGGCTCTTAATATTTGTTAAGAATCATGCTTTAACAAAATTTTCTATTTTCTTCTATTGTAAAAAAAAAAACTTTTTCTTTAGCCTTTTTTTGAACAAAGCAGAATTATGTGCATTTGTTTAAGGAAAGGTGAATTATGAAAAAATTTTTAACTGCATTACTTTGTGTTACAACCTTATTGTGTTTTGGTTGTAAAAAAGATGACGATGACGGAGATGATACTGTCGTAACAACGCTCCAGATTACAACTTTGGACGTAAGTTCTTCGACTGTTTATGGTTATACAGATACTCTTACTTATGATGCATCTTCGAAGTCTTATTCCGGTACTGGTTATTGTGTACAATTTAAAGACAATGGTGATAATGCAACGTGGAATGTTTATTTAATTTTTGAATACAAAGATGGAACAAAACTTGATCCTGCGTTGGGCTATGATCCGACAGAAGATACAAATGTAAAACTTACAAAGTCTGATAGCAAGGTAAGTTTTTCAACTGGTAATATAAAGGTTGGAATAAATAATGTTGGCGGTACTTTATCTTCTGACAAAGTATTTAAAATTGTTTGTAATAACGTAACTTATTCTGAATAAGCACTGTTGAGACTGTCGTTTCCTTATTTTTATAGGGAAGCGCAGTCTCATTTTTTTTGCTCTGCAACCGCCTTATTGCGTATTTTCTTTAAAATTTATTCACCTGTAATAACAACAAAAATTTTTTATAAAAACTGTATCTATTATATATTTTTTTCGTTATAACTTTTTTTATTATTTTTTTACAGGTTAAAAAATGAAATACGTTGTTCAATTTACGATTTTTGTTTCTATTTGTTTTATTGGTGAAATTCTCCATATTCTGCTTCCACTTCCAGTTCCAGCTTCGATTTATGGACTTATTCTTATGTTTTGTGCTCTTCATTTTAAGATTTTTAAACTTGAACACGTTGAACACACTGCTGATTTTTTCTTAGGAATAATGCCGCTTTTGTTTATTCCTTCTACAGTTAGTCTGATTGTTGCCTGGCCGATTATTAAAAAACACTGGCTTGCAATTCTTCTTCTTATGTTTGTTGGTACGGCTTTTATCTTTTTTGTGGTTGGAACCGTTACTCAGTTTTTTGCGCGCATAACAAAAAAAAGACAGAATATAAAAAAACTGCCGGAAAACGCATAAAGGAGAATGCAGCAATGGAAAATATTTCTACTTTTTTAACAAATTCTGTTTCGTTTGGATTTTGTGTTACGCTTGCAAGTTATGTTTTTAGCACCTGGCTTTACAAAAAAACACATTTTGTTTTATTTTCGCCGCTTTTTGTTTCGAGCGCGGTGGTTATTGTAATTCTTGTGCTTTTTAAAGTTCCTTATGAAAAATATTTGCAGAGTGCAAACTTTTTGTATTATTTAATGACACCTGTTACAGTTGCGCTTGCAATTCCGCTTTACCGTCAATTTGAAGCCTTAAAGAAAAATGCGCTTGCGATTATTTTAGGAATCGTGAGTGGAATTGTTTCCAATGCATTTTTTGTTCTGGCAATCTGTATTCTCTTTAAAATTGAACACAATGAATACGTTTCTCTTTTGCCAAAGTCGATTACGACACCGATTGCAATTGCAATTACAGAACAAAACGGCGGAATTGCGTCTTTAACGATTATTATGGTAAGCCTTGCAGGAATTTTCTGTAATACTTTTGCAGTTATGCTTTGCAAGATTTTTAAGTTTGAAGAACCTGTAGCCCGCGGAGTTGCATGTGGAACCTGTGGCCACGCAATGGGAACTTCAAAAGCACTGGAAATGGGCGAAGTAGAAGGCGCAATGAGCGGTTTAAGTATCGCAGTCTGCGGAATTCTGTCAGTAATAATTCTCCCGTTTTTTGTTAATTTCAGGTAGGGGGGGGGATTGCGGCGCTGTCTTGGGCGCAATGCTGTAATTTGATTTTTTATAATAAAAAAAACGCAAGGCGCTTCAATTGAAGATTTTTGCCTTGCGTTTTGTTTTTTAAGCTTATTTCTGATATTTGATTTTTACGTCGTAAGCGGAACTTGTCCAGTCTGGCTCGATGTGCATATCAAGGTCTGAGCTTAGTGTGAGCGGCTTTGTAAATTTGTATGCGCGTTCAGTTTCTTTGCAGTCAAAAGAAACGCTTACTCCGTCTTTTCCTGCGTTAAGCTTAAAATTCTGAACATTGTTGTCGTCAAATGTAAAAATTGTGCTTCCTGAAACTGAGTCTGAAAGAGTGATTTTTCCGTCAACTTCAAAAGTCCAGTTTGCATTCCATTTTGAATCCTGCCAGGTTCCTTTAATGTCTCCTAAATCGAAAGCGAATGCTCCAGCAGAAATAAGCGCGAGCGCTCCAAATGTAAGAATCTTTTTCATAAAAACACCTCTTGAGTAAAATATATAAATCGTTTTATTTATTGTCAATTTTATTGAATTTGCGTCAGGTGCTGGAGTACTTGCGATGGCTGTTTCAACAGCCGGAGCAAAAGACCGCAGGCGCACAATTTTGCGCCGAGGACTTAGAGCGCTTAGCGAAGTACGCAAGGACCGGCCCAAAGTGTAAACTTTGGGAGACGCCCGTAAAAACAATCGCTTAAAATTCTTAATTGCCCAAAAACGTTCATATTATTAAAATATAGAAGATTTTTTTGTGCGCTTTTTGCGCTGAAGGTAAAATAATGGAAAATTCTAAAAGAACTGTAACTTGCGGCGAACTTACAAAGGCCGACGTTGGTAAAAAAGTTGTATTGAACGGTTGGGTCAGCCGCACCCGCGACTTGGGCGGACTTGTTTTTATCCGCCTGCGCGACCGCTATGGAATTACTCAGGTAATGGTTGGCGACAATGCCAGTGAAGAAGTAAAGAAAACTGCTGCTTCATTAAAATCTGAATATTGTATCGCTGTTGAAGGCGTTGTTGCTGCCCGTGCAGAAAAAGACGTTAACCACGACATGACAACTGGAGAAATCGAAGTTGAAGCGACAGACATTGAAATCTTTACAACTTCGCAGGAACTTCCTTTTTCTATTGAAGAAGTCCGCCAGAAGGACGGAAGTGTTGTTGTTGCAAACGAGGATTTGCGCTTAAAGTACCGCTATCTTGATTTGCGCCGTGAGCCTATGCAGCACAACATTATCTTGCGTTCTGCAGTAACATTTGCAACCCGCGAATTTTTGACTTCAAAAGGATTTCTGGAAATTGAAACTCCTACATTCATAAAATCAACTCCGGAAGGAGCACGCGACTACTTAGTTCCAAGCCGTGTTCACCCGGGAAAATTCTATTCTTTGCCGCAGTCGCCTCAGCTTTACAAGCAGCTTTTGATGGTTTCGGGCTTTGACAAGTATTTCCAGATTGCACGCTGCTACCGCGATGAAGACGCTCGTGGAGACCGCCAGCCGGAATTTACTCAGATTGATATGGAAATGAGCTTTACAAACCGCGAGGAAGTTCTTGAAACAACAGAAGAGCTTATGCGCCATATTTTTAAGAAAACTTTGAATTATGAACTCCCGGTTCATTTTGACAGAATCAGCTGGGACGACGCTTTTGACCTTTACGGAAGCGACAAGCCGGACCTGCGTTTTGACATGAAAATGCAGGATGCGGCATTTATGGCAGATTTGAGCGACTTTAACGCATTCAAGGCAGGAGCCGCAAACGCAGACAAGAACATTGAACGCCACAAGCGAAGCGGACTTAAAGCCCTTGTTGTAAAGAATGTTGCAGACAAGTACAGCCGTAAGACAATCGAAGCGCTTGAAGCAGTTGCAAAGATTAACCACGCAAAAGGCCTTGCCTGGATGAAAATTGATGCAGAAGGAAAATTTGAAGGCGGAATCAGTAAGTTCTTTGCCGGAAAAGAAGCAGAAATCTGTTCAAAACTCGGAGCAGAAAAGAACGACCTTCTTTTGTTTGTAAGCGACGAAAAATGGCAGACAGCGTGCGTTGCTCTCGGCGCAGTTCGCAAGCAGCTTGGAAAAGATCTGAACCTTTACAATCCAAACGATGAATTCCACTTTGCATGGATTATTGATTTTCCGTATTTTGCCTGGAACGAAGAAGAAAACAAGTGGGAGACAGAACACCACATGTTCACTCTTCCACAGAAAAAATACTGGGATACTCTCGAAAGCGACCCGGGAGCTGTAAAAGGCGACCTTTACGACCTTGTTTTGAACGGCTACGAGCTTGCTTCTGGAAGTATGCGTATTAACGACCCGGCATTGCAGGAGCGCATTTTTGAAATCGTAGGCTACAGCCGCGAGCGCGCAGAAAAAGCATTCGGCTTTCTGGTACAGGCATTCAAGTTCGGCGCACCGCCACACGGAGGAATCGCCCCGGGACTCGACCGCCTGTTAATGCTGATGTGCCACGAGGAAAGCATCCACGAAGTAATCGCCTTCCCGAAAAACAATCTGGCAATGTCGCCGATGGATGATTGCCCGAGTTTTGTAGAACAAAAACAATTGGATGAATTGCACATTCAGTGTGTCGAAAAAAAATAGGCGGCATTGTGCAAGCTCAATGGATTACGGGTTTATGATTTTGTAAACCCGTAAAACGGCTGAGTCAAGGCTTTAAGAGAGCGTAAGCGAACGTGCCTTGACCAGACGTACGAATGTCCGAGCGCGGTTGACGAGCAGCAACTTAAGGATTTGCATATCAACTGTTACGATGTTGAAAAATAACTTGCGATGAAAAAAGCGGAGCCTAAAAGCTCCGCTTTTTTTATAACCACTGCAAACTTTGTTCTTTTTAGAACTTACTTTGCAGTGGAAAAGATCTGCATGCGTTTTGTGTCGCAGAAAATGTTTGTTTTTTAGCTGCAATTTTTAATTAGCAAAATCCAGCATCGGCATTTTGTGCTCCATTACAACGGAGCGAAGGATTTCGTTTGTTTTTGACTGGTAGCCTTTTCCGAAACTTTTTAGAACTGCGACTAAATCCGCGTCAAGCCTTATTGTAACTGTCTGTTTTATAGGCTCAATCTTATAATATTTGAATTTTGCTTTTGATAAATCGGTAGTTTTTGGAATGTCTGAATAGTCAACAGGGGCGTTTTCGAGATTTTTAAGCTCATCAATTTGTTCCTGTGTAAGATTTGATAAATTCGTCATAGGCTTTCTTTTCCTGCGGGTCAAGCCCTCTTGCTGAAATCAAGCGGTGCCGTTCTTTTCCGTCTGAACACCGTTCCGTATAAAACACTGTAACTACGGCGATACCGTTGATATTTCCAAAGCCCTGATACCTTTGTTCTATTTCTGAATGTTCCTCATCGGCAATCTCAAGAAACAGCGGGTCAAGAAAAACTTTGGAAGCCGTTTCAAAGCTTAAGTGATGTTTTTTTATATTGATGAGATTTTTTTCACTGTCCCATTCGCAAGTATCATCACTGCTGAAC
>CAVKVK010000057.1:0-13503 GCA_963659855.1 Parabacteroides distasonis | reverse complement strand
GAAAACTCAAACTCCAGCCATATTTTGCCGCGTTAGAGTAAACCCATTTTCCGGCTTTTGTTTCTGCAAAATCGTCATCTACAGGAGCAAAATCAATTGCCATTCCAAGCTGATGCTGGCTCGTTCCTGCCCTTGCACTTTCTCGTTCAGCTTCTTCTAATCCGTCAACTTTAACCCAATAATTAAAAAGATTTTTCTGATATTCGTACGAACGGTAACTTGAACTTATAGTAAGCGTAATTCCATCTTTTTTAGCCGCATCTCCAAGTATTTTTAAGGCAGCAAAACTTTCTGGGCGCAAACTCAGATTATTTTTATTTATTGCGTAACTTTCATTTTTTTCAAGATGAATCAAACCTTTCGGTTCATAAGTTTCGCCAACGTTGTGAGTTTTATCAATTAAATAAAAAGGACTTAAATCATCTTTAGAAAAGTTTTTTTCACTTTCAAGAACGCTATACAGGTCGCTAAGAAATTCCTTAGGATCTCCGTTTGGAATTGCATCCTTGCATTTTTGACTCATAGAAGACAAAACTTTATTCAATTTTTCTATTTCTGGAGAAGGACTTTCTTTTGTCTGTGCATAAACGACAGGTGACAAAACAGAAACTGCAGTTTTTTGTTCTTTTGAAGAACAGCCGCTAAAAAAAACAACGCAGACAGCAAACGATGCAAAAATCAGTTTTTTCATAAAACTATTCAACCTCGGTTACAGAGTGAATAAAATAAAATGTATCGATAAACCCGGTATCTTCCAGAGCTTTACGGACAGCAACAGAAGGATTTAAAAGATAAAGTCTGTGCGAAAATTCTTCTGCATCGTTAAATCCGCCCATAATCAAACCAACGCCGGCAGAATCAATCGATTCTACTAGAGAAAGGTCGAGAACAAGATTTGAGTCAATTACAATCGTATAAACTTTTTCTTTTAATTCATCAATTGTGTAAGAATTAATTACACCAGAAATTTCATAGAGAACGTAGTTTGCACCGTATTTTTCAATTACTTTTAAGGTATCCATTCAGTTTCTCCAGAGTTGTAATTTTTATTTTTCAAGACGTTTGATTATTAAAATCGAAACATCGTCATCAAGTTCTTTTGCAAGAAAATCTGTTGCACTCTTATAAATATTTTTTGCCATTGTGGTAGCAGAATAAGCTGTATTTTCTATAATTGAGCGCTGAATTCTTTCTTTGCCGTAAACTTCGCCACGAAGCGATTTTGAATCGATTAAACCGTCAGTACAGGTTACGACAATGTCGCCAGTATTCAATTTTACTTTTTTTACTTTTATGTATTTTGAAATTTCTTTTGCAAAGCCTAAAACCCTGCCTTCACCCTGAATTTCAATTACATTATTGTAAGATTTTGTATAAAGAAATAAAGCAGGAACTCCGCAGTTAATGTAATACATTGTATCATCGTTAAAATCAATCAAAGCAAAAACGCCTTCAAAGAATGTTCCTTTCGGCAAATTGAATCTGATAAATGAATTCACCTTTTCGACAAGAAGTTTAAAGTCGCGTGTTTCCTGCAAGAATGTACGGATAATCGATTTTATAATTACCATACTCATAGAAGCAGAAATTCCTTTTCCACTTAAGTCGCCAAGAACAAAAATATGACGGTTCTCTGAAAGACGGATAAGATCGACAAATTCACCACCAATGTTATGAGCGTGTTCCATTATGTATCCGGTATCAAATTTTTTATTTTTAATCGGATCCATATTCTCCTGAATCGAAGTAATAATCTGGCTGGACATGCGGATTTCGCGGTTTACAGTTCCGACAATTGACTGGTTTGCAATGTTGCGCATGTAATAACCAAAAACAAAGAAGTAAGAATAGAATTTTGTAAACGTCGTTAAATCGTAGTCTGCATAAATGTTTCCGCCGGCTTTTTGACCAAGCGTAATTAAACCTACAATGCGCCGTCCTTCTGCAAGAAGAATAAGAGCTTCGGAAGAAGTTGCTGCAAACAATGGAAGCAAATCGCTTCTGATACGTTCAAAAGTGTGGCCGTTATCAACTTCACTTTTTAACACGACAAGGCGGTTTTGATTTAGCATTGATTCAAATACAGGATTTTTTATGTCGAGAGTAAGTTCTTTTTTACCCGGCTGATCATAAATTGATTTTAAGCAGTTTTCACTCTCAACAAAAATGCGGATATCCGAAAGACCAAGATTATGGATAAAAATATTCTGCATATTGCGGACAATATTTTCTGGTTCATCAGAATAGTCAAGTTTAGAAATCTGTTCTTCAAAAACTTCCGCATACTGGAACGAACGGAAATACTGTTTTTTAGAAAGGAATTTTGAAACCTGATAAGAAATCGTAATACAGACAACAATTACGATTGAAATTTCAAAAAAGAATAAACCGTGCGATTTTGCAAATTGAGGCCAAAGTCTAGGAAAGAGAATTCCTACGATAACAGCCGGAATAAGATAACTTACAATAAATGTAATAAATACTCCGACTGCATACTTTACGTCGTACAAAAAGTTCTGCCGCGAATTATAAGAAAGCAAAACCTGAATAACGCCGACAGCAAACAAAAACAAAGAAGAAAACATTGGAACGCGCCCACGGGCCTGAGAAATTATCCAGAAGCAGAACCAGCCTGCAAACAAGGCGAGCGCATTCATAATGGACTTTTGCATATTAAGTCTGTCTTCGCGGTTTTCTGCACGGAGAATCATTATAAGGACAGACAAAAAAGGAATTCCAACTAAAAACAGATTGCGGTAAATATCAAACCAGGTAATCGGAAAATAGTTTGTAAGGCGCCCCGTAAAAAATGGAAGCGAAACGACACTGATTCCCAAAAAGTCTGTAATCGTAATAGAAGTAATTTTTGCAAAACAAAACCATACAGTTGCTAAAACTAAAATCCATTTTACGATTAAAGCGACTTTTGCACGTTTGTAAGAAGGAAAGCAGATACTGTAAAGACAAAAATCAAGAGAATAAATAGTTGCAAAAATAATTGTTACGCGAAAGAACATCAACGGCAGACGGTCAGAAGCATAAAGGTTAGACCACAGCATAAAAGCCATTGCACTGGCTGCAACTGCAAGATAAATGCTCATTCGTGTAAGCGGATTATTTTCAATTTCGCCAGAAGTACGGTCAATATAAAAAGCAAGTCCAACGGCAAATAATGCCATTACAAGGTTAAGAACTACGTAAATCATCTTTTCCCCCTACCCCTGAAGCTTTGCAACAAGCATTGTAAGGTCGTCGTGCAGTTTTGTGTCAGCATTGTAACTAAATACAAGGTCTGTAATGTCTTTAATAAATTCACGAGGCTCTTTTGAAGCACTTTTTTTGATTGTGTCCGTAAAAAGCTGAGTGTCGCCAAGTTCAACCTTGTCTGCATTCATTACTTCAGAAACACCGTCGCTGGCCATCATAATAAGGTCGCCGGAAAAAAGTCTCTGTTCACTTACTTCAACTTCATCAATTGGAATAATTCCTACGATAGAACAATTTGAAGAAAGAGACTTAATTCTATAACCTTCTGGAGAACGTGTTACAATAATCGGATCTGACATAGAAGCATTTACATAACGAATTGTCATTTTTTGTGTATCGATAATTCCAATAAACAAAACCGTATATTTATCCTGCAAGTGCATTCCCTTAATGGCTTTATCAATTGCAATAATCATGCCAGGAAGATCTTCCTTATTTTCCATGATTTTTACAGTGTTCATTACGAGACCCATAACGAGAGCAGCTGCAAGACCTTTACCAGAAACGTCGCCAAGCATTACAAGCGTTTTATTTTCGTCAATCGGCAAAACTGTGTAATAGTCGCCGGAAACATTGATTAACGGTCTAAAGTAAGCAGAAAGCTTCATTCGTTTTACAGACGGCATTCTCTGTGGCAAAAAGGAGCGCTGTGTTTCTGCAAGCTGTTCCCATTCCTTTGAAAGTTCAGAAATTTCTGAAAGGCTCGAAATTGTTTCTGAACGCAGCTGAAATCTTCCTAGTTCTTCAAAAAGACGAGGGAAAATTTCCATATCAAAAAGTCTTGTATAACGGCAAAAAACAAAAAAATGGCAGCCTTTAGAAGCAATAAAAAATCCTCTTGCCTTACGGATTTTAGAAACAATTCCAAAGTTTTCGCCTAAAAAGTAAGTTCCGTCGTTCCACTCAAGCGGATAATTGCGTTCAAGCTGAGCCATAAAATTCTGGTCGCTTGTAATTCTGTTTGGAGAATTATAAAGAACGTAATTTGTAATTTTGTTGATATAAAGAACTGAACAGTCAGCGTTAAGTTCAAGAACATTTGCAATAAGGTTGTAAAAATCTTCCATTGAGTAGCACAAACGCAGTTTGTCAACAAATTCAGACATAAAGGCAGTTGCACCACGACGCATTGTTGTTTTTTCAAGATGAAGGCGAATCATCGTATACATCGTACTTGCAACCATAATCAAAACACAGAACAAAACAGCCGTTACTGTCGTCGGAAACGTGTTTGAATAGTCAACAAAGTCGTTTATTTTTGTCTGTGGCACAAGATAAACAGCAAGAGAAAGAAAAATCAGTGCCAGAAAAATATAAATTAAAGTAAGGTAAATTCGTCTTCGCGCTTTAAACATAAAAACCTCAAAAAAATGTTATTACTAAAACCATTTAGCAATACAAATTCTTACAATACCCTTTGTTTATCGGCAGAAAATTCAAAAAACATAACAAACCGGCTTTACTTAGCAAGCATCGATTTATAGATTTTATAAGTTGAACCGCAGTTATGGCATACAACTTCCAGCGGATCAGGATCATTTGCAAGAATGTCTTTTAATTCTCCTGCAGGCAAAGCCCTTATCTGCTGTGCATAGTAATCTGCGCTGCATGGACAGTCAAAAATTATTTCTCGGCTCAAAACGGCGGTCGGCTTAAATTCTCTAAAAAGACCGTAAATAACGTCTTCCATGTCGCCACCGTCTGCAAACCATTTTCCGATTGAAGGCATTGCTTTAAAGGCGTTTTCCACTTTTATTAAAAGTTTTTCGTCTTCTTCATCACGGTTTTCAAGTTCGTTTTCAACCTGCTCTGTTTTAAAATCAGACTTTCCGCCAGCCTTTGGCAAAGCCTGTAAAAACATTCCACCAGCACCAATAACGCGTCCCTTCTTGTCAAACTGAATGCTTGTATTAAAAGCGGTGTGAATCTGTTCACTCTGTGCAAAATAATGAGTCAAATCTTTTGCAATATTTTTATAAAGAATTTCTGTCATTCCGACCTGTGGCGTTTTCATTCCCTCGCCCATTCTGCGCACAGTCAAAGTTCCTTCACCAAAAAAAGGAGACAAATCCCAGTTTTCGAGCGGTTTTTCTACGGGAATCGGATTTTGCAGCAAATGTCCGCGCACATATCCGGAAGAATCAGCTTCTACACCAAAGCCAACTGCAGGCCCGTTTGTTTCGTAATGAAAAGAAATATGTTCTCTGCCCTTCATCGTCGGAATCATCAAAGCAGCACAAAGTTCAGCCTGGCCAAGCACAAGAGTTTCTAAAATTCCTAAATGTTCATTGGCACGCATCTGGTTTACAAGTCTTGTTCCATTTAAAAACGCACCACGAACACGACCGTCAGCCATAACAAAAATCGTCATTTCATCTTTATGTATTTTTTCAAGATGTTCTAAAAGTTCATTATCAGTAATTTTTTGAGTAATCATAAAAACATTATAAAAAAAAATTAATCTTGCGTCATTAAAGTTTTTTATTTAAGGAGCGCACCAAAAGACCGCGTCCCGCTTTGCACAGTTCCGCTTCCGCTCCATTGGCTTCGCCAACGCCTTCGGCGCTGTTCCAATCGGGGCTAAGTATTGCTCAAAAAATAAAAGCGTAAACTTCGCGCGCATAAAAAAAAGACCGTCCCGTTTACAGAACAGTCTTTTTATTTTTGTCAGTTGCGCCGATTGAGTCTGTCGTCCGAAGACACAAGCGGAGCGCAGTAACCAGGCAGGCTCAGTCTTTTCAACTCAACCTTTCAACTTTTACTTTACAAATTCTTTTTTCAAAAAGTCGAGGTCAAGTTCCGGATAAAGAACAAACTTACTCAAAAGTGTCTGTACACGTTTTGACGCTGCTTCTTTTACGCCTTCGTCAAGAACAATCTTGAGTTTTGCCGGCTTGCCGTCTTTTGTAACGCCAGGTTTTGTTCCTTTTAAAACCATGTCGATAATTGCGGCAACTTCCTTCATTTCGCCTTCTTTCATTCCCAAAGTTGTAAGGGCTGGAGTTCCAAGGCGGAGTCCAGAAGTATACCATGCGCCGTTCTTGTCATAAGGAAGAGCGTTTGCGTTTGTTGTAACGCCGGCCTGGAAAAGAGCTGCTTCTGCCTGTTTTCCTGTAAGACCGTAAGAAGTAATGTCAGCGAGCATAAGGTGGTTGTCTGTTCCGTTTGTCTGCAGGCGAACACCAAGAGCCTGGAGTTCTTTTGCGAGAGCCTGTGCATTTTTTACAACCTGATGAGCGTATTCCTGATATTCCTTAGAATTTGCTTCTTTAAATGCGATTGCCTTTGCTGCCATTACGTGTGGAAGAGGTCCGCCTAAAACCATCGGACAGCCTTTGTTTACGTAGTCTTCAAATTCTTTTTTGCAGAGAATCATAGCACCGCGTGGTCCGCGCAAAGTTTTGTGAGTTGTTGTTGTTACAACGTCTGCCCATTTTACAGGGTCAAAGTCGCCTTCAAAAACTTTTCCTGCAACAAGACCTGCAAAGTGAGCCATGTCTACCATAAGAACAGCTCCGCACTTGTCTGCAATTTCGCGGAAGCGCTTAAAGTTGATTGCGCGCGGATAAGCTGAATATCCTGTCAAAAGAATAAGTGGTTTTACTTCCATTGCCTGCTTTTCGATTGCGTCGTAATCTAAAAGACCTGTTTCCTTGTCTACTCCATAAGGATGACTTTCGAACATGCGGGCAGAAATATTCATTTTGTAGCCGTGAGTAAGATGTCCACCGCAGGAATAGTCGAGCCCCATAAGTTTCTGGTTTCCAAAACGGTGGCGGAGTTCGTCAAACTGTTCTGCTGTAAGGTCGTTCAATGATTTTACGCCAAGTTCCTGCAATGTTGGAGTTTCTACCTTTGCAGAAAGAATTGCCCAGTATGCAACAAGGTTTGTGTCAGCGCCAGAATGAGGCTGAACATAAGCATAATCAGCGCCAAAAAGTTGTTCGGCTTCGCGTGCAGCTGTCATTTCAACAGCATCAACGTTTACGCAACCGCCGTAATATCTGTGCTCAGGATAACCTTCTGCGTATTTGTCTGTAAGAAGGTTTCCCATTGCAGACTGAACTGCAAGAGAGCAGTAGTTTTCAGAAGCAATGAGCTTTAAGTGACTGCGCTGGTTTTCAATTTCATTTACAACATCAGCGGCGATTGAAGGATTTACAGAAGCAACCTGCTGAAGGTTTGCAACGTAAGCTGTCATTGCAACGTCTGGTTTTCCGTTGCATGAAGAAAGGTAATTTTCCAAAGGTGTAGCCATAGCCTTTTTAAGCTCCTAAAATATAACAAGATATTGAAATCAATCTTATAAAGAATTCAATGTTTTAGCAATTATTTTGATTTTTTTTAATATTATGTTAATTGATAAAAATGCACATTGACAAAAACACTTCAAAACTGTAGCAAAAAAAACTGTAACCTTAACAAAAATGCAGATGTTTGTTCTTTTAAAATAAAGATTGTTTAAACAAACTAAAACTGATATAGTGAGCGCATTATGACAAAAAAAATTCAACTTATGACACTTTCTGCGGCAATGGTTCTTTCTGCGTCGCTTTTTATTTCCTGTTCTTCAGTTCCAAAAGAAATTCCAGAAATGACATCGCAGGAACTAATCCAGAACGGACAAACCTGCTTTGAATCTTCAAACTACAAGGCTGCTCTTGCATATTTTAATACTGCACTTGACCGTTTTTCTGACTGGCCGAATGTCTATATCGAAGCAAGTTACGAAATCGGCCACGTTTACATGAAGCAGAAAAAATACAATCTTGCAGAACCAATTTTTAACGAACTTCTCGACATCTACAAAACTTCAACTCCAGGAACATATCCTGCAGCTTACAGAAAACTTGCAGAAATCGAGCTGGCAAAAATTCCACACAAAAAATAGTTTTTTATTTTGCCCGGCCACGAGCGGCTTTATCGTCCGGCACAATAATTGCATCGATTATAATATTCTTTGCTTTTGCGGTGTCGGCAACAAGCTGTTTTGTGTATTTTCCGGTTCCGCGCGGAACTGGATGTGGTTCAGCATCTCCAATCAAAATTATTTTTCTTGAAGCATCATTTCGCCATTTATAAAAACAAAGGCTTGCATACAATGCTTCGTAAACTGCTTCCGGAATGTCTCCGCCTTCGCTTCCGTAAATTACAAAACTGTTCAGATTTTTAGTAAGAACAGCAAGATTGTCTGTAAATTCAAACCGTTTTACAGGCAGCCCCATAAGACGGTAAGTGTCGTTATAATCACGATAAAGCAAAAGTCCAATTCTAAAATTATTGAATTTTTTAATGTCTGCAACCAGGCGCGGAATCCATTCTTCCCTCAATTTTTGAATATCATCTTTCATGCTGCCGGTTGTATCAATTGCAAAAACAACATCAACCTTGTCTTTTGGATTTATGCGGTCAAGGCTTGCCATAATGTCATCAACAATGCTGTCCGGACCTTTTGAATAGCACATTTGTCCGCCGTTAAAACCTGCAATATCGTTAAACGAAGCCACTGCAACCGGATTATAATCATCTGTAAGAACAATCGGTTCTGTAACATTTTCTTCGTTTACCTGAGGCTCTTCAACTTTTGGCATTTCTACTGGAGTTTCTTTTTTTGGAGGAATTTTTCCAAGGTCAAACATAAAAGGATTGTCAAAAAATGCTCCGGTGTAGTCTGCGTATTTTTTTTCAAAAGCGCGGATATTTATAAAAGTACCTTTATTGATTTTTACGCTTCCATGACGAGACCATTCGTAGCCGTAATAAATTTCAGAAGGAATATAAATATGAAAAGCCTGTCCAAAGTGTTCGTCACTTTCTGCAGTTGAATCTACAAGAGAATATTTTGAATATTTTGAATCTAAAACCTTTCCATTCAAATAACGAACTTCATCTCCGTTGATTGAATTATATTCTCCAGCTCTGTAAGCATAATTGTCCTGAACGCCAGAAGGATCTTTTGTAGTTTCTGTAAGCAAAACAGATTCAATTCCATCTTTTTTGCGGATATAAAGATGATAGCCTGTCGCATTTTCAAACTTTTTTCCGTCTTCGTAGACAAGACGAATATCATCCGTAGAAATCAGGAGTTTTTTTGATTCCTGACTGATTGTCTGCGCTGAATTTTGAACTTGATTCTGAGAAAATTCAGAAATATCTTGAGAAAAAATTGAAATTTCAAAAATAAATGTTAAAAAAACAGAAAACAAAACTTTCTTCATATTTCTTTTATCGGAGTTTTCATTTATTGAAATTACAATAAACTATGGTATACTAAAAAAAATCAGGTATACTAAAAAAAATTATGCAGTCAGATCTTAACGAAAATGAATTTACTTCCATTGACCTCGCAGAATTCTTAGGACCGGGAGAAACGGAAGAAGAAAATCAGGAGAACGGAATCATCGTACTGACACAGAAACAAAAAGTTCTCTGCGACGAACTAAATTCCAGAATTGCACTTTACGCGCCACAACATCAGGAAATTTTCGACAAACGCATGGCAGACTTAAAACGCCTTGCAGTCGCAATTGCAGAATTTCCTTCTTTGCTTTCTCGTGCAACCTTAACCTCAGAAACAAGAACTCCACAAGATATAATTGAACTTCTCGTCGATACAGAATCAGATTATGGAAGAACTTTTATTCAGCTTCCAAGCAAAGCAACGCTTGGAAAAGGATTTTTAACTGCAAAACTGCATACATTTTCTTCTCTTGCAAAACTTGCACAAAAAGTAAACGACAATAAAGATTCAAAAACTCAACTTGATTCTCCACAGACAAACGGAACAATTTCGAGCAAATTGATTCAGGCATTTAAAGACGAAACAGCTTCTATGATGTTTCTTTTGCTCGCAGAAGACGTTTATTTAAACTTAATAAAAGATGAATCATTGGACATTGATTTCAGGCGCCAGCTCGCAACTTCACTTTTATTGTTGTGGGAACATCGCGCCGACCAGAATATTTCTGACATTGCGCCGGTTTTAACAAATGTCTGGAAGGCAAGAAGAACTTTGGCTCCAGCTTTTGGCACAATGATGGGAACAAGCGAACTTATAATGTTTTCGTTCCAAATGGACGAAACCTGGAGCAAATTTATACGCACCCAGCTTGCAATAACAGAAGTAAACCAGGCCATGGAAGAATTTTTATTTGGAATTTCCTATGAACAGATTTCAAAATTAAAAAGGCTTCTTAGAGAAAAAGGAATCGGTTCGATTGGTCGAGACGAAGTTTCTAAATTTTTGGGCGAAAAAGTAAAAACCGACGTAAGCGGAGACTACAAAGACTTTTACAGTCAGTATTCAATCAGAAGAGACAACGCACAGGCCCGGAAAAGATTGAATTTAGAAGGTCCGCACCGTACACTAGAAGACCACTTTATACGATTTGTAATGGAACAAAACAGGGAGAAACAGAATAATGACAGCTTCGCCAACGCAAAATAAAACAATTCCCTATCACTTTGGAGAAAAAATCCGCACAGTCCGCGAAAAAAAAGGTCTTACATTAAAATCAGTAGCTCAACAGGCTGGAGTTTCCGAAAGCCTTGTAAGCCAGATAGAAAGAAATAAAGTAAGCCCGGCAATTGACACCCTGCTTACACTGGCAGATGTTTTAGACATTAATCTTGAATTTTTATTTGAAGAATACCACAAAACCCGCCCGGTTGATGTAGTTCACAAAGACGAAAGAAGACAGATTACAGAAGGCGATATTTTATATGAAGAAATTGCATCTGTAAAAAGCGACGGACACAATTCTTTAGAAACATACGAAGTTACAGTTCCGCCGGGAGCACAAACACACCGTGGCTCTTACGGTCATTTAGGCAGAGAAATCGGTTATATCTTAGAAGGAGAATGTCGCCTTCAATACGAAAACTATGTTTACGATTTAAAAGCCGGCGACAGTGTTTCTTTTTCTGCAAGTTCGCCACATGTTCTTTTTAATACAGGCAGCACAACCGTGCGGGCAATCTGGACAGTAACACCGCCACAGCGCTTTGTTCATTCCAAATAAAAAAAGGTGGTAAAGATTTTTCTGTATCTCTGCCACCTTTCTTTTTTTAAATTCTAACCTGCTTACTCAACTTTGAATTTAGAAACTTCTGCAACTACGCTCGAAATACTTTCTGTGTTTTTTTCAGTCAGTTCGCTTACTTTCTGCATTTCGCCGTTAAGACCGCCGACTCCGTCTGTAATTTCGTTCATTGCGCCACTAATCTGTGCAGAAACAACGGAAAGTCTTTCCATTTCTGACAAAATCTGTCCGCTGCGTTCTTCCATTATGTGGGCACTGCTTCTTACATCGAGTGTAATTGAATTGATCTGGTTCATTGCTTCGATTACCTGTTTTGAACCAGCACTCTGTTCGTCCATTGCACTCTTAATTACATTTTCCTGCCGGGTAACTGTCTGTGTGTGATTAAAGATTGTTTCAAACTGAACCTGCATTTCCTGAGAACTTTCGGTCATTTTTTCAATCTTGTCGCGCAAAGATTCCATTACATCACTGATTTTTTTACCCTGTCTGTTTGAATCTTCCGCAAGATTTCTGATTTCGTCTGCAACAACCGCAAAACCGGCTCCTGCGTCTCCTGCGTGGGCTGCTTCGATTGCAGCATTCATTGCAAGCATGTTTGTCTGTTCTGCAATATTTCTGATTACATTTGAAGTTTCGATTAAGGCAGCAGAATCTGAAGCAATTGACTTTGAAATTTCTACAGCCTTTTTTACAACTTCCCTGCCACTTTCAGCGGAATCCGAAAGCATGGTTACATTTACGGCATTTTTTTCGAGAATCTGTGTTACAGAATTAATGTTTGCAACCATTTCTTCAACAGAAGCAGAAGACTGTGCAAGGCTTTCTGCCTGACTTGTAATTGCCACGTTGAGTTTTTCAATATTTGTTGTAATTTCTTTTACGCTGGAATTTGCAGTTTCGATTCCAGATTTCTGGCTTTCGATTTGAGCACCAATGCTGTTTATGTTTTGATTGATAACTTCGATAGAAGCAGAAGATTCGTTTGTACTTGCAGAAAGTTCTTTTCCCATTAAATCCATTGTCTTTGTCTGCGAAATAATAGACTTCATTGCAGTTGCAATCTTTTGAATTGTCTGGTTAAAGAATCCAGAAAGTTTTCCAAGTTCGTCGTCTGTCTTTACAGGAATGCGGACAGTAAGATCGCCGTCGCCCTGGGCAATATTCTTTAAAATTGTAGTTACGCTTACTAAAGTTTTTGTAATTGTAATTGCAATTATAAGTGCAAGAAGAACTGAAACAATAAAACCTGCTCCAAGAACAATTAAAACGCTTTTTAATACAGAATTTGTAGCGCTGTCGAGTTCCGAAACTGGAATTAAAACAGCGTAATCTAAAACATAGTAGTCATTCTGGGCTGGAAAAATGCGGACTTCTGTAAGATCTTCGCCAAAAAGTTTTTCGCGGGAAATTCCATAACTGCCCGACTGATAACCTTCGAGTGCTTTTACGCCAATGTCGCTGGCAGATTTTAATTCTACAGTCGGTGCAAAAGGATCTAAAATTACGTTTGCTGCGGAGTCAATAAGAATGTATTTAATTGTTCCCATTGAAGTTTTGTCACCAAAGAGAGTCGGAAAAATATTTGCGTCAATTTCGAGAGAAGCAACACCTTTAAAATTGCCGTCGTCGTCATAAACTGCTTCTGCGGCACCGACAACAACATTTCCGTCGTCTTTCTGGTAAATTCCTGAGCAGTAAAAAGCTCCTTCATGGTCAACTGCAAAATCGTACCAGTTTGAAAGATCAGAATCCGAAACTGAATTTTCAGGATAACTTAAAACATTTGAAGCAGAATCTATAAAACTGGCAGAAACAACCATTTCGTCTGCCTTAACAAGTTCAGAAGCTGTAACAAGAATATTTTCTGTGTCCGAATCAGAAATTCCACCGAGCATGCGGACATTTTTTTCGACACCAGATAAGTAGGCGGTAAAAATCTGATCCATAAGATGAATTGAATTAGAAAGCCGTTCCGTAAATTGATCGTCGTTTACTGTTTTTACACGAATATAAACAGAAGTTCCAAGCCCGACAAGCAGGATTGTAGTTAATAAAACAATGGCAAGCAAAAGTCTTACAAAAACAGAATGACGTTTTTTTGTAATTCTGTCTTTTCCACGGTAAAAAGTGCTGGCGCCCATAACAAAATCTCCCTGTTTTTTTATTAAAAAAAATCACCCAAAATTATAAG
>CAVKVK010000056.1:0-13677 GCA_963659855.1 Parabacteroides distasonis | reverse complement strand
GATTGAAGAATGCGTTTTTGATTTTCGTCCGTAGAAAGCAAAAACTTTGCGAACATTTCGTTTGTCTTGGAAAATTCCTGAGCAAGAATTATCTGTTCATCGGCCGTAAAATTAGAAAGAACGTAGTCTGCAATGTCGCGGTTTACTGGTTTTGTAAGGCCAAAACGAAGGCGCCAGAAATCCGCTGTACCAAAGGTTGCTTTCATTGACCTGAGCCCGTTATGTCCGCCAAGACCGCCACTCCACTTTAAACTTACAGTTCCCATTGGCAATTCAAGTTCATCGTGAACAACTAAGATTTCTTCCGGGTTGATTTTATAAAAACGGGCAAGTTCTCCAACGCTTTCGCCGCTAAGGTTCATGTAAGTAAGCGGCTTTAAAAAATAGATTTTATCTGGCGCTCCATCTGGAATAACAGGGTCGGAACCGTCTTTTTTTGCATACATTCCACTTTCGGCAAAATAATGCGCAAGTGCCGGCGTTTCTACAACTGCGTAGTCGCCTTTAAATTTATTCTGAAAATTCAATTTTGAATAAAACGGTAGCTGAGAAGCAAACTGCCAGGCAACATTGTGTCGTGTTTTTTCGTACTCTGCGCCGTAATTACCTAAAAATGCAACGAGTTTTATCATTTTTTTATTTTCCTTATAAAAACAAACAGAAACAATTAAACAATAATTCTAAAAAACGGGCAATAAATTCAACTTTACTGATTAAATAAAATTTTCTTCATTTTTTTGCCGGCAAGGTCTGCCACAACAATGCCGTCGTTATTTTTTATTGTGAGGTCGGCTCCATTTTTTTTGAGCAGTTCTGCACATTTATAGGAATTATTATAAAGCGCGTACATTAAGGCTGTGTCGCCGTTTAAATCTTTGTGATTTACTTTTGCCCCGTAAAAAATCAACACTGAAGCAATTTTTACGCTATCCATTGAACACGCCGTGATTAAAGGTGTCATGTCTCCTTTGTTTACATGGTTTACGTCTGCGCCTTTTTGAATTAAAAGTTCTGCAAGTTTTTTATTTTGCGAAAGGCAGGCATATTCTAAAGCCGTCATTCCTTCTGAACTTTCTAGATTTATATCTGCGCCATTTTGAATTAAAAGAAGCGCCTGCTTAAAGTTTCCGCTGCGGCAAGCCCACATTAAAGGAGAAACTTTTCCAGAAGAAAGTGAATTTACATTGCCCCCAGAACTTAAAACGTCTTTTAAAAGCTGAATGTCTCCCGTTTGAACTGCAAGCATTACAATGCTTTCTTTTTTATTTGAATTTTCAAGAATAAAAGAATTGAAGTCAATTTTGTTACGGCAGGAATCAAAACAAAAAATACAAAACAAAATAAGAAAAAACTTTTTTATCATGCCAAAAATTATAAACGAAAATGCAAAAAAAATATTAAACGGTCAGGCAAAGTTTGTATTTTGCTACGATTTATAAATTCAATTTCTTTCTTCCGCGCTATAAGTTTTTCTTATAACATCATTAAAATTTGTGATTTTTCAAAATACCATTTCTGACTGATAATCTATTCAAAGAGGAAAACATTTTCCGGCACGCGCCGGAGCTTTGGAGGTACACAAATGAGTAGCGCAACTATCACATTACTGTTCTTGCTGTTTGCGATTGTTATGTTCATCTGGGAAAAAATCCCGCTTGGTGTAACATCAATGATTGTCTGCGTAGGACTTGTAATCACAAAGGTTCTTGACTGGAAAATCGCATTTGCAGGTTTTGTTGACAGCAACGTAATTCTTTTTGTCGCAATGTTTATTGTCGGCGGAGCTTTGTTTGAAACTGGCATGGCAAATAAAATCGGCGGAATCGTAACACATTTTGCAAAAACTGAACGCCAGCTGATTATTTCCATTATGGTAATTGTAGGTTTAATGAGCGGATTCCTTTCTAACACAGGAACTGCTGCTGTTTTGATTCCTGTTGTAATCGGAATTGCTGCTAAATCCGGATATTCACGTTCGCGCCTTTTAATGCCTTTGGTTTTTGCAGCTGCAATGGGCGGAAACCTTTCTTTGATTGGTGCTCCGGGAAACCTTATTGCTCAGTCTGCAATGCAGAACATGGGCAAGGAATTCGGCTTTTTTGACTACGCAAAAGTAGGTGGTCCGATTCTTATTGCTGGAATAATCTTCTTTGCTTTCTTAGGTCCAAAACTTCTTCCAAACAGAACTCCAAGTGAAGATTCCGGATTTGACGAAAACCTTGATTTTTCTAATGTTCCAGCCTGGAAACAGTGGCTTTCGCTTGGAATTTTAGTTCTTACACTTCTTGGAATGATTTTTGAAAAACAAATTGGAATTAAACTGCACGTTACCGGCTGTGTTGGTGCTCTCGCATTGATTTTAACAGGCGTAATTTCTGAAAAAGCAGCTCTTAAATCAATTGACTTAAAAACAATCTTCCTTTTTGGTGGCACACTTTCGCTCGCTTCTGCCCTGCAAAAATCTGGTGCCGGCGAATTGATTGCTTCAAAAGTAATCGGGCTTTTAGGAGATAATCCTTCGCCTTATATGCTTACTTTTGCTGTGTTTATGCTCTGCTGTATTCTTACAAACTTTATGAGCAACACTGCAACAACTGCACTGATGGTTCCAATCTGTCTTTCAATTGCAAACAAAATCGGAGCAGACCCGAGCGCTGTTTTGATGGCATGTGTAATTGGTGGTTCCTGCGCTTATGCAACACCAATCGGAATGCCGGCAAACACAATGGTTATTGGAGCCGGTGGTTACACCTTCCTTGATTACACAAAGGCTGGTCTGCCACTGATTATTGTAGCAACTGTCGTAAGCATGATTTTGCTTCCGGTTTTCTATCCGTTCTTTCCAGGTTAATTAACGGATTGCGTTAATCGCCGATTGAGCTTGTCGAAATCTAGCATTTTTTACTGCTGGTGGTTTCGACAGGCTCAACCACCGTGTTTTGCAGACTTTTAGCCAAACGCGGAACGCACATAAACATAAAAATAAAAACAACAACAATTCTTTTTGGAGGTACAAAAATGTCAAAAGAGGAACAGGTTAAAAAGTTGACTGATTACATGGCTAACTTTATTGCCTACACTGCAAAAAAGCTGCCGGATGATGTAATTGCCAAGCTTCAGGAATTAAGAGAAAAAGAGGACAGTCCTCTTTCTAAAACAATTTACGAAACAATGTTTAAAAATCAGGAACTCGCCGTAAAATTGAACAGACCTAGCTGCCAGGACACTGGTGTTTTGCAGTTCTGGGTAAAATGCGGAACTAAGTTTCCTTTGATTGACGACCTTGAAGTTTTGTTAAAGGAAGCTGTAGTTCAGGCAACATTTGCTGCCCCACTTCGCCACAACAGCGTTGAAACATTTGACGAATACAACACTGGCAAAAACGTTGGTAAGGGAACTCCGACAGTTTTCTGGGACATTGTTCCAAACAGCGACGAATGTGAAATTTACACTTACATGGCTGGCGGCGGATGCACTCTTCCAGGAAAAGCTATGGTTTTAATGCCTGGAGAAGGCTACGAAGGCGTTACAAAGTTTGTTCTTGACGTAATGACTTCTTACGGTTTGAATGCCTGCCCTCCGCTTTTGGTTGGAGTTGGCGTTGCAACTTCTGTAGAAACTGCAGCACTTCTTTCTAAAAAAGCTCTTATGCGTCCAATCGGTTCTCATAACGGCAACGAAAGAGCTGCAAAAATGGAAAAACTGCTCGAAGACGGAATCAATTCAATCGGCTTAGGACCTCAGGGAATGGGCGGAAAATATTCTGTCATGGGCGTAAACATTGAAAACACAGCCCGCCATCCTTCAACAATTGGTGTTGCAGTAAATGTCGGATGCTGGAGTCACAGACGTGGTCATATTGTTTTTGACAAAGACCTTAACTACAAAATCACAACACATTCGGGGGTAACATTATAATGGTAGAACTCAGAAATGGAAAAAAAGTGCTGATTACTCCAGTTTCAGCAGAAGACTTAAAAGACATTAAAGTCGGAGACATTGTTTACCTCGACGGCAGCATGACAACCTGCCGCGACGTTGCACACAGACGCCTTGTAGAAGAAGGAAGAGAACTTCCAGTTGATGTCCGCAACAACGCAATCTTCCACGCAGGTCCTATTATCCGTCCGCTCGAAAACGACAAATTTCAGATGGTTTCTGTAGGACCTACAACAAGTATGCGCATGGAAAAGTTTGAATACGAATTTGTAAAACTTACCGGCGTACGCGTAATTATCGGAAAAGGCGGAATGAAAGAAAACACAGAACGTGCCTGCAAGGAATTCGGTGCAATTCACTGTGTTTTTCCAGCAGGAAACGCTGTAGTTGCGGCAACAGAAGTTGAAGAAATCGTGCGTGCTGAATGGCGCGATCTCGGAATGCCAGAAACTCTGTGGAACTGCCGCGTAAAAGAATTTGGACCTTTAATTGTTTCGATTGACGCTCAGGGCAACAATATGTTTGAAAAAAACAAGGTTGAATTTAACAGGCGCAAAGACGAAGCAATAAAAGAAATCTGCAAACATGTAAGTTTTATTAAATAGTCTCAGTTAAAACTTACATGCTGATTTTTATTTAATATATCAAATAGCCGTAGCCGGGGTTCTGACACAAACGCATTCTGAGCGTAGCGACAGCATGCGGCTTGGGGCAGGTCCCTGGCGAAAGGCTATTTGAATTTTTTACTAAAAATTCAAATGCAGATTTTATGAAAGCTGGGCAGGTGTCAAAACGGCGTCTGCCCTTTTTTATATATCGTGGAAAAAGAATGTTCATTGCGTTATAATTTTTTTATGCCAAATTCTACTATTCCAAACCGCTCAGAAGTTCCTGCAAACGATAAATGGGATCTTTCAACTTTATACAAATCAAACGACGAATGGGAAAAAGACCTTTCTTTAATTCCAGATTTAATCAAAAACTTTACAGATTTTAAGGGAAAACTCTCTTCTTCCCCAGAAACCTTTTTAAGCGCACTCAAAGCCTACGAAGCCCTTTATAAAAAATTAGAAACAGTTTATTGCTACGCAAGCCTTTATCACACAGCCGACGAAAGCGACAGCCAGGCCCAGGATATGGAAGGTCGTGCAATGATGGCTTATTCAAAAGCCGGAGCCGAAAGTTCATTTTTTTCTCCAGAATTAATGGCAATTCCAGACGAAAAAATCAATTCCTGGATTGAACGCCCGGACTTTGCAGATTACAAAATATTCGTTCAAAAAGAACTGCACGAAAAACCTTATGTCCTGAGCGAAAAAGAAGAAAGAATTCTATCTCTTTCCGCAGAAGCAACTCAGACAGCCAGCAATACATTCTCCCTTCTGGAAAACGTAGACTTAGATTTTGAAAATGTAACTGTTGATGGCAAAGAAATGCCTTTGACACAGTCAACTTTTTCTCTTTTTATCCGCAATCCAGACCGCGCTGTAAGAAAAGACGCTTATAAAAAATTCTACAAATCTTTTGTAAAACATCAGAACGTAATTGCTTCGCTTTATGCAGGCAACGTTAATTCTGACATTTTTTATGCCCGCGCACGAGGATTTAATTCAAGTTTAGAAGCAAGTTTATATTCAAACAAAGTTGATCCGAGCGTTTATCACAATCTTATCGACACTGTTCACAAAAACCTGCCTGCTCTCCACAAATATTATTCATTACGAAAAAAAATATTAAATCTTGATGAACTTCGCCATTACGATGTTTATGTTCCGCTCGTAAAAGACGCAGAAACAAAAACTTCTTACGAAGAATCCGTAGAAATCTGTCGTAACGCCCTTGCCCCGCTCGGAAAAGAATACACAGACATTTTGTGCAACGGACTTTTAAATGGCTGGGTTGACCGCTACGAAAACAAAGGCAAACGTTCCGGTGCATTCAGTTCCGGCGCATACACAGGTTATCCTTACATTCTTTTAAATTACAAGGATGATGCAATCCGCGACGTATTTACAATGGCACACGAAGGCGGACACTCAATGCATTCTTATTTTTCAAAAACAAACAATCCGTTTATGTGCTACGACTACACGATTTTTGAGGCCGAAGTTGCTTCAACCTTTAACGAAGAACTTGTTTTTGAATATCTCTTAAAAAATGCAAAAACAAAAGAAATGAAGGCTTATCTTCTGGCAATGCGTGCAGACGATATTCTTGCAACCTTGCATCGCCAGACAATGTTTGCAGAATTTGAACTAAAAGCTCACGAACTTGTAGAAAACGGAACTCCGCTCAACGCACAGAATCTGCGCCAGCTCTACCGCGACCTTTTAGTTTTGTATTTTGGCCCGGAAATGGTTTTTGAAGAAGAAAGCGACATGGAAGGCTTGAGAATTCCTCATTTTTATAATTCATTCTATGTTTATAAATATTCAACAGGAATTTCTGCAGCCCTTGCACTTGCAAAACGAGTAACAACTGGCGGACAAAAAGAAAAAGAAGATTACTTTAAGTTCTTAAAGTCTGGAGGAAGTCGCTATCCGCTCGAAAGCTTAAAAATTGCGGGAGTTGATATGTCTTCAACAAAACCAATTCAAGATGCACTGGACACTTTTGCTCAGATTGTAAGTGACCTTGAAGCTCAATTAAAGAAACAGGCATTTTGTGCCGATAAAAAATAAAAGTCTGTCAAACGCAAAGAAGGAAAGAGACTTATGGAAAAAGAAGAATTTTATTCATTTTACAAAAAAATTCCAAAAGCAGAACTTCATATTCATATTGAAGCTGTAGTCAGCCGGGATTCTATTAAAAAACTTTATTTAAAAAAGAATAATACAGAATTTTCGGACGAAGCACTCAGTGCTCTTTTTTCTTATTCTGATCTTAATGGCTTTATTGCAGCCTTTTTACAGGTTCAGGATCTGTTTACACAGGTAAGCGATTTTGATCTTGTTTTTGAAGATTTTAAAAATTATCTTTTACGCAATGGAATTACACACTGCGAAGCCTTCTTTGCTCCTTCTGCCTTTATAAAAAAAGGTTTTTCTTATCCAGAAATGGCTCAGACTTTTGAAAAAAATCTAAAAAAAATAAAAGAAGAAACAGGAATTACTGTCCGCCTGCTTGGCGATGTAAGCCGCACATTTGGACTTGCCAACGCAGAACAGAATTTTAAGCTCTTTACTGAAAATTCTTTTGAAGGTTTTATTGGAATTGGTCTTGGTGGAGCAGAATCAAAAGGTCCTTCTAAAGATTTTGGACCGGTTTTTACCGCGGCTCTCAATGCAGGCTATCATGCTGTGGCACACGCCGGCGAAGATCAGGGACCAGAATCAATCTGGGACGCAATTCAAATATGTCATGCACAGAGAATCGGACACGGAATTTCTGCAGTTCAGGACGAAAAACTAATGACGTTCTGTGCAGAAAAACAGATTCCTTTTGAAGTTGCTCCGACAAGCAACGTTTTTACAAAAAAATATGTAAAAACATTGAGCGAACATCCTTTCCGCAAATTCTTTGACAAAGGAATGCTTGTAACATTAAACACAGACGATCCGCTTTTCTTTGGCGTTGAACTCTTGGACGAATATTGGAACGCTTACAAAGAAATGAATTTTAAAGATGATGAACTAAAGCAGGTAATTTTAAACAGTTTTAAGGCTTCTTTCTTGAGCGAAGATGAAAAACAAAAGGCTTACGCTTCCGTAGAAAATGCCTGGAACAAAAATTAATGACGTCTGTTGCTGATTTTATAAAACTTCCAAAAGCAGATTTTCATTCAACACTAAATTTCGGAATGCGATATTCTTCCTACGTAACCTGGGCAGGATTTTACGTTCCGGATTTTCCTGTTAATAATTCAGATATTTCTGGCGAAGTAAAAAAAGAAATAGAAGAATACACATTTTTAAGAATCGGCTGTCAGGACGATGTTCAAAAATTGATTTATCTTTCTATTGCAGAATCGCTCGGCGACAACGTAAAACAACTCGACGGCGCAATCAATATTGAACTTTTGAGCCGTTATGGTTCAGTTTTATCAATTACAAAACTTTTACAGGACACAAAGCAAAAATACCAGACACAATTAAATTTAAATCCATTTCTTTCGATAAACTCCGACAGCGCAGACAAAAATACTTTAAAACTTGCGCAGGAATTTTTAAAATCGGGCTGTTTTAAAGGCTTATACATTTACGGAAAAAATATTTTTGAACAGCCTCAAAATTTTAAGCAAATTGCGCAATCCGTTACATCAAAAAACTTAAACCTTAAAATAAATGCCGGCGAATCTTCTTTACAGTAACTGAATTCTCTTTTTAAAACTTTTATGCCGCAGACAATAGTTCAGGCAGACAGTTTTGCAGACGACAAAGAGCTTATTTCTATTTTAAAACAGGAAAAAATTAAAATAATTTTAACGCCGGACACAAATCCAGAGCAAAAAGCAAAAAATCTGCGCATTTTTCTCGACGCTGGGCTTGACTGTGCTTTAGGGACAAAAAGTATTCTTCTTTTTAATAAATCTATAAGTCAATTTGCAAGCGAACTGTGCAACACTAAACTTTTTACAAAAGAAGAAATGACATTTCTAATAAAAAAATCCCCTGAACTTTAGTTCAGGGGAACAGTGTTTACTTTTTAATATGACTTACCAAGGAATGTTGTGCTTATAACTCTCGGGCCTTCTGTAAAAGTTTCTTCTCCAGTTTTAGCATGAATTCTTCCGAGCAGCATATCAAATTCTCCAATTGTTCCAATCGGGAACTTAAAATCCTTTGAATAGCCTAACAGTTCCAGATGTGCATTTGCGTTACAGTCAGCAGCAGCATAGAAATGAACTTCGGTATTAAATTCCAGTTCCTCGTGCTTGTTATTTATCTGTACAGGGTTTTCTGAAAACCTTATAGTTGTATCAATCGGGAATGCAAATGTTACAGGGACTTCAACACCGGCAGTTGCTTCCGCCCCAAGAATTCTTGAACCAATACCAATACCAGGTTTAAGCTCAAGAACCGGCGTAACTATTGCATTGGCACTAATACCAAGTCTAATGTCATCAACAGTCTGATATTTTGTTCCTGCATAGAATGCACCTTCTTTTACAAATTTTGAATTAGAATGGTATCTGAAATTTTTTGGAATTTTTACAAAGAACAAATTCAAATAATCCCAGTCAACTCCCATGCCAATATCAAATCCTGCAAGTAAAGCTCCTCCAATATAAAAATCGTTGTATTCAAGAGCAACAACATATTTGTAAAGCATATCAACCTTTGCTTCAAACCAGAACTGAATTGGATATGCGCCACCAATAGGAACTGTAACCCTAGTTAAGCGGATTGCAGCATCACTAACCCTCGTTTTTGAACGGTTAGAACTAATAATTTGAGCAAGAAGATTATCTGGATTAATTCCAGCGGCTTCTGAAAGTGCCTTGTCGTTCTCCTTGATTTTTGCTTCAATTTCTTCTTTTGAAAGACCTGCATCTTTCATATCTTCTTTTGTTTCAACAGTGCCATTCGGCTTAAATACAACCGGATCTTCTTTAGTAAAGAATGAACCTGACGAAGTGTATTTTAAGCCATTGTCAACTGCAAAAGTAATAAGCGTATAGAATCTTACAGTAAAATCAAATTTACCGCGCAAAATTGTTAAGTTTCCACCAACGCCAACTTCTGCCGTAAGATTTGTATTTGAATACAACTGTGAAATTGTCTGGTTTGTAATAAATTTCTTTGCAAATTTTGCAAGATCGTAGCTAAGTCTTACTCCCTGCTTAAATTCTTTCTTAATTTTTGCCATTTTATGTGTATATTCCACATACTCTGGCTTCATTTTTGCTTCGCGGTTTTTAAGTGCTTCATCTTCGCGTTTTTTAGCTTCTGCGGCATTTTCGTCCAGAATGTTGCTGAATTTGTCAGCAAGTTCTTTCATTGCCTTGTAAAAGTCTGTCTTTCTGTGTCCATAAGGAAGATCATCGGTGTCGGCGTCGGCTAAATCTGAATGATATCCTCCATCAGCAGCTCTTGCAGAAGAAAATGATTCATTTACACAATCGTCCATCAATGGTTCGCCAAGATAGAATGAAAAATTCTGGAAAACAGCCGAAAATGTATTTCCAAATGTATTGAAAGAAGGACAATCTTCACTATAAAGCTTGTTAAGAACAATTCTATTGGCAACAACTGTTATTAAATTGCTGCTAAAATCCATCGATCCCATTGTTTTCCGGACTTCTTCAGCTGCGTCAGAATAATTGTCTTCTACAAGAGTTTTCCACAAATCTTCCTTTACGAGCAGTTTATTAAGTTCAATTACAAGCTCGCTGATATTCATTGAATAATAATCAACTGTTACCAGAGAAACAGGAAGTTCATCAAAAAGTCTGTAAATTGAATAAGCACCCGCAAATTCTTCCGGCTTAAAGTAATAAGTTTCCGGATTATTTTTTTCTGGAATATCAAATTCGTTAAGTTCTGCGTCACTTACTGCGCGCGCACTGCCATAAGAAGAACTGCCGACATAAACCTGGAAGCAGCTTTCTTCGTTATCAATTACATAATCACCATAAGAAAGACTTTTTACAGCAGAACGAGAGCTGCTATTGCTCATATCGTATTTTGTTACAACGTAGCGTCCTTCATCATTGATGTTTACAAGTCCGCCAGGATAAGTTTTGTTTTCGTACTGTTCTGGAATAATCGAAAACATAAAAGATTCCATGGTTTCTGAAGGATTATTGATTGCAGTAAGCCACATTGCTCTTTCTGCGCCCTTGCGTTTTGTTAAAGGCTTTGTGTATTTTAAATCCGCAAATCCGTCTCCGGTAAGGTCAACAGATTGTCCGGCAGCAAGAGAAAAACTTCCTTTTTTTGAAGGAAATTCTTCACCAGCCTTCCAGCCATCGCTTACATAATAGTCAAAAGAGATGCAGTCTTTATCAATGTCTGTAACTTCGATATAACCAAAACTTGCAGCATAAACAGGATCTTCAAAAGCAGTTTCGCCGTTTCCAAGATCCTTTTTTATAACCATGCCGGCACGGGTTGCAATAATAACGCCGTTTTCCAGCTGGCTTACAGAACTGTCATCCGGGTTATAAAGCATTGAACCACCCTGATAAACAAGATCTTTTAATGCAGAACGTTCCTTTATTCCGCTAACATTATTTAACTTTGCAGTAGAATCTGAATCTTCAAGACTAAGTCCGTTTACACAACCAATTACTAAAGCAGAAGATAAAATCGCAATAGCAAGAAGAACTCTCCATATCTGTTTCATAATTTTCTCCTAATAAAATTCTTAATAAAACATTTCCGTAACAATTAAGTTAAAAAGAGTATATAAATCTCAAGTTGCCAGATGTAGCCAAAAAATGAACTTTTTTACAAAAAAAATTACAGATAAACCATTAAAAGCATAATGTCAGAATTGCGGATTCCACTAATGCGGCTTGCCTGCCCCAAAGTAAGCGGACGGATTTTTTCGAGTTTTGCACGGCTTTCTGCGCTCAACGCAGGAATTGCTCCATAGTCAAAATTTACAGGAATTTTCCGGTTTTCCATTCTGTGCATTTTTGCAACTCGGGCATCCTGTTTTTCTATATAATACTTGTATTTAAAATCTTCCTGTGCAATTCTCCAGATTTCTTCTGCGTATCCGGGATTTTGTGCATTTCTGTCTTTTAATAAAATTGCAGTAGCTTCGTCTATCAACGCATATTTTGAACGCACAGCTTCAATTTGTGTCTGAGTTTTTAGTCCAACGTTATAAGCCTTTTCGCTCAAACGGCGATCTGCAGTATCGTGCCGCAATTTTAAGCGATATTCGGCGCGGGCTGTAAACATTCTGTAAGGCTCTTTAGTTCCAAGAGTTACAAGATCGTCAATCAAAACCCCGATATATGCTTCGTCGCGTCCTAAAATTAAAGGTTCCCACTCAGGAATTGCATTAAATTTTTCGTAGCCCTGTTCACTCTGAGCCTTCTGCAAAGCCTGATTGATTGCATGAGTTTCGCGTTCAGAAATTTCTGCAAATGCTTTAATTTCGTCAACTGTCATTCCAGGTTTATTCTGAAAAGCGCCTTTTTCCATACTTGCCGGCGTCTGTCCCATTCCTGCGCACGGAGAGCACAAAGGTCCGCAAAGTTTTTTATGAGCGCGTGCGTACAAGGCAGCATTTATTCCGGCAACAAGCCCCTGCCCTGCAGCTTCTTCGTAGCCGGAAGTTCCGTTTATCTGACCGGCATCAAAAAGTCCTGCAACCCTTTTTGTTTCAAGGCTTGGATACAACTGAGTCGGTTCAACATAATCATATTCGACAGCATAACCCGGGCGGCTTACAGTACAGTTTTCAAACCCCGGAATTGTGCGCAAAAATGCGTCCTGCACTTCTTCCGGCAGGCTCGAACTCAAACCATTTATGTAGATTTCTTCCGTCTGCAAACTTTCTGGTTCAATAAAAAGCTGATGCCGGTCTCTTTCTGCAAAACGCATTACTTTGTCTTCGATAGAAGGACAATAACGCGGACCAATTCCACTGATTTTTCCAGAATACAAAGGAGAACGATTTATATTTTTACGGATAATTTCGTGAGTTTCGTTATTCGTATAAACCAGATAACACGGAACCATCGGCCGTTCAATTTTTTGAGTTTCAAAACTAAAAGGAATAATTTCTTCATCGCCTTCCTGCAATTCAGCCTTAGAAAAATCCACAGTATGACGCAAAATTCTAGGAGGAGTTCCAGTTTTTAAACGTCCGGTCGTAAAACCTAAGCGGTTAAGTGAATGAGTAAGCCCAAAAGCTCCGCCTTCTCCAATTCTGCCACATGGAGCGTCATATTCACCAATAAAAATTCTTCCGCCCAAAAAAGTTCCGGTGGTCAAAACAACAGAGCGAACAGGAATAATTCTGCCACGCTCGGTTACAATCGCCGTAACTTTCTGCCTTTTGCCCGATAAAGCCGCTTCGCTCAAAATTGCAGAACGGGTTTCTCCAGGAATCGTTCCTTTTTCTGCAGAAGTGTCGCTGTTTGGAGGCAGTTCGCTGTCGCTGGCAGTAGTTAAAATATCAACGACAGTGTCCATCAATGTCGAAAGATTTTCAGTTTTTTCTATTGTTTGCCGCGCTAAAGAAGAATAAAGAATTTTATCTGCCTGTGAACGCGGAGACTGAACGGCAGGACCACGACTTTTATTGAGCATTCTAAATTGAATCATAGATTTGTCTATGAGTTTGCCCATTTCTCCGCCGAGAGCGTCAATTTCCCGGACAATGTTGCCTTTTGCAACTCCTCCAATCGAAGGATTGCAACTCATTCTTGCAATTGAATCAATCGTCTGCGTTACAAGCAGAGTTTTTAATCCCATTCTTGCACAAGCCAGACACGCTTCAGTTCCAGCATGTCCGCCACCAATTACAGCAACATCATAAGAATCATAAAAAGCCATGCCAAAAATTATATTGATTTGCCATTTTTAGCACAATCTTTAACGGCGCAGGCGCCGGCCGGGCTATCCGTGGTTCCGGCGTCTTACGCGCCTTCAGTGCTGTGCACCCGCTACGCGGCCACTACTATCCCTGGTGCGTTTTTGTTTCATTCAGCAGACAATTTTTTTCAGTATTTTTTTTATTTTTTATGTAACCATTCCTTTTTTAATTGTTTATATTTACGAAAGTGCTCATAACACTTTACATTGCAAAACTCCTTACTTTTTTGGGCACCGGTTC
>CAVKVK010000055.1:0-13700 GCA_963659855.1 Parabacteroides distasonis | reverse complement strand
AGTGTTTGTTGATTCAGGCAAGCTCAGGCTTAGCGACATCAGGTTTTAATGGTGGTTTCGACGGGCTCAACCACCGCACTGGCAGGCTCAACCACCGATAGTTCTAGTTTTTTTGCGTATAAAAAACATTTTTTCCGCTTTCGTCTTTTTTGCAAAGCTCTTTAATTTCCATAAATCTAGTTTCTGATTTCTCTTTTTAATTTTCGCCATGCAAAAAAGAAAATCGGAAGTTCAACTGCGAGCATTGCAATCCATCCGGCAAGGCAGGCAAAAGCAACTCCGTTTATTCCATAATGAACTGCAAGAATAAAACTGCACGCTACCCTGACAACAATCTGTGTTGTTGTGGAAATTACCGTAATTTTTACATCGCCAGTTCCTCGGAAAAACGCCTGTACACCATTTGTAATTGCCGGCAAAAAATAAAGGCAGGACATTATCATAAGATATTCGCTTCCAAGCCGGATTACTTCTGCTTCGCCGTCGCCCGCAAAAAGCATTATTATTTCTTTTCGAAAAATAAAAACACTCGTCATTGCAATTACGCCGTAAATAAGTTCAAGCGAAAATCCTTTTAAGAAACCTTCTCTCTGTCTTTCAGGCTTTTTTGCTCCACGGTTTTGTGCCATAAAAGTTGTAATTGTGTGCCCGATGCTCTGCGTCGGCTGATAGCAGAAGTCATCAATCTTTGTTCCAGCGTTGAATGTCGCAATTGCATCAACTCCCAAAGGATTTACTGCACATTGAATTAAAAGCTTTCCAACATACAAAACGCACTGCTGCAAGGCTGTTGCCCAGGAATAATTTACAGTCCGCATAATTAAAGAACGTTCAATTTTGAATTCTTTTGGTTTTACCGCAAGAATCGGTGTCTTTTTAAAAACGTAAGTAATAATCAGAACACAACTTATAAACTGAGAAGCAACTGTTGCAAAGGCAGCCCCGCGCATTTCCATTCCGAGTTTTGCAACTAAAAAATAATCGAGAATTCCATTTAAGACTGCGCTTATTGCAACACAAACAATTGGCGAACTTGAATCTCCAGCCGCACGAAGTGCAGAAGCATAAACATTGTAAAAAAATGTAAAAACCAGACCTGCAAAAACAACACGCAGATAACTTGCAGTGTGTTCAATCAAATCTTCCGGGCAGCGGATTGCGCGCAAAAGCGGGCACACAAAAATAAAGCACAAAGCACTTACAACAATCGTAAAGCCAAGCCCAATCGCAATTGTCGTACTGATTTCACTTTTAAGTTTTTTTTCATCTTTTGCGCCGTAGAATTCCGACATAATAATTCCGGCGCCGAGACAAATTCCTACAATCAAAAAAATCATTATGTTCATTACAGGATTTGCAATTCCAACTGCCGCAAGGCACTGTTTTCCTGCATAACGGCCAAGAATAATAGAATCAACAGCATTGTAAGTTAATTGAAAAAAATTTCCTAAAATCAGAGGAATTGCGTAATTTATTAACTGCGGATAAGTTCTTCCAACTGTAAAGTCTTTCATTTTTGCCTCTAAAATATTCGTATCAAAAAAAACAGGTCTGATTCACTTTTCAATAAATCAGACCTGCTAATTTTTAGGTTTTGATTTTGCCTATTGTTTTATCATTGCATGGTATTCCTGTAAAGACTTAACTCCGCCTTCACCACCATTACCAGACATAACGGCTTCAATTCCCTGAACTGCAGCATAAGCGCCGGCAAGTGTCGTAATATAAGGAACTTTGTACTTTAAGCAGGCAATGCGAATTGTTTTTCTGTCTTCTGCGTAAACACGTTTTGGTTTTGGAGTGTTAATAACAAGACAAACTTCTTTGTTCATAATAATATCAACAACATCCGGGCGTCCTGCACCAATCTTGTTTACTTCTTCACACTTAATTCCATTTTTGCGGAAGAAATCTCCTGTTCCCTGTGTACAAACAAGAGAGAATCCCATTTTTGACAGAGTTTTTCCAATGTAAAGAACCTGATTCTTTAAGCTTTCTTTATCGCTCAACGAAATCAAAACTTTTTTGTTTTCCCACGGAGCAGGAGCATGTGGAAGTTCTGCGCCAGCGGCTTCCTGTGCCTTGTAATATGCAAGCGGGAAGTTGTCAGAAAGTCCAAGAACTTCTCCTGTTGAACGCATTTCTGGTCCAAGGATCGGGTCAACTCCAGGGAATCTTGCCCAAGGAAGAACTGCTTCTTTTGCTCCAAAGTAAGGAATTACTTTTTCTTTAAGGCCAAGAGATTTTAATGATTCTCCGAGCATCATTCTTGTTGCAAGACGTGCCATCTGAGTGTCGCAGACTTTAGAAACAAGAGGAACTGTGCGGCTTGCACGTGGATTTGCTTCAATAACGTAAACTTTGCCGTCTTCAATTGCGTACTGCATATTCATTAAACCACAGACATGCAATGCTTCTGCAATTTTCTTTGTGTATTCTTTGATTGTTTCCAGATTTGCAAGAGGAATTGAAACTGGAGGAATTACACATGCAGAATCTCCAGAGTGAATTCCTGCAAGTTCAATGTGTTCCATTACAGCAGGAATATAAACGTGCTCAGAATCTGCAAGTGCGTCAGCTTCGCATTCAAGTGCATTCTTTAAGAAACGGTCAATTAAAAGCGGACGGTCAGGAGTTACGCCGACAGCTTTTTCAACGTATTCACGCAAAGTTTTTTCGTCGTAAATAACTTCCATTCCGCGTCCGCCAAGAACAAACGACGGACGAATCATAATCGGATAACCAATCTTGTCTGCAATTTCTTTTGCTTCGTCAAAATTAGTAGCCATTCCGCTTTCTGGCATTGGAATTTCAAGCTGTTCCATCATGTGACGGAACAAATCGCGGTCTTCTGCAATATCAATTGAATCAATAGAAGTTCCAAGAATGTTTACGCCATTTTCCTGAAGTTCGCGTGCAATATTAAGTGGAGTCTGTCCACCAAACTGAACGATTACTCCAAGAGGTTTTTCTTTTTCGTAAATCTGAAGAACATCTTCTGTTGTAACTGGTTCAAAATAAAGTTTGTCAGAAGTATCGTAATCTGTAGAAACAGTTTCCGGGTTGCAGTTTACGATGATTGTTTCGTATCCGAGTTCTTTTAACTGCATTGCAGCGTGGCAGCAGCAGTAGTCAAATTCAATTCCCTGACCAATTCTGTTTGGACCGCCGCCAAGAATCATTACCTTCTTTTTATTGTCTGTTGCAGTTGAAGTATCTTTTGCATTGTAAGTTGAATAATAATAGCATGCATCTTTTACTCCACTTACAGGAACGCGCAGCCATGCTTCTTTAATTCCAAGTTCATAACGACGCTTGCGAATATCTTTTTCTGCAACCTTTAAAATTTTAGAAAGATATTTATCAGAGAATCCGTCTTTCTTTGCCTGAATCAAAAGCTTATCTTCCGGAACTTTTCCAGGATTTTTGAGAATTTCTTCTTCAAGATCAACAAGTTCCTTCATTTCTTTTAAGAAATATTCTTTTACATAAGTAATTTTAGAAAGCTTGTCGAGAGGAACTCCCTTGCGGATTGCTTCGTACAACTGGAAGTATCTTTCAGAACTTGCAACTTTGAGCATTTCACAAAGTTCATCAGCACTCTTTTTGTTAAAATCTTTTGCAAAACCAAGACCAGAACGTCCGTTTTCAAGACCACGGATTGCCTTCTGGAAAGTTTCTTTAAAGTTTTTACCAATGGCCATTACTTCGCCGACAGCCTTCATCGAAGTGCCAAGTTCATCTTTTGCCCCACGGAATTTTTCAAAAGCCCAGCGCGCAAACTTAAGAACAACATAGTCGCCGTCTGGAGCACCACCGAGAGTATATTTTTCGAGAGTGCCGTCGCGCCAGTAAGGAATTTCGTCGAGAGTAAGACCTGCAGCGAGTTTTGCAGAAATTAAAGCAATCGGGAATCCTGTAGCTTTAGAAGCCAAAGCAGAAGAACGAGAAGTTCTCGGGTTAATTTCGATAATTACAACTCTTCCATTTTTTGGATTGTGAGCAAACTGAACGTTGGTTCCACCAATTACGCCAATGTTTTCTACAATCTTAAATGCCATTTTCTGCAGTTTCTGTTCAAGCTCTTTGTCAATTGTCATAAACGGAGCAGCACAGAACGAGTCACCAGTGTGAACACCAACAGCATCAATGTTTTCGATTGTACAGATTGCAACCATTTGATTTTTTGAGTCGCGGACAACTTCAACTTCAAGTTCTTCCCAACCCAAAATAGACTCTTCAATCAAACACTGATGTGTAAGCGACAAATCAAGACCATTAGAAACAATTGCACGCAATTCTTCAACGTTGTAGCAGAAACCACCGCCTGCACCGCCCATTGTATAAGCCGGACGAACAACCAGCGGGAATCCGATTTCTTCAGCAATTTTTTCAGCGCCTTCAACTGTGTGGCAAATATCAGAACGTGGAGTGTCAATTCCAAGGTTTTTCATTGTTTCCTTAAAAATTTCACGATCTTCACCACGTTCAATAGCATCAAGATTTACACCAATAACTTTTACGCCGTATTTATCAAGAACGCCAAGTTTGTTCAATTCCATTGCCATATTCAAACCAGTCTGGCCACCAAGGTTTGGCAAAAGAGCATCTGGACGTTCCTTTTCAATAATCTGGCTGATTCGTTCAACATTAAGAGGTTCAATGTAAGTTGAATCTGCCATAACAGGATCTGTCATAATAGTTGCCGGATTAGAATTTACCAGAACAATTTTATAACCAAGTTCACGGAGAGCCTTGCAGGCCTGAGTTCCAGAATAGTCAAATTCACAAGCCTGACCAATTACAATTGGACCCGAACCAATAATCAGAACTTTCTTAATGTCTTCCCTTTTCATAAATGCTCCTATTTAAAGTTTAAAGACTAAATTTCAAAAAATTACACAAAAAAAAACTGACTCCACAAAAAATGAAATCAGTTTAAAATCTGCACATAAAAACAATAAGACCAGCAACTTCTGTATCTAAAACTTCAACTACTTTCAAGCAATGCTGTATCATACGAGTAAATATTCTAACTGTAAAAATACGTTTTGCCAATATTTTTAATTTTATTTTTTTTGAGCCAGAAGTCTTTGTAAATCATTACAGTCTCTGCCGGTGTTCCGTAGTTCCGCTTTCGCTCCAGTGCTACGCACCCGCGCTCCGTGCGGCTACTCCATACCGGGCTAAATCTTTGTAAATAACGCACCTTAATAACAAACAAAAAAGTTGTTTAAACATAATTTTTAACCTACACTTAACGAATAAAACTCTACCAAAGGAATAACTTTATGAAATCCCAGCTTACAACTCTCTGCTACATCGAAAAAGATAATTCTTACCTTATGCTTCATCGTGTAAAAAAAGAAAACGACATAAACCACAACAAATGGATTGGTGTTGGCGGTCATTTTGAAAACCACGAAAGCCCGGAAGACTGTCTTTTGCGCGAAGTAAAAGAAGAAACCGGACTTACACTCAAAAATTTTTCTTTCCGCGGAATCGTTACTTTTATTTCTGACGAAGATCCCGCTGAATATATGTGTCTTTATACTTCTGACAATTTTGAAGGCAATTTAATCGACTGCAACGAAGGCACGCTCGAATGGATTCCTTTTTCAAAAATCGAATCCCTTGAACTTTGGGAAGGCGACAAAATATTTCTTCGTCTGTTACACACAAATTCACCATTCTTTTCTTTAAAACTTGTTTATAAAAATGGCAGACTTATAAAAAAATATCTGGATTCAAAAGAAATTTAAAATTGTTTTTCTGCAAACTTAAAAAGAGCAAAAAAAACACTCTGCAGTATTTTTTACCACAGAGTGTTTTTATTTTTTTCTTTTACTTACTGAACATCGCAGTTATCTGATTTTTCTGTTGTAACTGGCTTTCCAGCAGCAAGAGCGGTTTTTCCGGCAATTACAAATTTGTGGTCTTTAACCTGATAGCTTACCTTTGCAAATTTTTCAATATCAATCTTTGCTGGTTTTTCTCCAGGTTCACTTCCTTCAAGTGTAATTACTGTTCCAGGCGCTGCCCACGGAGCTGTCAAAAGTTCAACTTTTTCTTTTCCGTCTTCTGTGTAATCGCAGGCAAGCAGCATTCCGCGGCTTTCTACGCCCTTCATTTTGCGTGGAGCAAGGTTTGCAGCAATAATTACATGCTTTCCAAGTAATTCATCTTCGCGTAAGTATGGGCGCAATCCCGACTGAATTATTCTCGGAGTTCCAGAACCGTCGTTCATTGTTTCGATATAGAGTTTGTCGCCCTGCGGATTTGTTTCAACCTTTTCAATCTTTGCAACTAAAAGTTCAATATGACTGTTAAAATATTCAACAGGATCTGTTTCTGCCGGGCTTACATTTCCGCCAGTTTTGTTTTCTGTCTTTGCTTTTTCAACAGGTTTTGTATGAGGTTTTTCTTTTGGCATTAAAGCTTCTACATCAACTTCGCCTGCAACACAAGGAACCATAATTCCCCAGTTTTCGAGAACCTGCGGATGAACTTCACCAAATACACCAATCTGTTTTCCGTCGAGCATAATTGCTGCCTGACGTCCTGGAATAAAGCGAGGATCTTCAACTTCTTTTACTTCATATTTATGATCCAGAAGATAAAGAAGTGTGCTTACTTCACTTGCAAGGCTGTTAAAGTTTGCATTATTGCATGCTGTCATAAATCCAAGAGACTGAATTGTCTTTGTTCCTGTATTTTCTGAAGGATCAAGGAATGCAACCTTTCCAATTTCAAAAATTTTATGCGGGAATACAGCCTGACCAGCCTGACTTTCTGCTCTCAAAAGACTTGCAATAATAGAAGGACGAACAAACTGATAGTTTTCGCTCATTGGATTTGCAATTTCAATTACGTTTTCTGCACTTACGCACATGCGGTCAATGTAATCTCTTTTTGAACCAAGATAGTTAAAAATCATTTCCTGGTAACCAAGACCAACCATTATTTCTTTTGCTTTACGGCTAAACACAGTAACATCAGAAAGCTGACCAACTGTAAAATCGCTCGGGCGGATTGGCTTAAAATTATCGAGTCCAACACCAATCATTACGTCTTCAATTACATCAACTTCGTGCAAAAAGTCGTTTCTGTATGGCGGAGGATTCAATGTAAATTCAACATCATTTTTATTAGCTTTTAAGTATTTTGCAGTTTTCTCTGTTGCTTCAAAATCTTTAGCTGTAACATCGTTGTCCATACGAGCAAGAGCATCGAGAACTTCTGCCTTTGTTAAATCGCAACCAAGTTTTTTATTGATTGCAGCAAGAGTTGCTTTTGTTGACTGCTGGAAGTAATAAGGAACAGTAATTTCTTTTCCAAGTCCAGTATCATAAGGATGAATAACTTTTACAGGAAGAATTTCGTAACCAGCGTCTGCAAAGTCGCAGGCAACAATATTTGCCGACAAAATCAGATTTTCAATATTGTCGCCTGTAAGTTCTACCATAAGACCTTTGTCGCCAACTTTTACAGCTCCAAGAGTTGCCGAATTGATTACCGGCGCCATCGACATAATTTCGCCCTTATCGTCTGTCAAAATAGGGAATTTTTTAAAGTCTTTAATAATCCATCCAAAGTCTTTTCCTTTTGGATGTTCTGTAAGAATCTGACGGCATGTCATTGGCTGTTCACACTGCAAAGGAACAAAAGATGTTGCATCTGGATCAACTGCCTTATAATGAACCGGGAATTTTATTTCAGAAATTCTGTAAACACCCATAGAAATTGAACGTCTTTTTCTACCAAAGTTCCAGGCAAGTTTTTCCTGTGTCTGGATAATATCTTTAAGCATTGGATCGTCAATTGGTTTTCCAGAAATTACAAAACTAACCATGTATGGACGAATTTTTTCAAGTTCAGAATCTACGGTTACAATTCTGTCGCCACAGTCTTTTATGTCATTTTTTGTTGACATAAACTTTGAATAGTCGGAACGTTTTGCACCTTCATGAAGTCTGAGCTGTCTTGTTACGCCGCCTGTAGACCACAAGTCAGGACGGTTTGTATCGTTTAATTCAATTTTGATAACTCTTTCATCTTCTTTCTGAGACATATCTGGTTTTTCATCAAGTTCAGCCTTACCAAAAGTAAGTTTTTTCTCCAGTGTGTCGTAATCATATTTTGTTCCAAGAAGATTAAAAAAAAGTTTCTCGTTTACTTCAATTTTTGGCATATTTTTCCTCTATTTATATTTATTCCAATCTATATCAAAAAAAATCAGCTTTAATAAAATCTGTCAAAAAGCCAATTAAAGATATATATAGAAACAATGGGAAAAATTATATCGAATTAAAAGTCAACTGTCCATAAAACCATTTTTTCTATTTTTTAGAATGGTTAAATGAATAAGATTTTTCTTCTGTCTGACTATTTAAAGAATTTAAAAATAAGTTCGTAATTTCTTCTTTTAAAATGTAATTATCGGTTGGAGCGGCAAGAAGCATTTTAGGGTCAATTCCAAAAACTTTAGAAACAGCAGCAATTGTTGAAGATGAAGGCCAGCGCCCTTTTTCCATATTGCGGATTGTATTTACAGAAACACCACTCTTTTCTGACAACATTTCCTGTGTAAGCTTTTGTTTTTTACGATAGTTTTTAGTATTATCTGCAACTCTTTTTCTGATTTCTTCATCGCTACACATAATAAAAAATTTATATCCAAAAACATTGCAAAGACAGTCATATATATTAGTTATATTTTTTATAAATACACAAACTATTGGTGTTTTTTTTATATTGAACTTTTAAAACCGTTTCAAATAGCCTCTCGTCTGGAACCTGCCCAAATCCGCACGGTTGAGTCAAGCTCAATGTGCGTTTTGGTCAGAACCCAGGCTACGGCTATTTGACATTTTATATAAAAAAATTGCATTTATTCGACACAAAAATCCAAATAGCCTTTCACCGGGTTTTTATGCGGTTGCTTGCACACGGTGGTTGAGCCCGCCGAAACCACCAGTAAAGACAGGCTGAGCGTTAATTGAAATTTTATTATTCAAAAGTTATTATCTTTTTTATGATTGAATTAACAAGTAAACAGAGAAAATTTTTAGAAAAAACTGCACAGCCAATGTCTCCATTAGTTATTATTGGCGGAGCTGGCTTAACAGAAGAACAAATCAAACAGATTCAAACTGTTATAAAAACCCACGAACTTATAAAAGTAAAATTTAACGAATACAAAGACGAAAAAATTGAACTTTCTTCTGCAATTCAGGAACAGACAGATTCTACTTTGGTAAGAATTATTGGAAATGTTGCAATTTTTTACAAAGCTGCAGAAAAACCTGCCGACCGCAAATACGAAAAAGCACTTTTAAAGGCTTAACAAAACAAAATCACCAACAGACTGTTTATAATTTTACAAAATAAATAATCTGTTTGGTTTTATTCTATAACAAACTGTTATAAATTAAAGATAAGGACAGTTGCAGAAAATTCAAAGTCTTACCAAACCGATAAGATTGTTTCTTTTTTTATAGAAACTGCTTCTGCTCCAGGGTTGTTGATAAGTTTTATCTTCAGCCCCTTTTTTTTGTTCTTACGCCGGATACGTCGCCCGCAGTCGACCGCAGCAAAGCGAGGACGATGAGCGGATAGCGAAGGCAAAGTAGCCGGAAAACGTCCTTATAAAATCTCACAAAAATTCACTTTTTAGACACAAACAAAAATGCTACGATAAACACAAAAAATGGAAAAAATAAATTATCAAAAAGAACTCGACAAAATTCTTTCCCAATTTTCACAAACGCAGTCAGAAAATAAATTAAAACCAACACTTCTTTTACACGCCTGTTGCGGACCTTGCAGCAGTTATGTAATTGAATATTTGTCTTCTATTTTTGATATTACAATTTACTATTACAATCCAAATATTCATCCGGAAAAAGAATATTTTAGACGCCTGGAAGAATTAAAAAAATTTTTAACGGTTTTTCCAGATGCATTAAAAAATAAAGTAAAACTCGTTGTTGACGATTACGAACCAGAAGATTTTTTTAAAGCAACAAATGTTCGTAACGAAGTTCAATTACAGACTGAACCAGAAAAAGGCGAACGCTGCCGGAGATGCTACAAATTAAGAATGTCGCGTTCATGGCAATATGCGTGTAAAAATAATTTTGACTGGTTTACAACAACATTGAGCATAAGCCCGCACAAAGACAGCCAGATGATTAACGAAATTGGCATAGAACTAGAAAAGTCAAAAAATGAAAATCCGACGGAAAAAGCAAAAACAAGATTCTTAGTTTCTGATTTTAAAAAGAAAAGCGGTTATTTAAGAAGCACTCAACTTTCCAGTGAATACGGATTGTGGCGGCAAGATTATTGCGGATGCGTTTTTTCTATGAGAAACAATTCAAATTAAGCAAAACTTCTAAATAAAAAATCTGCATAGAATTGTCATAAACCAGCCTTTCGCGATAACCTTAAAACCAGACTAAAATTATAAAAAAGGCAGAATATGACATCCATCGAAAAATCAATACAGACAAAAGCAGACAGCATAAGAGACGTAATCCGCTATATAAGCCGCTTTCATAATGCAACTGTTGTAATTTACATTGACGACCGCATTATTGATTCTCCAATGTTTACAAGTCATATTCACGATATTTGTCTTATAAAGGAATCTGGATTAAAAGTTCTTCTTGTTCCTGGAGCACATAAACGTATAGATAAAATCCTTACAAAAAATTCAATTGAATGGACAAGCCACAACGGAAGCAGGATTACTCCGCCAGAAGCAATGGATCTTATAAAAACCGCAGCTTTTGAAGTTGCAAACAATGTTATGACAAGCCTTGCCGGTGAACACATTACAGCTGTAATCGGAAACTGGGTTCGCGCACGCGGAAAAGGAGTTTTAAACGGAATAGATTATTCAACTGCCGGCGAAATAGACAAAATTGACGACACAAGCCTGAACACAGTTCTTGATGATGGATTTATTCCAATTTTTCCTTGTATTGGCTGGAGCTTAAATGGAAAGCCTTACAATATTTCTTCAATGCAGCTTGCAACTCAACTTGCAGTTCATTTAAAAGCAGACAAACTTTTTTTCCTTATTCCAGATGGAGAAATTTCTGCAAAAAGTTTTAAAATTCCAGAAAACACAGGTCTTTCGCCAGAAGGTCATATTCCTGCCCTTAACATTGAAGAAGTTGAACAATTTACAAGTTTGAATGAAAATTTTTCGACAGAACAGAATATTCTTTCGATTTTAAAACTTTCAAAAGAAGCCTGCAAAAAAGGCGTTTCCAGAGTTCATATTTTAAACGGTTCAATTGACGGAACCTTGCCTTGCGAAATTTTCAGCAATCTTGGTTCTGGAACTATGATTTATTCTTCGAATTACGGAAAAATCCGGGCAATGCGCCGTGAAGATATTTCTCAGGTTCTTTCTCTCATACGACCGTTCGTTATTGACGAAATTCTTCTTCCACGCACAGAAACACAATTAGAATCTTCCTACAGCGACTACATTGTTTACGAAATTGACGGAGCAATCCGGGCTTGTTCTGCATTACACATTTACGATCGTACCCAGGCAGAAATTGCAGCTGTTGCGGTTGATAAAACATTTGCCCACATTGGAATTGGCCCAAAAATGATTGCCTATCTTATCGAAAAAGCAAAATCAATAAATCTCCAAAGTGTTTTTATTTTAACGACACAAACGGCAGACTGGTTCGAAAGCCAGGGATTTAATGCAGATTCAATAGAAAGTCTTCCAGAAAAACGCCGCCAGGAATGGAATCCAAAACGCGGTTCTAAAGTTTTCAGGTTAAAACTAAATTAGTCAAAAAAAACACAGTTTTTAAAGCTTTTATTATTTTATCCGGACGATTCTTCCGTATTTACTTTTCTTTTACAGAAGGCGCTAAATAACATCCGTGTTTCCGGCTGCTTTGGGTTCGCTATCCGCTCATTGCCTCCCTTTGGTCGGCAACTAACGCCCACCGCATCCGGCGTAGTCATTTTTTATAAGCGCAATAAAAAAAAGATTAACTTCCACACTAATAACAACCTAACGGTTGAAAGTCATATTTCCTTATAATCTGAATATAATTCGAAATTTTTTTATTAAACATCAATAAATTCGCTCTCTTCAGATTTTATTACTGTTGGATTCAAAATTTGTACCAGAAAATTCAAAGCAGATATTTTATAAAAAAAACAAACCATTTTAAAATGACGAACATTCGTAATTTAAAATCATTAAAAAACAAACTACCGTTTGACAGTTTAAAGTATGTAAAAAAAACTTCTTTAACTCTCTTGTCTTTATAAAGTGTCTGGATAATTTTTTAATACAGTAAGAAACAATAATGTTTCTCATGAAACATTATAAAAACCGACTAAGCTACCAGAAAAAGCACGCAATTCATTCTGCTGAGCGTTATTTGTATCAGCCTGTAATATCGCTTAAAAATACTCCGGTTGCCACCTTTTTTATCACACGCTGGATCAATAAAAGTATTTTTCTTTATTTTATATTAATCCAATAAAGAAAAGTTTCTCATGAAACATAAAAAAATATAATGATTTATAAAAACATTGTTCATTTCGCAGAATAATATAAAACTGCGTTTATTTCACAGAAAAGCACAAAATTATTGAAAACAACTTCCAGATTCTGAAAAATCTGTCATAAATGTTTCTCATGAAACATAAAAAAGGAAATTAGTTTTTTTGCCAAATAATATAAAAATCAATTTTCACAGAAAGAGTTCTCGCATTATTTTATAAATCCGCCAGAACGTTTCTCATGAAACATTTATATTTAATTTCAAATAATTTTCTTACAAAAACACATATTCTGCGTTAATTTATTCTCAGAATATCCAGTTCCGACAGGAAGCTAAAACAGTTTGGATAAAAAAGAAAAATCTTCTGCACAATTCTCAAAACCTGGAAACACATTCACAACTGTAAAAAAAATCAGCCCTACTCTATCAGTTTTATTTCGTAAAAAAATGTTCAATCATTATAAAAAAGAACATTAGTTTTTTAGCCGAACAAAATAAATCCAATTTTCATAAAAGAATCTCAATCTTCAGAAAAACCATCAACAATGTTTCTCGTGAAACATAAAAAAACATCTCTAGGGAAAAAATGCAGTAAAACAAAATCTGATTATTTTTATAGAACGTGGATTCACACAAATGTTTCTCATGAAACATTAAAAAATACCTGCCGAAAAAAAATCAAAACAAAGTTTTCGAACATTTCTGGCAAAATCACTTTTGTTTTAAATATCTGCTCAAAAAAATATAATAAATGCGTCCTGCCAGATATTGCAGCGCAGCTAAAATAAATTACTTTATTTCAAAAACTGTCTGCCTTTTATTTCATCGTCGTAAAAAACAAATTGCAGTAACTTATTAAATATTTTTTTTTAATTCATAAAAGACTTATATTTTCATTATTTAAAATGTTTCTCATGAAACATAAAATTTTTATTTTTCAAATAATCAAAAATCCAATAAAACAAAATTAATTAGCTTTATAAAAAGCGGCTCCACAAAAATGTTTCTCATGAAACATTCATTTATAAAAAATATTTTCCAAAATAAAATAAATCAGCAGCCCGACTTTTTTTATAAAAAAATAAAGTCAAAAAAAACAGGTCATTACTATTTACAAAATTCCATTTTAAAAAGAAATCTGTCAGTAAA
>CAVKVK010000054.1:0-14029 GCA_963659855.1 Parabacteroides distasonis | reverse complement strand
CGCCTTCATTGCAAAATCTCCTATCCCAGACTACGAAGAAATTATACCCCCCCCGGTATAAACGAGGTCTTTTTTATGTTTTATCAATATCCGTCGCTCATGCTACGGTTAATATCGCGCTGATAAAGTTCCTGGTAAACAACAGAACGTTTTTTTAGTTCATCTTTTTTCTGCTGATTGAATGGAACAAATCTCCAGAAAATTGCACGCAATTCCTTATCCATTCTCTGAACGCCGTCAACTTCTTTTGTCATCCAAAGAACATAATCAGAAATAAAATAAGATTTTAAATCGCCCTTAAGTTTCTGGCTTTCGATCCATTGATAATACTGCCCGGTTAATCCTTCTTCCATCCAGTAATAAGAAGCCTTTTCTTTTGCAACCTGCCAGCGCAAATCGGCAACAGCCATTAAAAGACTGATTTTTAAATCACGCGGATACATAGGAACAACAATGCGTCCACGGCTGGTAATTCTGTTGTAACGGTCAAAAGGTTCCCAGCAAAAACCAAAATCTCCGTAAGTTGGAACCAAAAGAACATAAGGAACAATTCTATGCGGAGTATTTTTATGAATACGACAGAATGCACCAGGATCGTTTTCTTCTATCCAGGCCATTAAGTTTATTACATTTTCCCTAAAGCCAGTTCCCTTTGGCGTACTGTGGTAAAATTCTCTTGTAAAAACAGGAAATTGATTACCCTGGCGTCCAACCGTCATTTTTGCCATTTGACGAACAGTATTGAATTCAGTTTCTATGTCGCCTTTACTTACTTCGATTGAAGCAGGCCCTGTCGCAATTTTTGAATCAAGCGTACTTTCAACTGATTTTGCTTCTTCAAGTTCCTTTAAATAACCTGAAAGTTCTTTATCGTTACGTTGTAAAGCTCTGAGTTTTTCCTGAATTTCGGCAAAGAGTTTTTTTTGCATTTCTGTGTATGGCATCCGGTGTGGTTCAAGACCAATCATCGTTGCATGTTCACGCAATGCCTGAATACGGTTGTCCAACTCAGTTTCGAGCATTTGACGTTCGCTTTCTTTTGCATTTACAAAACTTTCTGTACTCTGCAGTTTTCCGTCATTTTTGCTCTTTAACTGCATAAGATGCTGCATTTCTGCAGAACCACCATCGTTTGCACTCTTTTTTACACGAACTTCATCAGTTGCCGAAAGTGTAAGTCTTCCGCTTTCAATTTCTTTAAACCATTCGTCCATGTAATAAACAGGTTCGTTTGTCTGGTTGTCTAAAATTACTTTAGAAAAAAGTTCTTTTTGTTCCGGTGTAAAAAGTGAAGGAAGAACAACGCCAAAACGCATCATAAGGCGCTTTACTTTTGGCAATGAATAATCCGACATTTTTGGAGCCATTGTGTGAACAAGTTCCCAATAAGCCATAACCATCTGCTGTCTGTAAACAGTACGATCTTTTGGGTCTGTGCAGGTTAAATATTTTGTAAGAACCTGATGAACACGCTGAGCTGCCGGACCTTCTCCCGTAAGGCAGGTTTTGTAATAAGACGAGTCGTTAAAATACGGCATTGGTTCGTCTTCGTAAAATTTTGTGATTGGAGCGAATTTTGTAACGGTTAAATCGACCTTGTTTTTTTCGGTCATTGCCGCAATCATCTTTTCTTTTGTTTTTTGAACAGAAATATCTACGTCCTGAACTTCAATATGACCAAAAGCACTTTTTTTATCTGGACCTTCTCCACCTCCCCTGTTCATAGTAGGGCCGGAAGAATCCTGTGTTTCTGCAAGTAAAGCTGCAATTGTCGGGTCCAATTCCTGATCGCTCATTTTTTACAACTCCAAATATTCTGTTCAGTTTTTTACAAATAGTATAAAAAACTTAAAAACAACATCACCTATAATTATATCATATTCTATTTTAAAAAGTATAATTTTACTTTATATCTAACCGTCTGCATTTTACAAATTATTTTACAAACGAACTGCTTTTTAGGCTTACTTCTCCAGAAAACAGTTTTTTTACGGTTCCGTCTTCCGTCTGGACAACGAGTTCTGCTTCGTCAGTAATATCAAGAACTTTTGCTTTGTAAACTTTTCCTTCGAGCCCGGCAACTGGATTTACAGTAACCACAAGTCCTGTAAGCATAGAACTTTTTCTGTATTCGTCCATTGCGTTTTTTACAGCAGTTTTATCTTCTGCGCTGTATGAGTCATAAATTTTTAAAAGATTTGAAATTACAAGGGCTGCAATTTCGTTTCTGCTCACCTTCGGAATATTTTTTTCCTGCGAAGCCATAATTTCTTCTATGCTGCCGGCAACATCTGCAAGTTCGCCCGTAAAATTACAGTTACGGACATTTATTCCGATTCCAACAATTGCAGTTTCGATTGTGCCTGTTTCAAAACTGGTAACGCCTTCCGTTAAAATTCCACAGATTTTTTTACCATTCAAAAAAACATCGTTTACCCATTTTATCTGACAATCCTGGCCATATAAGGTTTTTATGGCATTTTTTACAGCAATTGCCGCTGCAGCCGTTAAAAAAGCAGGATTTTTTACTCCACCTTTTGGTCTGTAAACAAGAGAAAAATAAATTCCGCTGTTTGCAGGAGAAGCAAAAGTTCGCCCCATTCGCCCACGCCCTGCTGTCTGCCTTCCAGCAACAAAAAGAACGCGGTCTAAATCGTTGTCAACGGTTTTTCGTTTTGCTTCAAGATTTGTTGAATCAATTTCTTCAAAAGCAAAAACCTCACATTCTTGGCCATTTGCTTTTATAATTTTTTCAATTTGCTCGCCGTCAACCTTATCCGGTTCGCAATTCAATTTATAACCTTTGTTTGTTACGGCCTGTATTTTATATCCCTGTTCGCGCAAAGAAGTAATTGCCTTATGAACGGCTGCCCTAGAAACATTACACTTTTGCGCAAGTTCTTCTCCAGAAACAAAATCCAAAGTAGAACTTAAAACGGAAATTATATTTTCTTTTGTTGTCATTTATTTGCCTTAAGATTCTTTCGTGTAACTGCAAAATCTATTCTTGCCGTTGTTTTTTGCATTATACAAAGCTTTGTCTGCCTTCTTAAAAAGTGAATCAAAACTGTCGCTTTCAAAAACTGCAAAACCAATACTTGCAAGAATTTTTTCAGCAGGTTCGCCAGATGAAAGTTCTTTTACAGGAGTTTTATTCAATTTTTCTAAAAGAATCTGACATCTTTGTTCTGCGATTTCTTTTTTGTCAGCGCCTGCCATAAAGACTACAAATTCGTCCCCACCAAAGCGCCCCATAATGTCATTACTTCTAAAAACACTTTGAATGCAACCCGCAGTTCTTTTTAAAACATAGTCGCCGACCATGTGACCGTAAGTATCGTTTACTTCTTTGAATTTATCTAAATCGAGCATAATAAATATGCCTTTCGGCTCATTTTTTAAACTCTTTACAACTTCTCTCTTAAAAGCTGATTTATTCAAAAGCCCCGTAAGCTGGTCTGTATCGCGTTCATTTTCAATAATCTGCCTGAGAAAGAATTCTCTTACACGAATTTTTGTAAGAAAGAAGCACGGAATTATGCTTAATATATAAAAAATCCAGGTATAAAAAATATCCGTCTGGGCAACAGATTTTTCTTTAAAAATAAAAGTAAAAGTTGAATTTAAAATTCCAAGGGCTGCAAGATTTGCGTATAAACGTCTGGTTTTATCAATAAAAATAATCGGCAAAGAAAACATTAAAACCATGAACATTACGGAATTATTATGTTCGTTTCTGAAAATTCCTCTGATCAGGGAATAAATTCCAAGAATCCAGATAAAAGAATAAAGAATAAGATGTGTGGATTTTAAATTTTCGCCAGAAAACTTTTGTGAAAAAAAAGAAATTGCCAGCATTAAGGCAAAAACTACAAAATAAAGAATAGAACTTCCGATAAAGGAATAATTCTCTAAAAAGAGAGAAATTATTCCTAAAATCAGAAAATCAAAGGCGAGGACAAAGGAGCATACAGATATTACAGAAAGATTAGTTCTATTAATATCAACGCGCACACATTCATACTCAAAATCAGAAACCTTATTTCTGAGGTAGAAAGCCTTTATCCTCTTATATAGATTGTTCATGTTTATAATTCTATTTCGATTTTCCTAAAAGTGCAAAATCTTCAACTTTGCCGGAATAAGCAATTCCCATTCCAGGATCTTTTAAGCACTTTAATTCGCGGATTGCAGCAAGTACAGCGTTCTTTTTGTCTGAAGGAACAACCATTACAAGCATTTCTTTTTCAGAAACAATGTGCATTCCAAAAAAACGTTCGTCTGTTTCTTTTGCAGTTCCGCGTGCATTTATTACAGTTCCGCCACCAGCTCCAGCTCTTCTGGCAGCAGCCATTACGTCATCGGCATAACCTTTATTTACAATAACTGTAATCATTTCGTTTTGTGTATTCATAATGTCTTCCTCCTGATTAAGAGAACCGGCAGTATCTGAGATTTCTGCTGTTCCAGCTTTTAAAAGTGAATCAATTCCAATGCTAAAAAGTTCTCCAAAATTGCGTCTTTCTTTTGAAGTTGCCTTTACAATTGCATTTTTTACAGAATCAGAAATCTCGTTTTCTACGAGCATCATTATTATATCTTTTGAATTTTCACCAAGTCCGAGCATTGCAACAAGATTAGTTTTTGCAAGTGAACGGCCCATTAAAACAGTTCCTCCGCGACATCCGCTTTCCATTGCAGAGCGTGTAAGTTTTTCGCCTTTTCCGTGAGGAACAACGCTAAAAAAAAGTTTGAATGAACTCATGCTTTTTCCTCCAGAACTTCAGTTGAGCTGTTTTCGACAGTTTTCTGGCTGCCAGATTTTAATTTGAATACAATTCCAAGAATCTGCAAGGCGATTAACGGAGTCATAGCAACAAGTGCAATTACACCGAAACCTTCAGAAGCAGAACCTCCGCTGACAGCGTGACCTACGCCAAGAGTAAACGAAAGAATAAAAGTACTTGTCATTGGACCGCTGGCAACTCCACCAGAGTCAAAAGCAATGCCTGTAAAGAGTTTTGGACTAAAGAACGTTAAGGCAAGTGCAATTACATACCCCGGAATTAAAATATACCAGAGACTGAAACTGTAAATAACGCGGGCCATAGAAATTCCAATCGCAATGGCAACTCCGGCACTTAAAGCAACAAGAATTACTTTGCGACGAATCATTCCGCCGGAAATTTCTTCAACCTGGTCAGTTAAAACCCAGACAGCAGGTTCTGCACATACAACAACGGCACCAAAAATACAGCCGATTAAAATTACAACAATCGGGCCTATAATTTTTGGAACAACGAACAAAGTTTTAGTAACTCCGTTAGAAGTTGAAGAAATCAAAATATCAGAACTGTTTGCAGCCAGTTTTCCGAGCAATACACCAAGTTCCTGTCCAACCGGCATAAATCCGCCCTGAGCACCGCTCAAAAAGATTACAAGTCCAATAAAACTTAAAACAAAACCACGAATCATGCGGATAACCTGCATTGGTGGCATTTTAAGCAGAGTAATCTGGAAAAATACAGCCATAGCAGCAAGTGGCGCAAGTGCCGAAATTACTTCTTTAGCAACAGCAGGAACATGTTCAAAAACAACTGCAAAACCAATGGCAATTTCTTCTTCTTCGCCAGTGACAGCTTCCTGAACAGCACCAATTCCACCATTTATTTTTGCAATTATAATTGCGTAAATTACAACAGCAAGAACAGGTCCGACAGAAGCAATTCCAGTTAAACCAAAACTTCCGTCGTTATCCATTGAATTTGTCTGTTTATTCTGCAGGGTTTTTGTACGAACAGCAGCAACACCTACGCCAAGAGCCATAATAAATGGAACTGTCATTGGGCCTGTCGTAGCACCACCGGAGTCAAAAGCAACGCCCTGCAATGCCTGAGGAGCAAAAAAAGCCAGAACAAAAACGGCAACATAAGCAATGATCAGAATTATGCGAAGAGGAATTGAAAGAATTACGCGCATAATTCCGAGAGCAACGAAAAGACCAACGCCACTAGCAATTGCAAAAATCAGACCCCATTTAGAGACGGACGACTCAATTTTGCGTACCTGATCGGCTAAAACCTGAATATCAGGTTCGGCAATCGTTACAATAAAACCGATAAAGAATGCGGCAACCAGAAGAAGCGGCAGATTTCTTTTTGAAGTTAAGGCAGCACCGCTACGCTCACCAATCGGGAGAATTCCAATATCAACTCCCAAAAGGAATATTGCTAAACCGATAATGACCATAACTCCACCAAGCATAAACTGCATCAGAAGTTGACCACCCAAGGGAGCAATTGTTACTCCCAGTAGCAAAACCAAAAGCATTATTGGTGCTACAGAAAACACAGTCTCTTTAAGTTTTAAATAAAAGTTCACTTAAGTAAGACCCCCCAGCGGAAAATAATTTTACAGCCCGTCAGGAAAAGCTTTCCAGCCTTTTTTACTGATTCCCTCAATCCATTTTTTTGCAAATTTTTTAGCGCCTTCCAGATCCATGTCGCGAAAGTTTCCGCATTGAATCTCATTAGCAGCAGGAATGTCGCCAGTCCAGTCAACAATTTTCTGAAAAACCGGCACAAGATGTTTTGCAATGTATTCTTCGCTTACGTCGCCCCAGACAGTAAGATAAAAACCTGTTCGGCAGCCCATTGGCGAAAAATCAATTACTCCAGGAATTTCGTCCCGTAAATATTCTGCAATAATGTGTTCCATTGTGTGCAGAGCACCAGTATTCATAAATTCCTTATTTGGCTGACAAACCCGGACATCAAACTTTGTAACAATGTCTCCTTTTTCGCCCTGTTTTTTACTTGCAGTACGAACATAAGGAGCTGTAACCTTTGTATGATCCAGATTAAAACTGTCAACGTTATATTTTTTTAATTCCATTTGTATCTGTCCACGAATAAAAATCTACTATAATAACCGCCGTAAAAAACAACGAATAACGCGATTTTATATTGCTTCAACAAGTTTTTCAACTAGATGTGCACTCATTTTTGCAGCAACAGTTTCGTTAAAATCGTACTTTTGTTTGCTTCCGTCGTCGGCAGTGTCGCTCATACAACGAATAATTACAAAAGGAATTTTATTAACATAGCAGGCATGAGCAATCGCAGTTCCTTCCATTTCTACACAGGCAGGCGCAAAATTGTCTGCAATTTTCTTTTTTGTAACAGAATCTGCGATAAACTGATCTCCCGTTGCAATTCTTCCTTCCACGATTTTATGTTCTTTAGATTCGTCTAAAGTTTTAAAAACTTCTTTTGCCTTTTCAATCATTGCTGAATCAGCCTTAAACGAAAAAATATCCATCTGCGGAATCTGTCCAACCTTATAGCCAAAATAAACTGCGTCCATATCATGATAAACAGCGTCGCTAGAAACAACTAAATCCAGAGTCTGTAAACCGTGTTCCATAGCGCCTGCAATTCCAGTATTTATAATATGAGTACAGCCAAATTCAAGAATCAATCTCTGAGCACAAAGAGCAGCATTAACCTTTCCAATTCCCGAGCGGACAACTACAACTTCAGTTCCCCCGATTTTTCCTTCAAAAAACACAAGGCCACCAGCATTTGTTTCTGCAACAGAAGTCATTTCTTTTTTTAAATCGTCAACTTCAACCTGCATTGCGCCAATAATTCCAATCTTTTTCATTTTTTTTCCTTTTGGGGCATAATAATTTTATCGCGCGGGCTTTTCACCCTGCGCTAACGCTTATGGAGCGGGCTAAAAAGTTTAGCCCGCTCCACTTCGGGGTTACAATCCCGGCCAGGCAATTTTGTACAGACAAATAATTTGCCGTTCGCATCCTTTTAATAAATTTATTGAGAAAAAGGTGTTTCGTCTATAAAAAAGCATTTTTGCGTAATATTCATTAACAAGCTCTGTTTTGCAAAATTTTCTAAGTTTTTCGTACAAAACCGTAAAGTTTGCAACATTTTCATAAATATTGCGTTATTTTAACCGTTTTTCTGTACTTTTTCTTAAAATTCAATTGCATAAAAGGTTTGAAAGTTATATCTTATTCTCAGCAGCAAGAAAATAACAAAAATGAGATTTCGAAAAGGACTACTTTTTTTTCCTCCTTCAGTAGTCCTTTTTCTTTTTTAAACTAGTCTTTATAATTCCAGTTCAAACATAAAATTCAAATAACCACGCTCGAGGTTCTGTTCCAAAATAAATCAAAGCGGAATACTAAAATGAACAAAATTCAATTTACACAAAGTTCTAATGCTTATTTAATTCCTGTTCTTTTACAAAACACAGATAAAAAATCTCCTTTTATCCTTGTCGTTCCTGGCGGCGGCTATAATCACTACGGAAAAAAAGAACAGGAAACAATTGCAAAGTTTTTTAATTCAAAAGGATTTTCTTCGGCGGTTCTTTATTACACGCTTTCGCCTTTTAAGTTTCCAGACGCTCTCATTGATTTAGCACAGGCAGTTGCCTTTATCCGCAAAAACTCAGACAAATGGAATATAGCTCCAGATAAAATCTGTCTTTGCGGTTTTAGTGCCGGCGGACATTTGTGCGCAAGCTTAGGCTGCTTCTGGGATTCGCCTCTTTTACAAAATCTGACGTTAAATAACGAAAAACTCACCCAAAACGAGATCCGGCCTGACTCTCTTTGTTTATGTTACCCGGTAATTTCTGCAGACAAAAAAATCTGCCACGAAGGTTCAATCAAATGTCTTACAGAAAAATTAAGCAAAGAAGAATGTTCAATTCTCTGTAAACAGACTCAGACACAAAGCCAGCTTATACGAGATGTTCTTTCTTTAGAAAAACATGTTTCAAAAGATTTTCCAAAAACTTTTATGTGGCACACGCGGACAGACAAAGCCGTTGCAGCAGAAAATACTCTGCGCTTTGCAGAAAGCTTAAAAACTGCAGGAATAGATTTTGAATATCATTTATTTAGCGAAGGCGAACACGGACTGTCCCTTGCCGAAGGAACAAAAGCGGAAATCTGGACAAGTCTATTTTTAAATTGGATTAAAGACTAATATCTTAAAACTGATACAAAAATAAAAAAACTATTGGAGGACTTTTTATGTCTATCTTACAGTCAATTCTACTCGGCATTTTGCAGGGAATTGCAGAATTTTTACCAATTTCTTCTAGCGGACACCTTGCAGTAGCACAACATCTTTTTAATTTGCAGGACGTTCCTCTTCTTTACGATGTAATTCTTCACCTTGCAACCCTGCTTGCAGTAGTTATTTTTTTCCGCAAAAAGATTATAAGACTTTTCTGTTGTCTTGGACGCTGGATTACAAAAAAAGAACAAACACAAAACGACGATCCAGAAGATTTATTGAGTGGAACAGACAAACTCGGTAGAAAAACAATCATTGCTGTAATTTGTGCAACATTTGTAACCGGCGTTTTAGGAGTTTTTTCAAGCAAACTTATTCCAGATTTACCAATAAAAGTTACCTGTGCAGGATTTTTAATTACAGCCTGCCTTTTGGTATTCAGCAGTTTGTGGCAAAAAAAACAGTCTTTAGAACAAAAAGACAATCCTTTAGAATTTAAAGGAATAAGCGTTTTGCAGTCACTTTTTATTGGTCTTATGCAGGGAATTGGAACTTTGCCAGGAATCAGCCGCTCAGGTTCTACAATTGCCGGAGCTCAGTTTGCAGGAGTTGAACGCTCTGTCGCAGGAGAATTTTCTTTTATCGTAAGTATTCCTGCTATTTTGGGAGCATTCTTACTGGAAGCAAAAGATCTTGGAGAAGTTGGTTCTACGATTGGCTTTACAACAGTTGCTGCAGGTTTTATCTCTGCATTTGTTGCAGGTTATGTTTCTCTGGTATTTTTAATGAAACTTATTAAAAAAGGCAAACTTGAGTGGTTTGCTGCCTACCTTGTTCCGCTCGGAATTGCAGGATTAATTTTCTTTTAATCTGTAAATTTTTCAGTCTTTCTTTAGTACCTTTTCTGCTTCGTTTTGTTGCAGTGATTGAATTGGTACTAAAGCGAAAGTCTAGCGAACGGCAAATACTGCCACAAATAAAAAAAATTATGCTAAAATCTTTTTATGACTGAATTAAATGCACCTTTATGGAATCTGGATTCTATTTTTTCTTCTATCGACAGCCCACAATACAGCGCAGCAATAGAAGAATATAAAACAGGCATGGAAAAACTTGAAAACCTTTTACACACTGCCAGCCGTTTTAATTTTAGTTTCTGGCTTAAAGGTTTTTTAGATGCTCAGGAGCAGGTCGTAGCCTTATCTCAGTCGCTTGGAGCATACGCTTACATAATTTATTCAGTTGATACAACAAACACTGCTTATCTTAATAATATTTCAAAAATAGATGAACTTGCCCTGCGTTTACAAAAAATTGAACTGGATTTTAAGGGCATTTTAAGCAAAAATTCAGCAAAGCTAAACGATTTTTTTGAACGATTCCCCCAATACACAGAACAACGTTTTTTATTAGAAGAAGAAATTTCAGACTTTAAGCATAAAATGAGTGCAAAAGAAGAAAACCTTGCTGGCGATCTTCAACGCACAGGAGGCGACGCCTGGGACCGTCTGCACGAACAGCTTATTTCTAACTTAAGGGACGAAAACGGAAAAACTTTTAATGAATTAAGAAATGATGCCTATTCTTCCGACCCGCAGTTAAGAAAAAGTTCCTGGCAAAAAGAAATTTTTCTTCTTAAACAAAACGAAATTGCTTTTGCAGCCTGCTTAAACAATTTAAAAGGCGAAACCTTAACTCTTAACAAACGCCGTAAATGGAAAAAGCCAATAGACCGTGCCCTTGCTTCTGGCAGAATGAATAAAAAAAGTTTAACCGCACTTATAAAAGCAATCGAAAAAACTTTGCCTGAATGGAGAAAGTATTTTAACGCAAAGGCAAACTTTCTAAAAAAGAACAATCTTACGGCAAGTTCCCCAAAATACATAAACGGAAAGGCAGAAAAAGGCCTAGCTTTTTATGATTTATTTGCGCCAATGTCGCTTTTACCAGAAGATACAGGTTCACAAGAAAAAGAATCTCTTTTATCAAAAACCTGGACTTTTAAAGAAGCCCGCGACTACGTAATTGCCCGTTACGACAGTTTTTCTAAAGATATGGGAGACTTTGCACGCAAGGCTTTTGAACAGAATTGGATTGACGCAAAAGTAAGGCCCGGAAAAGTTGGTGGCGCGTACGACGAAGATTTTGCATTAGGCCACCAAAGCCGGATAATGACAAACTTTACAGGCACATTCAGCGACATTATTACGCTTGCACACGAACTGGGACACGCGTATCACTTTTCGTGTATGAAAGGAAAGAATGTACACTTTTTTAATTACCCGATGACGCTCGCAGAAACTGCTTCGACATTTGCAGAAACAATCGTAAAACAGGATATGTTAAAAAAATGTTCGGAAGAAGAAAAACTTCAATTCCTGGAACTTGATTTGCAGGATGTAAGCCAGGTTTTAGTAGATATTCTTTGCCGTTATTATTTTGAAAAATCTATATTTGAAGAAAGGGCAGACGGAGAATTGAACGCAGAAGATTTTTGCCGTTTAATGAAAGCAGCCCAGGAAAAATCCTATGGTAAAGGATTAAATTCAGAACGGCACGAATACATGTGGGCAGTAAAAAGCCATTATTATTCAACAGGTTTAGATTTTTATAACTTTCCTTATGCTTTTGGACAGATTTTTGCAGCAGCCTTGTACAAACGCTATCAAAAAGAAGGAAGTTCATTTGCTCAAAACTACAAAAACATTTTAAGCTGCACAGGAAGTATGTCTTGCGAAGATTTATGTTCTCTTGCAGGATTCGATATAACAAATGTTGATTTCTGGAAAGAAGGAATTGAATTCTACACTTCAAGAATCAACGAATTCTGTGAATTGTGTAAAGGAAAATCAACTGCTGTAACTGTTAAGGATGTAATTCAAAAACAATCAGATAAATCTGAAAATTCACAGATAAAAAATGTAATTCAGGAACCTTTTATAAAAGAAAATATTCAAAAGACAAAAGTTCAACAAGCTAAAAAAGAAGAACAATCGCAACAATTCTCTAATCAAAATCAAAAAAAATCCGGATTATTGCAGCGTGCCCAAATGCTAAAAAATAACGGATAAGATTATTCTCCGTTAATCCGCTTTAAAAGTTCTGGAAGCTGGTGAATTGTTTCTATCGTAAAAAAATGTTCAGAAAAAGAAGAAAAATCCTGAGTTCCATGCTTTTTTCCAACAAGGGCTGCAAAACCACCGAGTTTTAAGTAACCTTTTATATAAATTGGATCATCATCTAAAAAAAGAGTGTCCTGCAATGTACCGCCGACAATAGAAAGCGCATCTTTATATGAAAAATCAAAGGGTTTTCCTTTCAGGTGATTACGGCGAATGTCAGAAATTACATTACAAAACAAATCCCGCACTTCAAGAAAATTAAGTACGTGTTCTGCGTGCTCCGAAGGAGCGTTTGTTAAAACAACCTTCGGCATTTTTATGGATTCAAGTAATGGACGCAGGGCAGAATCCTTTTCTAGTTCCGAAATTTCTTCTGCCGGATGAACAAAAGCAAAATAATCTTCAATATCTTTTAAACCGTTTGCCTTTAAATACTCTAAAGTTGTGTCATAAGTATTTAAGGCTTTGTTACGATCTTTTAAGGCCTGTTCAAAATCTGTATTAAAAAATTTTGCACAATAGCCAACGATCCTATTTCTTACACCAGCGCTCATATTACAGCTCTGGGAATAAATTGTATCGTCAATATCAAAGATTAAATGATTTATCATTTTTTTATTTCGTTGTGCTGCTTTTCAAGATATTCCATAACATGGTCAATCATTGCCTGTTTTGGATCAGGACAGTCAGCAGGAAGTGTAGCAAGATATTCCTTACGGTAAGGTTTACATTCAATTACCGGGCTTGCTTTGTAAATACATACAGCAGGTGAACATTCGTCTGCAAGCATGTCGTTCATATTATCCGGATTGAATTTTAAAATCATTCCATCAATCGAAACCAAAAGCATTACATCAAACATTCTCAAATAGCTGTCAATTTCTTTTAAGCCACGTTTTGTTTCTGGCTTACCAGGGCGGTAGCGGGTTCCTGCAGGAAAAACAAGAATTGCTTCTCCATTGCGTTTGCAGTTATCCATTGCGTGCATTGCGGCAAGGTTAATAGAACGGGCTTTTTTAGTTTCTGCTTCTATTTCTTCCTGGCTTGCAGCAGTTTTTGCAGCTGAATCAAGTGAACGCGTAGGGTAAATTACAACTCTGGTAAAACTTTCTGCAAATGCGCGAACCATTGGATCTGCTTCGTTGAGCTTCATTCCGGCAATTGCAACGATTCTTCCGCCAAGTTCACGGCAATCTGCATCGTTAGAATTTTCAAGCAGCCAGATCAATCCCGGTAAATCTGTATTTGAATAATGTTCCATTAAAATAAGTCCGCTTTTACCAGACTTAAGTGCTGACAAAAATGCCTTAAAGTTTTCGATTCCTTCAAGACGGCTTCCTTCCGCCATGTTTTCTTTAACCAGCTGATCCATCATTTTTTTTGTATCTGGATTTGCCTTTTGATAAACATTTGTTGCATCTATTTTTGCTGCTGCATGCGACAAATTCTGTTGTTTAATCTGCTTAAACCATTCTCCATAGCGCTCACGAATCGAAGCCATAATTCCTCTCAAATAGTAACAGGCAAAACTGAAAGACACCTTTGCCCAAAATATATTCCACACGTTTTATCAAACGCGCTGTCTTTCCATATTAGTTTTAAAATCTCAAATATGCAAGGCAAAGCAAAAAATCAAGATTACCATTGTGGAGAATTTTTAAACCACTTCAAATAGCCTCTCGCCGGGAACCTGCCCCAAGCCGCACGGTTGAGTCAAGCTCAATGTGCGTTTGTGTCAGAACCCCGGCTACGGCTGTTTGACATTTTTTAGTAAAAACTAAAATTATTACTCTGATTGTCGAGTTTTTATTTAGAAGAGATAAATTGAATAAGCGGGAAGAAAAAGAAAGCGGCAAC
>CAVKVK010000053.1:0-14076 GCA_963659855.1 Parabacteroides distasonis | reverse complement strand
AAAAAAAAAAGAGCCGGTTTAAATGTTTTTTTTATGTGCGTAGCCAAGGTTCTGACCACAAACTCATTCTGAACGAAGTGAAGCATGAGGCTTGGGGGCAGGTTCCTGGCTACGATTTGTATTAATGTATTCATTCAGACTAAATTATTAAAGAAGAATAAAATGATTTCCGAAAATCAAAACAGAAGTCTTCTTGTTATCAATTTTTATCTGGAGTAAAATTAAAGTAAATGCCGGGATTAAATCAACTCAAGAAATTTGCAAATGACATGCTGAATATTGGTGACGAAGTAAAAATTCGTGCACAACGCGGGGAAAAACCGGCTGTCGTTCCTTTCCCGGAAGGAATTTCTGAAGAAGACGATTCTGAAGATTTTGTTCTTGGTCTGCCAGAATCTCAAGACAAATCACAAACAGAGCAGACTGACGATAATATTTCTGATACAGATTCTTCAACTGAGAATACAGAAAATTCTGATTCTTTTGATTTAGATTCTCTCTTAAACACCCAAAATACTGCTGACGATTCTATGCCGGATTTAAGTGAGTTTTTGGACGAACCAGAAAACAAAAATCCAGAAAAAGAAGAACAACCGGAAGAAACTCCACTTGAAGATCTTGATTTTGAATCTCTTTTAAAATCCGCTGAAAATTCAAAAGATAAAATTCAGGAAGAAGAAAGCGAAACCGACGCAGAACAACCTTCTGCAGAAGAAAACGATTTAACTGCTCCGGATTTAGAAGAATTCAGCGACCTTGCTTCAGTAGAAAAAGACGAAACTGCACCAACAGAAGGTGAACAAAAAAAAGAAAAAAATGCGAGAGAGACTCCAGACGACGATTTTTCTTTTGACGGCGAAGCAATCGATTTAAATGACGATATTCCAGACGAAATTGCAGACTTAGACGGAACAACTCCAGACGACGATTTTGAAATGGATTCTTCGTTAAAGGCACAAAAAGCAGACGACGAAGAAAAATCAGAAGAAAAAAACACAGAGTCTCAGGATTCTATCAAAGCAGAAGATTTTTCAATGCCAGAAAATGATTCTGCCGAAAGTAATCAAAACAGCGATTTTGAACTTCCTGATTTTGATTCAAATTTTGGTGAACCTTCTGATTCTATAAACGAAGATTCTAAAGAAGAAACTTCTGATGTTCAAAACGATAATTCAGGAACAGAAAATAATCCTTTTGATTTTGACTCTTTAGAACACAGTGAACCGGAAAATTCAGCAGACGAAAATTCTAATTTTAGTGCATCAGATTTTGATATTCCTGATATCGGAGACTTTGAAACTTCTGGCGATGCAACAGATTCAACAAATGCAGACGACACTGACAGTTCAAAACAATTAAGCAGTGTAGAAGCCGAAAATGATTCTGCGGCCCAGGCAATTTTGGATGGATTGAATCTTCCTGTTGATGCTGCAGACGATGTTCCTTCAGAAGATTACAGCAACGCCTTAGAAGGTTTAGAAAATGCCGGCGACATTGATTTTGGAACTCCTGTCGTAAATATTGAAGATGAGTTTAAACCGACTGAAGCAAAAATAAATAATCCTGACGATGATTTTGCCCTTGATAGCGAAGATTTTAATATTCCTGGATTTTCTGACACTCAAACGGCGGCCTTTGACAAAAAAGGAAGACCAAAGGTTGATGTTGTCGATTTTTCTAAGGCTGGTGCAAAGCCAAAAAACACTCTCACCGAAGAAGAATATGAAAAATTCAAAAAAAATCTCAGCGACTATCCTTTAAACCTGCGTCTTGCAATAGAAGATTTAATCGTAAAAAATGAATTTACCGATGACGCAGTTTTTGAAGTTATAGAAAAAATCTTAAATAAAACTCCTGCCCGCCAGCTTGCAACTCAACTGGAAAAAATGCTCGACATTGCAATTGACGTTCCGCGCGATTACGAAAGACGTTCTGTTGCACAGTACGAAGCATACAAGCAGTCGTTCCAGTATCAGTTAAAAAATAGAATTATTCCTGGGGCGATTTTAACTGTTGTAATTTCTATTGTTTGTGCCCTGCTTTTTCAGGCTGGAGTTTTATTCATATATAAACCAGCAATGGCAAGCATGCTTTATAAACAGGGCTACACACTTCTCGAAAATAATGAATATCCGCAGTCAGAATCAAAATTCAGTCAGGCACTTCACTATCGTTCTGTAAAAAAATGGTTCTACAAATATGCTCAGGGCTATCGTGCTCATAAACAATTTGACCGTGCAGAAAATATGTATAAAAACACTCTGAAAGTTTTTAATAACGACAAAAGTGCAGGTCTTGAATGGGCAGAAATGGAACTTTACGACAGAGCAAATTACGAAAAGGCTGAAAATACTGTCCGCCGCGAAGTTCTGGACTACCACATTAACGATCCAGACGCCCGCCTTTTGCTTGGAGACATTTTCCTTGAATGGGGCGAAACTGATAAGTCAAAATACGATAAAGCTCGAGACACTTATCTTGAACTTGCTCAGGGCTCAAAATCCGCAAAAGAAACAGACCTTTATATGTCGCGCCTGCTTCGTTATTTTATACGGACAGACAAACTTAAAAATGTGCTTGAATTAAAGCAAAGATTCTTCCCGCGCGAAAAATCTCTTGTTGCAAAAGACTGGACAGAACTTTCTGGTTATCTTTTAGACAAACTTTATGGACCTTTAAGCCGTGCAGATGAATATTTGCGTGCAAAAATAGAAGACGTAAAGGCAATGCTCGATATTGCTAAAAAACTTGAACCTCAAAATCCGACAGTTCATTACAATATGGCGCGCTATTATGAACATAATTCAAATTTTGAACTTGCCCGCCGTGAACTTCAGACAGCTCTCGATTGCTTTGATAAAATTGAAGTTCGTACAAAAAAGACTGTTTATCAGGAAATTGATTCCTGCCGTATTTTAGGCGAACTTTTTGCCGATGTCCGTCAGTACATAAAAGCTCAGGAAATTTATACACGCGGAATTACTCTTTTCCAGAATGAACACGAAAGAACTGGTTTTGAAGGCGATTTTAATACTGGAAAACTCTACGCAGACATGGGTGATATTGAATATTTTATTTCCGGTGACATGGACGCAGCGCTTAAAAATTATGAGCAGGCAGTTGTAAATAAAAATGGAACTCCGGGAATCAACTTTAGAATCGGTGCAATAAATTACAATAAACAGAATTATCTTTCTGCACTTGAATTTTTTAATAAGGCTTACGAAAAAGTTAAAAATGATCCAAACCTTCTGCTTTCGCTTGCAAATGCCTTGGTTTTGCGTGGAAACAATAATGCAGCCCAGGGAATTTACAGCCAGCTTCTTTCTATTCTTGACAGTGAAAAAGTTCATCATGCAATGCTTTTTCCTCAACAAAAAGAAGATGACAACAATCTTGTAGAAATGTACCTTAAAGTAAACAATAATCTTGGTGTTGTTCTTTATAAAATTTCAAGAAGAACTGGAAAAAGTCAGAAAAATGGAAACAGTTTTGCCTGTTTTGAAGAATCAATTCGTGCCTGGGACGCTCTTACCCGTAATCCGGAAACTATGGTTCGCTTGGGTGGAAGTAATCTTGCCCTGCAGAATTCAAAATATATTACAGCGTCGAGGGCAGAATTTGAGCCGGCAATTTACACAGCCATTCCAAAAACGCTGACCAGCGAAAAAGTTCTTGAATAAATTGATTTTATCCTGGAGTAAAAATGTTTTGTCCACGAATTGGAATTGAAATAAAAAAACATCTCATTGCATTAAAAAAGGAAGTTTTTAGAAAAACAATACATATTTGTGTGGCTTTTGTTCCTCTTTTTCTCCATTTTTATAGAATTCCAACTCTTGTATGTTTATTTCTTGCAGGAATTTTCTATTCAATTTCTGAAATTTTACGGTTAAAAGGAATTCAGGTTCCGCTTATAAGTTCAGTAACAGTGGCTGCAGCGCGTGCAAGGGACAACAATAAATTTGTTCTTGGGCCTGTAACATTGGTTTGCGGAGTTTTACTGTGTGCTTTTTTTTGCAGTGAACCTTATTCAACAGCAGGAATTTTTTCTCTTGCCTTTGGAGACGGGCTTGCAAGCCTTGCCGGAAAAACTTTTGGTCGTGTCGAAGTTCCTTTTACTGGCGGAAAAACTGCTGCCGGAAGTTTAACCTGTTTTATTGCAGTTTTTATTTCAAGTTTTTTTGTTTTACAAAACTCTCAGCTTTCTTTTGTGCTTGCTCTTGTGGCCACAGTAATCGAGGGACTTCCGTTAAAAGATTTTGACAATATCTGCATTCCGCTTACGATTGGTTTGCTTTCTCAGGTCTTGTGTTCCTAGCGCCACATATAAATTGAATGAAGAGTCTTTAAATAAAAGTAAGAGCCAGAAACTAAAAGTGCAGTTCCGCCTGCCATAAAGAAAAAGTTGTCTGCAATTACTAAAAGTCCGTAACCCATTAAAAGAACAAACATAGAAACAGCAAGTTTTTTGTATTCTCGGGTGTTGTATTGAATGCCTGTAATTAAAAAAGAAAGAGCTGCAAGAAGTGCAAAACAAAAGCGCGAAACATAAAATAATGCAGGAAATCCCCAGGTGATTGTTCCCGCAGAAGAAATGCGTGCCGTATTGATTGGAACTATTACGGCAAAGACAACGCAGACTGCAAAAAGAATTGTTATGTTGCGTTCTATATCCTGACGATGTTCAACCGAATTTGTTATTGCTGCAAAAAGAAAACTCAAAGGACATAAAAGCCGGCCTGTAAAAATAATTCTTCCGCAGAAAAAAAGCAGATCCGAAAAAGTTGACCAGAGCCCAAAAAGCGGTGTTAAAAAACGGACGCCTTCGCAAAGACAGCCGGTTAAAAAAGCAAGAAAAAAGACAATTTCTGTTGATTGTGTATTTTGAAAAAGTTTGAGCGAAAAAAAAGTAGCTGCCGGAACATAAATTACGATCAGACAAATCGAAATCATTGTTGCTGTAAAACTGTACTTAAGAAACGGCAGTTTTGTCATAAAATGAGGAATTCTTAAATTTGGTGGCGGAGTGATTGCCTTGTTTACAAGAGCAATGATAAAAAACACCAGCGCACTTGCAATGCAGAAAAGTGAAAATCCAAGAAAAATCTGCATTATGTGGTTACGTGTCTTTAAAGTCATGAGCAAAATATTAAAAGCAATCAAAAATTAAGTAAAGACTTGCAAAATAAAATCCGAAAATAAAAAGGAAGTTGAATCAAATTTGCATTTGAATTCAATTTTAGCGAGCCTTGTAATGGGGGAAAAAATGAAAAAGCAGCTTTTAACATTATTTACGATTTTTGCGACAGTTTCGCTTTCGTTTGCGGGAGATGCTGCGGCTTTTGTTGACCTTGGACTTTCTCAGGACGGTAAAACCTATGTTTTTGGTGAATATGGAAAAACCGATAAAAGTTTTCAGGGATATGCTGAAATTTACTGCGTTGATATAGAAAAAAACGACTGGATCGACGGTGAAGTTTTTAGAACTCTTCCTTCTTCTGAGACTGAAAAAAAGAGCGGAAAAGAAGTTTTTGAAGAATTACAGAAGAAAGTAAACTGGAAATTAAAAAAATACGAACTTAAAAAAGCCGACGTCGACAATCTTTTGTTTACAAGGGAACTTCCTTCTTCGACTGGAGAAATTGTTTTTAAGGATTTTGAAGGTTCGAGCCCAGAAAAAAATATTTACTATCACATAAAACTTGTAAAAAATGTTGAAGGCGAAGGTGAAAAATGTAAATCATCGTTCTTTATTTCTTTAGAAAAACAGGAAGAAAACGGAACTGTGATTAGCCACAATATTGTTGGCAACCCTGATATTAAACGCAAAAGCGTTACAAATTATACAATTAACCGGATCTTTAGTGATAAATCTGGAAGAAACCTTGTATTTATCGTAGAAAAACAATTAGAAGATAAAACGGGAACCTGTATCCGTTATATGGTCGAAACAATACATCTTTAGTTTTATAAAAAATTAAAAATCGCCTCAGGGCGATTTTTTTTTGCCCAAAAGACAAATGCGTAAGGGATTGTAAGGGCGCCGAAGGCGTGGGGCTGGCCAGGTGGACAGCCCCATGGAGCCGCACAGACGGCGGAACCCTGAAAAGCCCGGTGAGTGCTTTGCACTCATACGCCCAAAAATTCAAAAAAAATAAAAAAAATTTCAAAAAAAATGTGTAGAAATGCACAAACAGGGTCATTTATATAATGACGGCAAAAATCCTGTGGCGCGCTTAACGGGAACTGAACACGTTGTGTTTTATTTTGTCATTTTGAGTTTTGAGGAAAATTATGGAACTTAAAAAAATTTTTCGTACAGTTTTGATGACTTCATTTTTGTGCTGTGGAGTAATTTTTACTGCTGCAATGCCACTTTCGTGCCGCATGTCGGAAGAAGGCGTTGAAATTGTTACTACGGAAACTCAGGCTCCTGAAATTCTTTCGTTTTATGCAATGGATAATTCAAATCTTGTGTTAATCTGCTCTCAAAAAATTGAAATTGAAAAAGTGCAGGTTGAAGCAGACGACGGAAGTTATTTTGAAGAAAATACTGCGCATAAATATTCGCAAGATGCAAGCCAGGTGAACTTTACGTTAAAAGAACCTGCTAAGCGGGGAGTTAATTATACATTGAGCGGTTCGTTAAAAGATGATGGTGGAAATCAGCTTACTTTTAAGCTTCCGTTTAGTGGAATTAATGAATCTCCTGCCCGGCTTTTGCTGTCAGAAGTGCGGACAAAACATTCTTCTAGCAGTGGAGAAATAAAAAAGGCTGAATATGTTGAGTTTTATGTATTAAAAGGTGGAAATACTTCAGGGCTTGAAGTTGTAAGCGGAAGTGACGGTGAAGACAACAAATATGTTTTTCCGGATATGGAAGTTTGTGCAGGGGAATATATTGTAGTTCATTACAGAACCGTAAAAGACGGACTTTGCATAAGCGAAACTGGCAGTGATTTGACTTTAAGTACAGCAACCGACAGTTCTGATGCGCGCGATCTTTGGATTGAAAACACTGATTCAAGAATTGGCGACAACGATGTAATTATTTTAAGAGATTCTGGAAGAAATAAAATTATTGATGCAGTTTTGTTTTGCGCTTCAGAAAAAGAAAAATGGTATTACAAAGAACAGAGTAATTTTGCTGCCTTAGCCTTTGAGGGCGGAATCTGGGAAGGCGGCGACGATGTAAAATATGCAGCCTGTTCCGACAATATTACGCTTTTAAGAACTTTAAGCCGTTTGAATGTTGAAAAAATAATTGAAGAAAATCCAGCTGATTCAATTAGCGAAGACACTGTAATAAAAGCTTGTAAGGACGATTGGGCTGTTATAACTACTGCAACTCCAGGAACAAAAAACTCAACGGAAGTGTATACAAAATAAAATTAGCCGCCATACGGGGCGAAAGGCTATTTGAATATTTTGTCGGGAAAACGCAGTTTTTGTATTTAATATGTCAAATAGCCGTAGTCGGGGTTCTGTCCCAAAACGCACATTGAGCTTGTCTCAACCGTGCGGATTTGGGCAGGTTCCCGACGAGAGGCTATTTGAATTTTTTTAATCAAGTGTGAATAAAGATTCTGGAGATAAGTGCATAAGGTTTATAGTTTGCAGTTTATTTTTATCCAAAGATAACTGCAAATTGTAAAAAAACGATGTGTTTAGTCTTGTTTTGAAAGTTATTGCGTGTAATAGTCCAGAATGTGTTTGTATAACATATTGTTATAATTTTATTTTAAAAACTGCCGTTTTAAGAATTTGCAGAATGTTTTTTTTGCAGATTTAAAGATTGTGCAGTTTTTTGGAGGATTTATGAAAAAGAAAATTGGTCTGGTAGTTTTGCTTAGTGTGCTTGCACTGTCTTTTTGTGCAGCGAGCGAGGAGTATTCGCAGTTAAAAGAGAGTGCAAAGTCTAAAAGTGAACTTTTACAGAAGATTATTGAGTACGAAAACAGACATTCTGGTGAACTTGGTCCAAAATCTGATCTTGCCTTGCATTATTTGACAAATAAAAATTATGACAAGGCAGAAGATTATCTTAAAGACGGCGAAAAAATTATAAAAAAAGCAAAGACACCGCCAGACAACTTTTATGTAGCCCAGCTTTATTACACTTACGGAAAATTTTATTACGAAAATAAAGAAAATTTGCAAAAAGCAAAGGAATATGCAGACCTTGCTTTTGCAATTGAAAATGAAGGTGAGCAATACGGATATTTAAAAGCACTTATTGCTGCCGAAATGCAGAATTCTGAAGAAGCCTATGAACTTTTTAATTTTATGTATGAAAAATATCCAGAAAAAGCAGACGGCCCTTCTTTAACTATGTTTGCTCAACTGGCTGTTTTTTATGAAGACCTTGTTAAAGCAACTTCTTTGTTAGACGTTTTCTTTGAAAAATGTACATATCTTCCAAAAATTGCATTCTGGGCGTCTGAAGTTTATGAAAAAGGCGGAAAGTTTGAAAAATCACTTTATTGTGCTTATCTTGTCCATGAGTTTGCTTCGTGTTATGACAGTTCACGAAATGAAGTATTCGCCAAAAATTTAAAAAAAATGTACGACATTGCTGTTGCTGAAAATAATGTTGAAAAAATTTCTGCCATAAACAATTTACTTGCACTTTTTGAAGAAATGCCAGCGGAAGAAGAAAAAGAAATGAATTTTATTCCGTATAATTTTGTTCAGCTAAAAAAGAAAATCAATAACAAACAGGTTAATCAGGATGATGTTATAAAGTTTACGTCGTATGAAAATAATTTTAAGAATCTTCCGTCGTACTACTGGTTGCTTGCTCAGGCCGTAAAACAGGTTTCTAGTGAAAAAGATGTTTTTTCTGTTATGTCGAGAATAGGTTATCTTTCAACAGTAATTGATATGGGTGAGTCTGAATATGGAAAAAAAGCCCGGGAAGAAATTTGTAATGTTAGTGGCATACAGGAAGAAGACAGAGAAAAATTTCTGTCTACTGCTGAAATAATAAAACTGTGTGCAAGTTATTACGAAAAAAAAGATCAGAAAAAAGTTGATAGAATTTTAGAAGGAATGAGTATAGAAAATAACGGCTATTACAACTATTACCTTATGAATGCAACAGGTATTGTAAATACTTTTCAGCAGAGATCTCCGGATTTTGCCAAAGCATGTAAAAAATGGCACAAAAAAAATCCTGATTTAAAAACGCCGTTTTTGAACTAGTTTGATTATTAGCCTTTGGAGAATGTGTGAAAAAACTATTTGTTTGTATTTTAGTTTTGTTAATTTTTGTTTCCTGCAAAGACAGTTATAAGGCTGATGAATTTTATGAACGCGCCCTTGAGTGTTATGCAGAGCAAAAGTTTTATGAAAGTTTACAGAATTTAAAACTGTGCTTAAAAAATTCCTCAGATTTTTACCAGGCACAGTTCTTAAAGGCAAAAGTGCTTTTTTTCATAAATAAAAATGAAGATTCTCTAAAGGCTTTTAATGATTTATTAAAAAAATATCCTGAGTTTACTGAAGCAAGAATTTGGCGGATAAGACTTTTAATTGTCTTAGAACAATACGACAAGGCAGAAGACAAAATTATTGACGAATTGAATTTTAATGGTACAGATTGGCGTGTTTATTATCAGTATGCGATTCTTGCAGAAAAACAGGGACTTATGGATAAAAAAATTGCTATGTGTAGCAGGGCAGAAAAGTTTTTAAGTGAAGGAAGCAAAGTCTATGTTGAATCTGCGGATTCGTGGTTAAAACTTGGACTAAAAAATCGTGGCCTTGAGTATTTGGATAAGGCGATTGCTATTAATGGAACTAATGAAGAATTAAAAAAAATAAGGGAACTTGTAAAAAATTAAAAAAAGCTCTGTTTGTGGCAATTGGAGGAATGAATGAAAAAATTCTGCAAAACCATATGCTTTTTACAGTCTGCATTTATTTTTATATTTCTTTGCTTTTGCTTTTTGTCCTGCTCTTTTATAGAGTTTTCGTCTGATTGTGTAAAATTACTTCCTGCTGCAGACAGTTCATCTTTTTGTGGGGAATATGTTCAAATAAAATTTAATTGCGAAGTTGAAAAATATGAAGTTCAAAAATCGGTAACGATAAAGGCTGGAAAAAATGCTTGCGAACTTGAATATTGCTGGGAAAATTCTTCTTTATTAAAAGTAAAGCCAGAAAATGGTTGGATTAATGGACAGTTTTATGAATGCCAGATTGAAGGATATGTTTATAAAAAAAATGGCAATGGATTTAGCGTAAATGAAAAATCAAAATTCTACTATTTGCCGGACAGTTCTGTAGAAAATTGTGAAAATTTTACTCTTGTTCATGTTCCTTCTGACAGCAATTATTTAGATTTAAACGAAAAATTGATTTTTAGTTTTTCACAAAAAGTAGAAAAACAAAAGTTTGAAAATGTTTTTTCGATTCAACCTTCGGCTGATTACCGGATTGAAGAAGATGTAATTCCACAAAAAAACTGGAATCTAAACAGTTTTTATGAATGGAAAATTGACAATCTTATTTCAAGTGATAAATGGATTCTCAGCGGAAAAACTGAAGGAAGTTTTTTTACAAAAACGGACACTTTGCAGCCTGAATTACTTTTGGCTTGCCCTGTAAGTATTGATTCAGACTTTTTAGGGGCTTTTGAGACAGAAACTGAAGCAATCTGGTATACGAACCTTGAACTTGACGGAAATTTAAAAGAAAAAATGCCAGTTGGTTTTATTTTTTCAAAGCCAATGGATTTTGAATCCGTAAAAAACAGTATTTCTTTTTCGCCAGCAATATCTGGGACATTTTTTAAGCTTGATGAGAACGAAACAGAATTTATTTTTGTGCCAGAAAATAATTATGAAATTGAAACAGAGTATATTCTGACAGTTTCTAAAAATATTAAAGATAAAAGCGGGTTAAACCTTTTTGAAGAAGTAAAAAAGACATTTTTTAGCGGGCAGAAATATTTGCAGATTGAATCCCTTCGATTTGGCCAGACAGATTTTGATTTTAAGGAAAATTCAATAAAAGAAATTTTAAAAGATGGAACTGCAGTAAAAATTTTAGAAAGTGAAGAAGAAATAACAGAAGTCTGTCTTGGAATTCTTTTTTCTGAATCTATTGAAGAAGAAATGCTTGCGACAGTTGAAAAATCAATTTCGCTTAATGCAGTTTTTCCGCTTAGTTTGAATTCTCCTGTAAAAAGTGAAATTTCCTGGTCGAATGAACGAAAAATGCTTTTTATTAGCTGGAGCCGGGTCTGTGCATCTAACGAAGAAGATTTTTTTTACAGATTAAAAATTGCAGGTGGAAAAACTGGCGTTTGTACGGGCCGTAGAAATTATTTAGAGGAAGATTTATGCGCTGTAATAAAATTCTATTAAGTTTATTAGCTTTGTTTTCTCTTGTTTTTCTGTCGTGCAGCAATTTACTTATTCCTGCTTTAGAAGTAAAAAACTTTAATTATGATTCTTCAAAGATTACAGTTGAATTTTCCCAAAACGTTCGTGAAAGTTCAGTTCAAAAATCTTTTAGTCTTACAGAAGATTCACAGAGTATTAATGGCACATTTTATTTTAACGGTTGCACCGTACAGTTTTTTCCAGAAAATGGAATTCAGGAAAATTATGATTATGTTTTTTCGATTACTACAGATTGCGAGGACGAAGATTACAATTCTCTTTCTAAAAAATTTGTAAAAGAATTTTCGACAAGAATAGATAAAACTGACCCGGAAGTTTTGTCTGTAACGTTAGAAAATAATGCGAATCTAGCAGAAAAGAATATTGTTATTAAATTTTCAAAACCGGTAAATGAATCATCTTTTTTTAATTCAATTTCTGTGATTCCGAGTTTTGAATATTTTACTTTTTTTGAAGATGAAGGAAAAACAATAAAACTTATTCCATTAGAAAAACTTTTAAAAAACACGGATTACAAAATTACGATTTCTACAGACTTAATGGATTGTTCAAGAAATTATTTAAGAGAAAAATTTGTAAAAACTGTTTCTGCCGGAAAAAAATACGAAGCGCCGGCTGTAAATTGCACGATTTTAAGCACAGGCAATAAAGAACGACGTTTTTTAGATTGCTCTGAATTTGAAGAAAACGACAGCGGTGAAAAAATTTTAAAAGCCGGGAATGTGTCACTTAATTCAAAAATCCGTTTTAATTTTGATGAAAAAATGAGTTTTGAAGGAATTTCTAGCGAAGTGAGTATTTTTCCTGTCTGTTCGTATTCGCTTACAAAAGATGAAATTGATTCAAAATGGTTTGAATTAAAATTAAAAGACGCAGAATGGGGAAAAACTTACAGGATTTGTCTTTCAGCCGGAATTGCAGATGTGTATTCAAATAAAATTGAAAAAGAAAATTCTCTTTATGTAAGTTTTGACTGTGAAGAAGAAAGACCACCTTGTTTTATTGAAGGTTATTTACAGATTTCGTCTTTTTCAGAAGAAAATTATAAAAACTCTTTTAAGGTTTTAAACGCAAGTTCTAATTATGACTATTTGATTTTTGATCCAGCAGTTTATGAACCGGAAACAGAAACAGAGTCTGTTTTATATCTTATTTTTTCTTCTTCCAATGATGAAAAAAATTCTGGAATAAATGTTTATTCGCTTTTGGACAAATTTTCGATAACGGTTTCTAACAATTGCGCAGGTATATCAATAGAAAAAATTGAACTTATTGATAACGAAATTGAAAATTTTCCATTAAAAAACATTATCAGGAGCGAAGTTTTACAGTTAAACCAAAAGTTGAGTGTCGTAAAATGCACGCTTTTTGTAAAAAACAATGCAAAAAAAGGAATTATTCAATTCAATCTTGAAAGCGGTTTTACTGATTCTTTAGAAAATGCTGCCGTGGAAGGTTTTGCCTTTAAAGTCAATAAATAAATGGTGGAACTTATGATTTTTTTGAAAAAAAGAGTTTTATTCATTTATTTTGTTTTTCAGTTTTCTTTTTCAGGAGCACAAATCGTTTTTTACAATGCTAAAGAAATTTCTGATTATGCGCTTGAACATTCTGAACTTCAAAAATTGAACTTAAAATATGCTGAAACTTCATTAAAAGCTGCAGAATTTTCTGTGCAGAATTTTCTGCCGGTTTTTAATTTTTCTGTAAATGAAGACGACAGCATAATTGTAAATGGAGCGGATTCAAGGTCGAAGTCTGTTTCTGCCGGTGTTTCGCAGACAGTTTTTGACGGCGGAAAACGTTTGATTTTATACAAAATGGAAAAAAGTGAAAAACTTTTTGATTTAAAATCTGTGCAGCAAAATCTTGCTCTCTTTAAATCTTCCGTAAACAGTTCTTATTACAATTGTCTGCTTTTAGAAAAGAAAGTTCAGATAAAAACAGAACTTGAACAAAATGCCTTTATTCAGCTTGAAATATTAAAAAAAGAATGTGAACTCGGCCTTACACTCGAAAACGATTATCTTGAATACTTGATTGCATTCAAAAAAATTCAAAACGAAAAAAAACAGGCACAAAGGGAACTTCAAAGCAGCATAAGACAGTTAAAAATTCTTTGTTCAATTGATTTAACAGATGAACTTATTCTGTGCAACGATTTTTCTGGAATGCAGAATAAAAATAAAAGTGAGCAGTTTTATCTTGAAGAATATTCACAAAAACTGTGGGAAATTCTTAAAAAAAATAGTCCTGCGATTCAAAAACAGAACGCTGCTTTTTTATATTCTAAGCAGCAGTATTTGTATGACAGGCGTTTTTTTGTACCGGAAATAAATCTTGAAGCTCAGGTTTCTTTTTCTGGAAATGAATATCCGTTAAATTCTCCAAAATACAGCGCAAAACTTTCCGTAAATTTTGCAAACCTTCCATTTGTGCCTATTTCTATTTCAAATGGTTACGGTTTTAGAGAAAAAAATATTTCTTCAATAAATAATATGGCTTCGGCATCTTTGTCGTTCGAAACTGACTGGTTTTATTCCAGGCGTAAGGCAAAAATTTCTATTCAAAAACAAAAAGAAGAACTGCAGGAAGAATTTAATTCTCTTTATGAAAATCTTTTTGAAACAATTGCTCAGCACGACGATTATCTGGATTCAAT
>CAVKVK010000052.1:4610-14709 GCA_963659855.1 Parabacteroides distasonis | reverse complement strand
AAAAAATAAAAAAAAAAATTATTTTTTTACAGGATCAGCAATTAAAAAATAAACCTTTGCTCCTGTTTCTACTGCAACTGGAGCTGTAGTTTTTGCCGGTTGTTTTGGAGACGCCGTAAAAGTATTTCCTGTTTTTGTTACGATTAAGTCGAGAATAACCCGTTTTTTGTCGCGAATCTGGGCTTCGAGAGTCTGATTTTCCTGAGAAAAAAACGATTTTCCATTTTGAGTAACGTAAAGCCTGAGTTTATTTTTGTCGGAAGAATCTGTTACACAAGCCTGAGACGGAAACTGCGGATCGGAAGTACACAAAGAGTCGAGTGTTTTTTCGAATTCTGAAATCTGAAAGTCTTTTTGTTCAATGTCTGTTTTTAATGAATCAATCTGAACCTGCATTTTTTGCTGTGCCTGCGCCATATCCGTTGTAATTGAATAAGCTAAGCGCTGCATTGCCGGAACATAGTGCCGGATTGTATTTTCGAGTGGAATTGTAGAAAACCTGTTTGCAATTGTGTTTAAATCTTCTAAATAAACAGAAGCCTGCTTTAGAGAGGTGGTAAAAGCCGGAGAAGGAGACTTAAACTGACTTGTGTACTGCGTGGAATCAAAATGTTTATTAAATTCTATTGCAGATGCGGAAACTGCTTCTTTTGGAATTCCTGTTTCGAGAATAATCTGATTCTGCAAATCTGACTGACTGCGCGCATCCGGGTCTAAAAGATCGATTTTTGCCTGATAAATTTTGCGGACATTTTCTACTGCCTGCCTCTGCTGTTTTACCGTTTCGCGCTGCTGTAACGCCATCTGAGTTTTTAAGTCGTCGATTCTTGCCTGGTAGCGTTTTTCCATTGTACTCATCTGAATGTCGTTGAGCTGCTTTTGACTGTCGAGAACTGCTTCGTTTGCCTGAGCAACAGAAAGTTTTTCTGCATCGTAACCAGAAAGTTTTTCTTTGCAGAGTTTTAACTGTTCGTCGGCCTGGGCAATTTTTGGTTCATATTTTTCTTTTATTGATTTTATGGTTTTTAAATATTCACTTTGAATCTGGGCTGTTTTTTTTGTAATTGAAGCTTTGTCGCTTACTTTTGAAACAGAACTTAAAACATAAAGATCGTTTTCTCTTTTTTGATCTGCTGCAGAAAGTTCATCGTCGCGCTGACCAATCAGAATTTCTTTTGACTGCAGGGCATTTGCATAAAGAGATTCAGCCCTGCCGGCAGAATTCAACAAAGCCTTTAAGTTTAAATCGTTAAAAGTTTCGATGTTTACTTTTATATTTTTATTCTGCCAGTAAATGTAAAAACTCAGGCCAGCAACAAGAAGAATTACAGACAAGGCACAGACGCAAAGAATTATAACAACGCTCTTACTTTTATTGTTTTTTGTAAGTGCATATTCTTTTTCAAGATTGTACTGCAGAGAATGTGAAGTTTTGAGTTTTTGCAATTCATCGCGCAAAAAAAGCTGAACTTCTTTGTGTGTCTGTTCTGAAGAAAGTGCATTTACTTTGTTGTCATTGTCCATATTCCACTCCAATCAGCCGGGGCACTTTGTCTACCCATTCTTTCAATAAAAACCTGAGCAACTTCAAGATTGCATTTTTTAAAACAAGAGCGGGCTTCTGTCCAGTCGCCTTTGTAGTAAGCAGAAAGAGCTTTTTCGTAAATTTCGAATTTTTGAGCCATTCCTTCTTCACATTCGTCAAGGGCAACAGGGAAGTATATTTTTTTGCCTTCGGTTTTGCCTTTTACCTGAACTGTGTCAATTTCGAAGAATGAATATTTTTTAGTCTGCTTTTCTACTTCGTTTTTAACATATTGTGAACAGATTACTGGAAGATGATAGATTCTCGTTAAACCTTCAAGGCGGCTCGCAGAGTTTACATTGTCGCCAATTACCGTATTTGTCATATGTTCGTTTGAACCAATGTTTCCGTAAAAAACGTTGCCGCCGTCAATTCCAACACCAACATCAATTAAAACAGCCTTATAAACACGCTCTTCTGATTCTGTAAGGGAACGTTCTTTTTCTATCTGTGCACGCCGTTCTATCATTTTTTCGCGCAAAGAAGCGGTAAGTTTTGTAATTTTCCATGCAGATTCGAGCGACTCAAGAGATTTTTTAGAACCATGTTCTGTTCCATAAATTGCAAGAATTGCGTCTCCAATAATTGAACCGATTACGCCTTTATTTTCGTGCACCGCGTGGATTACCTGATCATAGTGAACGTTAAGCAAATCAATAATATCGTTGCCAAGAGTTTCTGTTCTGTAAGTAAAACTTTTTATGTCAGAAAAAAGAATCGTAAGGTTGCGCTGCCGGCCTTCCAGTTTAATCTGGTGCTCTGTGTAAGCCTTTGCAACAACGTCCTTAGAAACAAATTTCTGAAAAATTCCCAGAAGATTATTGATTGTCGAAGCAAGCGAATTAAAACTTGCAGCAAGATATGTAATGTCGTCGTTCGGAGAAGTAGAAAGATCGATATTTTCGAGTTTCTGGTTCTGCTGCATTTCGTAAAGACTTTTTGTAATGTTTTTTACATTTGCAAGAATTTTTCCAAAAACCTTAAAACCAACGATTAAAAACAAAATCAGAAGAATAAGAATTGCAAGCGAAATAAGAGCAAGAACTACAAACGTAGAATGGTTTGTGTCTGCACGCAATTCCGCGCGTATAAAATAACACTGCCAGTCTTCCTGAAACTTATAAACACCAAAATAAGAACCTTCTCGGGTTTCAAAATTGATTGAACCGTCAGTTATTCCGTTTTCAAAATCTGCATTTATTCTTTCGAGAGCAAGTTTGTCCGAAAAAGTGTAGTCACCAAATTCGCTTTCTTCTGAATTATTTGCAGTTTCTGCTTCCAGAACCATAAGACGTTTAATTTTTTGTTCATCGGTTTCTGTTCCATTGGCAAAAACTTCAAAAAGAATGTTTCCCTGCCTGTCAAAAGCTCCGGCAAAACTTTCTGGCATAGAAAAACCTTTTTTTGCAACATTTTTTAAAGATTCAATACAGCCGTTGCGGTCTCCGCTGAACGAATAAATCTGGTACTGATTGCCCGCCGCAGAAAACAAATCTTTTAACTGGCTGACCATTATCGTATTATTCAAATTGATTATCTGTCGCTGGCTCAAAATAAGGTTAATCGTGTTTGTAGCAAAATTTGAAAGCAAAAGCAGAACTGTAAAAATCGCAAGAATCTTAAACGAAATCGGAATGATTCTCGTCTGCCCCACCCTTTGAAAAATTTTTTTCTTTGACATTTTTAAATATCTCCATTATGTCCAGTGACTTTTTTAGTATAAAACTGCAGATATAAAAGCACAACAAGCGGATAGTTTTTTTTATTCCTTTTAATTCTTTTTATAAAAAGCCACATACTCAAAAAAAACATTTTACAGTCTCTGCCGGCTTTGCGGAGTTCCGGCTTTCGCCTGCATTGCTGCGCAACGCGCTTTCGCGCGCTCCTCCAATCCGGGCTAAGTCTTTGCCTTGATTTTCTTTATTCAAAAACAAATTGAAAACTGTGCATTAAAAATATATTCTTTACTAATCTATGAAAAACACAGAATCTTCTTCGTTAAAATCCAGTTCGAAATCTAAAAAATCTCTTTTAGCTTCCGGGCTTTCTCTTTCTTTTTTTACGCTTTGTTCGCGCATTTTAGGGCTTATCCGCGAAATGACAAAGGCTGCCTTTTTAGGAACTTCAAAATTTGCCGACGCCTTTGGCATTGCTTTTATGATTCCTAATCTTTTACGCCGCCTTTTTGCAGAAAATTCAATTTCTGTGGCCTTTATTCCAACCTTCCGTGGCTACCTCGAAGATTCTCCAGATCCTTCTGCACAAAATGAGCAGGTTCAAAAAACCAGGGATTTTCTAAATTCAACCTTAACGCTCATAAGTTTTTGTACAACAGTTGTCGTTTTAATTGGAATCGCAGTTTCTTCGCTGATTGTTCCGATTTTTCTGGATTCTTCGGATAAGGTTTTAACGGCAGAAGCAGCCCTTTTAACGCGAATAATGTTTCCTTACCTTTTTGTAATTTCGATTGCAGCGTTTTTTCAGGGAATTTTAAATGGAGTAAAGATTTTTAGTCCGTCTGGATTTACGCCGGTTCTTTTTAATTCAATTGTGATTGCGTTTACTTATATTCTTACTCCAGTTCTTACAAAAAATATCCAGGACGCAGAAATAAAGGCACAGATGGCTTCCCGAGCAATGTCGCTCGGAGTTTTGTGCGGTGGCTGTGTTCAGGCAGTTTTTCAGCTTCCGTTTGTGCTGAAAACCGGCTGGAAATGTCGTTTTACTTCGCTAAAAAAAGCTTTTACAAATCCTGGAACTAAAAAAGTTATTGCTCTCGTTGGCCCGACAATTATTGGAATGGCAGCCTACCAGCTTAATGACGTAATTTCGACAGCCTTAGCAGGACGCGCAGGAACTGGAATTGTTTCTTCGTTGCAGTACAGTTTAAGACTGCAGGAACTTATTCTGGGAATTTTTGCAGTTTCGATTGGAACTGTAATTTTGCCGGATCTGAGCGGACAGGCAAAGTCTAAAAACTGGGAAGGTTTTAACAGACTTTTGTCTCAGGCAATCAAAATAATTGCGTTAATTTCGATTCCTGTAACTTTTTATTCGCTTGTCTGTGGAAAAGAAATAATTTCTCTCGTTTATAAATCAAAAAACTTTACAGACGAATCTGTACGATTGACACTTACAGCTTTTAGATTCCACATTGCAGGACTTTTTTTTATTGCAATGAACCGCGTTGTAGCTCCAGCATTTTACGCTCAGGGAAACACAAAATCGCCGACAGTTGCAGGAATTTCGGGGCTTGTAATAAACATGATTTTTGCTGTCATTTTAATAAAACCGATGAGCGGTGGAGGAATTGCACTTGCCTTAACTCTCGGAAGCCTTGCAAATTCTGTTCTGCTGTTTGCGTTTTTAAAGAAAAATCCATGCATAGAAATAAAATCCGTTGTAAGCGGAACTGTTTTTTATTCGATTAAGATGTGCATTTTTTCTATGATTGCAGCAATTCCTGCATTTTTTGCAAGAAAAGCACTTTTAAATCTGCTAGCCGGACACGGTCGTTTAATTGAATACGGAGGAACTGTAGTTTTAACGGCAATAATTTTTGCATTGTGCGGAATTCTTTTATTGATTATTACAAAAGATCAGATGATTGCCAGCGTAAAAGGAATGATAAGCAGAAAAGTAAAGCGTTAGGGATTTCTGCGTGCCAGCACGCTGCGAGTTTTCTTCGAAAACTCGTTTATTAACTGTGCGCTAAAGCGCACGGCCTAACGCTGTCGCGTTAGGGATTGTAGGGGCGGCGTAGCCGTTGCGGAACGTAGTGGAGCAATGAAGCGCAAGCGGAACCCAGAAAAGCCCGGCCTGCCGGACGGCAGGGAACGCCCAAACAAAAAAAACAGAATTCTATTCCACTTGTACACTCACGCTGTTTTGCTTACACTTTTTAGAAATCATATTTTTAAAAGGTTTACAAAATGAAACAATTTTCGAGTGAAGAATTAAAAAAAATATACAACGCACGCCGCGAAAAACTTTTTGCTTTTATGACAGAAAACAATATTACGGCTGCAGTTTTTGAAGATACCGAAGGTCGCCGTGATCCTGCTGTCCGCTATTTTACGGGGCATCCGTCGGACGCTCTCTGGCTCTGCACAATTGACGGCAAAAATGTACTTGTTCCGTGGGACGAAAATCTTGCAAAAGAACGCGCTGTTGACGTAAAAGTTGTTCCTTACAACAAATATGGACGAAAAAATACTGACGCTGTACGCGAAATTCTAAAATCTTTTAAGAAGAAAGGTTCACGCATTAAGGTTGAACTTTCGCCGGTAACTCCTTATCCGCTTTTTTTGCAGTATGTTGATTCATTAAACGGCTGGGACGTTCTTTGCCGCGAAAATTCTGTTCATGACTTTGTCCGCGATCTTCGTGCCTGCAAGGATGAATACGAAATTGAATGTACAAAAGAAGCTGCCCGCGTTGGTGACCTTATCATCGAAAAAATTGAAAAAGGAATCGACGACGGTTCAATTAAAACAGAAATGGACGTTTCTCTGCTGATTGAACGGGAACTCAGGCTTAACGGCTGTGAACGCAACGGTTTTGACACTCTCGCTGCCGGTCCTTCTCGAAGTTTTGCAATTCATGCTTTTCCGGGCTACACAAGTGCTCCCTGGCCTGGAAAAGGTCTTTCTATTCTGGATTTTGGAGTTGTTTTTGAAGGCTATACTTCCGACACAACGCTTACGGTTGTAAAAGACGCAACTGAAGAACAGAAAAGGCTTGTTGAACTTGTTCAGGAGGCTGCAGACGAAGCCTTGCCGTATTATGCTCCGGGTGAACAGATTAGAATGGCGGGTCTTGTTGCCGACGAAGTATTCAAACAGGAAAACCGCGAAATGCCACATACTCTCGGACACGGAATCGGGCTTGAAATTCATGAGTTTCCGCGCGTAAGTTCAAAGCAGAAGCAGGAACTTGTATTTAAGCCGGGAATGATTATTACCCTTGAACCGGGTCTTTACGATCCAGCTTTGGGTGGAGTCCGCCTGGAAAATGATGTTTTAATTACAGAAACCGGAAACGAAGTAATTACACACAGTAAAATTATCTACCGCTAAAATCCCCACGGTGGTTGTGCGACATCCTGTCGCGACAAGAAACTTCGTTTCTTGCGGTCATTAGAGTTTAGCGCCATCCGTGGCGCCAATTACAGTAAATTGCTTGATTACTGCGCTTCGCTTGTGCCTTCGGACGACGGGCTCAATCAGCGCAGATTGTGGCGCGGAGTTAAAATTCAACTTTTTTCAGCTGTTGTTCCATTGCGTAGACTAAATTTTTGTCTGGCATTTTCTGAACTAGTTCTTTTACGACTTTTATTCCATTTTTTAAAACTTCGCTATTTAAGGATTCTGTGTTGCACGATCCGGTATTTTCTGCAATTTGTCCGTTATTTTTGGAATCTTTTAATTCAAAAGCTGTCTGCAAAAGTCCTTTATGTCCCGAAAGATGCAAAACAAGGTAGTCGAGCATTAAACGCGCCTCGCTCGACTGAAATTCAAGGAGTTTTTCTTCTGGAAGATATTTTAAAAGCTGCCGCAATTTTAAGAAAAGCGAAAGTTTTGGATCTGTAGTTTCTTCGTCTGCCAAAAGTTCAATTTTATTTTCGTCGTCATTAATTTCTTCAACTTCGGTCGGTTCTGATTCTGTGTCCGTACAGAACTGTGAAAAAGGATTAAAATCTTCTGCTTCGATTTCCAAAAGAGAAGGCTCGTCTGTGTCTTTTTCTGCTTCGATTTCTGTTACATCGTCGCCACTTTCTTCTATCTCGTCTTCATCTTCCAGGTTTTCCGCTTCGTCTGAGCTTTTTAGTTCTCCTTCGACATCTTCTGTTTCTGGTTCGCTTTCTGCTTCGCTGTTGTCCAAGTCTATATCGCAGGAATCTGCATTTTCTTCGTCTGTTGTTTGTGGAAGTTCTTCATCTTCGATTGCAGGCTCTTCTTCTGTTTTTTCTTCCGGCTCGTCTTCTATCAAAGGTTCTTCATTTTGTTCATCCTGACCAAATGCATCAAAATCAAAATCTTCTTCGTTTTCCTGTTTTAGATCTTCAAGATCTGCATCGTTTTCTGTCAATTCTTCTTCAATATTTTCTTCAGCAGATTCAACTGCTGGCTCTGTTAAATCTTCGGTTGCTTCAACTTCTTCCTGCGGAATTTGAGATTCTTCATTTTCTTCTTTTGAATTTTCTTTTTCTTCAATTTCTAAAACCTGAACATTTTCTGGATTTTCTGTCTGAAGGTTTGAATCACTAGTATTATCTGTTTTTATTGAAACATATTGTTCAACATAATCCAGGCAGGCTTTTAGTTTTTCGTCCCGAGGATTTGCTGAATATGCACTTGTAACTAAAATGTGAGCATCGTTTGCACGATTAATTTTCACAAGCAGATGAGAATAATCTGTAATTGCGTCTGTCCAGAACGGTTTTGAGCGCAATGCATGAGAATATGCTTCGCAGGCTTTTTTGTAGTCGCCAAGAGCTTCGTAGCTTTTTGCAAGATTCATCAATAAAACAGGATGATTTGCATCAACATTAAGGCCACGCAGATAAGATTGAACAGCTTTTTCGTGCTCGTTTTTCTGCGCATAAATAGTTCCAATGTGATTGTAAGCTAAAACATCGTCTGGATTTTTTTCGATTGTGTCTTCAAAAAAACTGATTGCATTTTCTGTGTCGCCCATAATTTTGTAAGTAAAACCAAGATTATACAAAACCTGAGGATTGTCTCCGTTAATCAAAAGCGACTGTTCAAGAACGGCTACAGAGTCGTCGTATCTTTTTAATCTGCGGTAAATTCCTCCGAGAGTAATGTAGACGTCAAAATTCTTTTTATCGAGTTCTGCAATTCTTTTAAAAACCGGCAAGGCAAGTTCATCTTTTTCGCTTTTTATGTAGAGATTTCCGAGTTCGTTTAAAATACTTACATTGTTTCGATCGTCGCGCAAAAGCTGCCTGTAAAGTCGTGCAGCAAGTTCAAAATCGCGGGAAATTGTTGCCGAGCGTGCCCTCGAAAGTAAAAGCTGTTTTTGTGACATACCTTCAATCCTCCAGTCCGTATTTTATAGAATTAAAATCCATTGCGTTGTGACGGTCTGGCAAAAACTTCTTTAGAAAGTTCACCAATTATTTTTCTGTCAACGCGAGAATATGCAGCAACTGCAAAATAATAGATTTCACCGTTTTTTAAACCTGTCAAAGTAACGGAAGTTGCATTTCCGACGTTTACAGGAGACTGACCCTCAACTGCCATTCTTCCAAGATATTCTCCAGGCTTTGTTCCATAGTAAACGTAGTAACCGCCGGCACTGTCATCTACAGAATAGCCCCAGCTTAAATCAACCTGAGCGTTTCCCGGGTTTGCCTTTACAACAAACGGTGGCAGTGGTTTTTCGGGTTCTGTGTATTTTAGCGTAAGCGAAGTTACAGACGGAGTTTTTGAACAGTTTCCGTCCGGCAAAAGTTCTGCTGCAAGTTGAAAATAAAGCCCCGTAACGTTTTCTATTTTTTCGCCTGGCAAAACTTCTTTCCATTCAGGATAGTTTTCTGTCCAGTCATAAAAATTGTCACCGGCACGAACAAAAAATTTTAATTCTGTCTGAGAAGGAATATTTGTTACAGCTTCTATTCTTTCTAAAACAGACGAACGTGCAGTTAAAACCGGCTCAGTTACGAAGCGTCCGCCCTGAGCAGGGAATTTTTCATTTCCGTTTTCAAATTCATTTTCTGTATTTTTTTCGTATGCGTTATTTTGAATTCTAAAACTGTCGATTTTTCCTGTGTAAAGCGGGCAAAGTTCAAAAACTGTCTGAGTTCCAAGAATTGGCAGGCAGATTGAACCGCCTTCGTGCTGTGTTGATGTAATAAATTTAATGTCCTCAGTCTTTCCGTTTACAAGATATTCAAGACAACCAGTTTCTTCGTTGAACGAAATTGTATGACGACTCCATTCACCAGGAATTACAGGACTGTAACCAGTCAGAACAATTTCTGAATTTTTGAATGAAGGAAAAACATTCTTAAATTTCCATTCAAGGCGGCTGTTAGAAAATCCGGCAGTTATCATCTGATAATCGGCCGACTGCTGATGATTTATTGAAGTTCTCCAGGAATAAATGCTTTCTCCGTTTTCTGCAAGCGAAGGACAAAGCCAGAATTCAATTGTAAAAGAACCAGCGAGAATTTTATTGTTCAGCGCAGAATCTGTTTTTTTGCGCAAAACAAGACCTTTTTTTTCGCCACGGCTTAAGGCAGCGCCCTTTCCTTTTACGGCGTCTGTAACGTTTAAGAGATTATTTTCTACAACTTCATAATTTCCGGAACTGTCTTCAATTTTTCCATTTTCAAAACTAAGGTAAAGCGAAGTATCTGCGTCTTTAGCAGGAATTTTTGTTTCGAGTTCTATTGAATCAAAGCCAAAACGACCTTTTCCAGTTGTAACTCCATTCACAGAAAGAAGATTGTTCCAGCCTTTTTCACCACCCATCACGATTGACTTT
>CAVKVK010000052.1:0-4600 GCA_963659855.1 Parabacteroides distasonis | reverse complement strand
GTTGACACTGTGGCAAAAGCAACTGCAAAATGTGCTACAATACGAAATAAAGAAAACCTTTTCATAATGAATACAACAGTTAATCCGGCTTATGAAACACTTCACGAAACCGCACTAAAAGCGCCCTCCTCAAGCGGTGTATATTTATGGCGGAACGAAGAAGGAACCGTCATTTACGTCGGCAAAGCAAAAAACTTAAAAAACCGTCTCTCATCTTATTTTTCCGGTGAACGCCACATAAAAGTACAAATGCTGGTATCGAATGCAAAATCAATCGAATACATTACGACATCCAACGAATACGAAGCGTTCATCCTCGAAAACAATCTGATAAAAAAATATTCTCCGCGTTACAACATTCAGCTGAAAGACGGAAAATCCTATCCTTCGCTAAAAATTACGCACGAAGAATTTCCAAGATTTTACAAAACGCGCCAGATAAAAAAAGACGGTTCATCTTATTACGGACCGTATCCTGACGCTGGCGCGCTCGACACATTCATAGAAACTCTCTACAAAGTCTATCCGGTAAGACACTGCAGGACTTTTAAGAAACGAACTTCGCCGTGCATGTACTACCACATAGGCCGCTGCAAAGCACCTTGCTGTGGCAAAATTGATAAAGATTCCTACATTGAATTTATCGAAGAAATAAAAGCCCTACTTGAGGGAAAAGGGGAAGAAACAATCGGAAAAATGACGGCAATGATGAAGGCCGCCGCCGCTTCTCTCAACTTTGAAAAAGCTGCACGTTTACGCGACGGATTAAGAGCTTTAACCGTTATGCAGAACCAGAATCTGGTTGAAGATTTTTCAAATTCAGAAGACCGTGACTACATTGCCCGATTCCGCGAAGGTGAACTTGTAAGTTTTACAGTATTAAAAATCCGGGACGGAAAACTACTCGGACGCGACAACTTCCGTGTAGAAAGCCTTGCAGAAGACGAAGAATTACTGGAAGAATTTGCCGTAGCTTATTATTCAGATAAAAACGATATTCCTCCTTCAGTTTTTGTAAGCGAAGAAGACGATTCAAAAATCCTGGACGAATGGCTTAAAGAATTTTCTGGTGAAAAACTTCAAAAAACGCACTTAATAACAGTTAACTGCTCAGAAAATGACAGGCGCCTGACTCCAGAAAACCGCCGCCACGCTGCAATTTTGAACATGGCTAAAAACAATGCACACGAAGATATTCTGCGCCGTTTAAGAGAACGCGGAGACATGCCGGCTCTCGAAGAACTTAAAAATCTTCTCTCTCTGCCACGACTGCCCGACAGAATTGAAGGCTTTGATATTGCACACATCGGTGGAAAATTTCCAGTTGCTTCTCTCATCAGCTTCTGGAAAGGAAATCCTGACAAAAAAAATTACCGCTACTTCCGCCTGAAAACGACAGATGGCGTAATCGATGATTTTGCTTCTATGCGCGAAGCTGCAACACGACGCTACAGCAGACTTAAAAATGAAAATTCACAATTGCCGGATTTAATTTTAATTGACGGTGGCATTGGTCAGGTAAATGCAGTTGATGGAATCTTAAAAGCGCTGGATTTAGACATTCCGATTGCGGGACTTGCAAAGCGCGACGAAGAAATATGGCGGCCACATGCTTCAAAACCGATCTGTCTGCCACGACGAAGCGACGCCTTAAGGCTTTTACAGCGCGTAAGAGACGAAACTCACCGTTTTGCAACTAGCCGGAACCAGACGTTACGGACAAAGGAAAATACAGTCAGCATATTCTCGACTCTTCCGCACGTTGGAGAAAAGCGCGAAAAAATGCTTTTAAAAGAATTTACAACTATCGAAAATCTTGCAAATGCGCAGGAATCAAAAATCGCCCAGGTTCTGCACGTCCGCTCACAGGAAGCCGGCGAAATTCTTCTTGTAGCAAAAGAACTTGCAGCAAAGCGGGCTGAAGAAAAACAAAACAAAAAACTGATTTTGCAGAGTAAACTAAAAGGCACAGAGTTTACGGGCAATTCAACACAAAGCACTTATGCAAAGCGGCTTGCCTCGCAGGCACTGGATTTAGAAGTTGCCGAGCCTTAAAATAAAACGCAGGGAGGAAAACATGTCTGATTCAAAAAAAGAATGGTTTGAAAACGAAAACTTCTGGAACAATTACGGTCCGATAATGTTCGACGCACAACGCTGGGCAGAAGCCCCGGCAGTTGCAGACAGCGTCTGCAAAATTGCAGGCTTAAAAAAAGGAAGTTCAATTTTAGATGCTGGCTGTGGCCCGGGAAGAATCAGCATTGAACTTGCACTTCTCGGAATGAATGTAACTGGAGTTGATTTAATTCAAAGTGAACTCGATGCAGCAAAAGAAAGTGCAGAAGACGAAGGCGTAAACCTTGAACTTGTAAAAGCAGATTTACGGACTTTTAAATCAGAAAAACAATTTGACTGCGCCGTTAATCTTTACACTTCCTTTGGTTACTGCGACACAATCGAAGAAGACGTACAGATTCTGCAGAATATTTATGCAAACTTAAAAGAAGGTGGCTGGTTCATCTTAGAAAATTTAAGCCGGGAAACCGCAATTCTTTATTTTACAGAAGGAGAATGGTTTGAACGAGCCGAAAAAACAGTTTTAACAGAGTTCCATGTGGAAGGAGCGTGGGAAGGCTTACGTTCAAAATGGATTTTAATAGACAATAAAACAGGCGAAAGAGTTGAACACGAATTTGTTCAGCGCCTCTACTCTGCCGTTGAACTAAAACGCATCTTAGCAGGAATTGGTTTTTCGCGTGTAGAAATTTACGGAGATTTTGACTTTTCTCCATACAACGAAAAAGCAAGAACGATGGTAATCGTAGCAAAAAAATAAAACTAAAATTGTATGGATGCAGGGTTTATTCCTGAAAAAACGGGCGTTCCCCTGCACTCCACTTCGTTGCGTTCCGGGTCGCTATGTCCGCCCTTCGCTCGCGCTCATTGCAGGCTTCGCCTGCAACTTCGGGGCTACCAGCGCTAACGCATTTTATTAAATTCTATTCATTGAAGAAAAAACTTTTTCTGCCATTACGTTGATTGCAACGTTCATTTCTGAGCTGGCTTTGTTAAGAATTGTTCTTAATTCATCAACAGAAGCATCTGCATTTTCCATGCTGACCATCATCATCATTACAAAATTTCCAGACAGAATTGTCTGTGTAATATCCGCAATATTTACTTTGTGCTCAGCAAGCAGGGCACTTACTTTAGCAATAATTCCAACTTTGTCACTTCCGACAACCGTAATAATAGCATTCATAGACGCTATTCTAGTAAAACGAATAATTCTTTGCAATGTACGCTCAAATTTCAAATTGTCTTAAAATTCTCTCTTTTTTTCCGAAAATTCTATTATGAAAAAACGTTTTTCGATTTCCTATAATTCTCCGGTTGTAATAACTTTTTCTTTGCTCTGCGCTTTTATTCTTTTAATCGACACATCTATTGCAAAAGGCAAACTGATTCCACTTTTGTTTACAGTTCCAGGCTGCAAAACGGCTCCTTCCGCCTTTGACTGGCTCAATCCGTTCAGCTACATAAGACTTTTTACTCATGTTCTCGGGCACACAGATTTTTCTCATCTTTTAGGCAATCTTTCGTTCATTCTGCTTTTAGGCCCGCTCATGGAAGAAAAATACGGTTCAGGAATGATTGCTTTAATGTTTACAGTAACTGCCTTTGTAACAGGAATTATAAACGCATGCTTTATTCCGACTTCGCTTTTGGGTGCTTCTGGAATTTCTTTTATGCTCATAGTTCTCGCTTCAATAAGCACAATTACAAAAAATAAACTGCCATTAAGTTTTCTGCTCGTGCTTGCCGTTTATGTTTCAAAAGAATTTATTTCGCCTTCTGCTTCCAACGTTTCTACGATTGCACACATTGCAGGCGGGCTTTGTGGTTCACTTTTTGGATTTTTAGTTGCTCCAAAACAAAAAAGGTCAGAAAAGATTTCTGTTTCAAAGCCAAAAAAGCAGACTCTAAGAACATCTGTGCAGTCAACACAGCAGAAACAGACAGACTCAGAATCAAATAACGGCGAAACAATCGTAGGCACAATTGAACTGTAAAACAAATAACAAAAATACGGTTGAATTGTTCAATAGCAAATAAAAACGGAACTTAAAATGAAAGAAATTCCTCAACCTTCAAAAAAAAGACTTTTGACACTTGCAAACCTGCTTTCGCAGCTCGCCTCCCAAAAAAAACGGATCACATCGCCAGAAATTGCACATTTGACAGGCTGGGGAGAAGCTACAGTCAGACGCGACATTTCTCTTCTGGAATTTCATTCAGGAAAAAGCAACGGTTACTTAATAGAAGAATTAAAAAACGCAATAGATTCAACGTTCAATCTTACGCAGGAAAAACGCAGAAACTGCTGCATAGTTGGTTTGGGGCTGCTCGGCCAGGCTTTTCTTGAAAATTCAGTTTTTGCAAGCGGAAACTTTACACTCGTCGCTGCCTTTGATTCAAACCAGAACCGCGTTGAACTGATAAAATCAAAACTTCCGCTTTATGCAACCCTGGATTTAGAAAAAATAATACGTCAAAAACAAATTGAATTTGCTATTTTGGCAGTGGAAGACGCAATGGC
>CAVKVK010000051.1:0-15131 GCA_963659855.1 Parabacteroides distasonis | reverse complement strand
CGTTTATACCGGGGGGGGGGTATAATTTCTTCGTAGTCTGGGATAGGAGATTTTGCAATGAAGGCGAAAGATTTTGACTCTTTTGTTTTTAACGGAAAAAATTACAGTTTACTTTCCAAAACTTTTCAAGACGCATTCTTTATGTTCGGACTATTTACTCTCCGCTATTATCCTCAGGAAAAACTTTTAATCGTTTCTGACAGACTTGCCCAGGAATTCCATACAGAAAAAGTTTTTTCAAATATGTCTCTGAGTTTCCCCATTGCTTTATTTGCTGATTCAGAAAAACAGCATTTTGTTGATTTTATAAAAAAGTTAGAAAAAGGCGAAAAAAAGATATTTGATTTTTTTGAACTTCGTAATGGACACACTTGCCGCTTAACTTTTGTTGTCTGCGACTGCAATAAAGAAGGTTTTCCTTTAACTGCGATTGGTTTGATAGAAGATGTTGAAGAAGAAAAACGCTCTGACAGACTTTTTAAAGCCTTAAGCCGCGATTTTGGAAGCATTTATTACGTTAATGTCGAAACAAATGTAATAACGCCTTACCGGATTAGCGAAGAAATTCAATCTGAATATGGCGAAAAAATCCAGTCAACTCCGTATTATAACGAAATTGTTACAACATATATTAGAAATACAGTTTTAGACATTGAACAAGACGAAATGAAAAAACTTTGTTCAATCGAATATCTCGAAAAAGAATTTAAAAAGCGCGAAGTTTTAATTCACGATTACAGAGGCGTGCGCAACGGAAAAATCATTTATTGCAGGATGAAGGTTGCCAATTTTTCTAAAGGAGAAAAATTCACTGCATTTATGATAGCTTTTTCCGACATGACAAAGTCAAAAACTCTTGAAGTTGAACGTCTTGCTTATGTTGATCAGGTTACTGGCGGAAACAACTACAATTATTTTAAGCGCAAAATTCGCGAAATCGCTAAACCCGGATATTTTGTTTCTATGGACATTCATCAATTTAAAACAATCAACCAGATTTGCGGAGTTCAGACTGGCGATGTTGTTTTAAAAGGAATTTGGGACACATTATTAAAATTCTTAAAAAAAGATGATGTTGCAGCCCGCGTAAATGCAGATCACTTTATAATTTATGCACCAAATTCAACAAAAGAAGAAGTTGCAGAAGGAATTGCAAACCTTTCCGACGGACTTGTTCAGCTTTCTAAAAGAATGCGTTGCCCCCGGTTAAATGCTTATTTTGGAATTGCAAAGTGGGAGCCTTCACAGGAAATCGAAGAAGCTTACAGTTACATAACAATCGCAAAACACAGTATTAAGGCAGACAAAAATAAAAATTATCAGTTTTATTCAGAAGAAGAAGGTCAGCGCGTAATTGAAAGCAAAAATATGGAAGACAATTTTTCCGATGCCATAATGAACGACAATTTTAAGGTTTTTTACCAGCCAAAAATTAATCCACACAACGGAAAAATTGTCGGGGCAGAAGCACTTGTTCGCTGGCAGCTCGATAACGGAGACATTGTTCCGCCAGGAAAATTTATTCCGGTTTTTGAAAAAGACGGACTTATCCGCATCCTCGACGAATACATTTTTGGCACAGTCTGCCGTTTTATAAAAGACCGTCTTGCAGCCAATAAAGTTGTTATACCAGTTTCTGTAAATCTTTCTCGTGCAAGCATTTGTTACGAAGGCGTGGTTGAACAATATGCAAAAATCGTAGAAGAAACAGGCATTGACCCAGGATATGTTCCGATCGAAATTACAGAGTCAGCAGCCGCAAGCAATAATGCAATCCAGGAAATTTCCAACGAATTCAGCAGAAAAGGTTTTGTTCTTTGCATGGACGATTTTGGAACCGGATATTCATCAATTGCACTTTTAAACATTCTTCCGTTCGATAATATTAAACTCGATAAGACTTTAATCGACGGAATTGGCGAAGTAAACGGACTAAAACTTATAAAGCACATTATCGCGCTTTCAAAAGACCTTGGGCTTACAATTACAGCCGAAGGCGTTGAGTCAAAAGAGCAGAGAGATTCACTTGTTCAGTTGCAATGCGACAACATTCAGGGATTTTTCTATAAACCGCCACTTCCAGAAAAAGAATTTGTAAAATTACTGTAGTTTTTTCCGGGCGCATCTGCCTTGCGGCAGACCGGGCTTTGCAGGGCTACGGCGTCTTACGCGCCTCCGGTGCTGTGCACCGCGCTTACGCGCGCCCTTCCAATCCCTTGCGCGACAGCGCAAGGGTAGTGCGCTTTTAGCGCATAATAAAATAACAGAGTTTGCGCCCGCAAACTCTCAGCGTGCTTGCACGCAGAATCCCTTGCGCGGGCACGATAATTTTATTTGTCTAAAATTCTTCAAAGTGATAGAGTAAATCGATTCATTTTTTGAATCAAAATAAATTTTTATACGAGGAAAATTATGGATTTTGTAAAAGAACTCCGTGCAAAAGCAAAAGCTGCTGGAAAAACTATCGTCCTCTGCGAAGGCGAAGATAAGCGTGTTGTAGAAGCCGCTTCAGTAATCGTAAAAGAAGGAATTGCAAAAATTATTCTTCTTGGAAACAAAGACGAAATCGCTAAATTTGGTTTTGATATGTCTGGTGTTACAATTGTTGACCCGACAACAGATTCAAATGCCGAAAAATATGCAGAAATCCTTTACAAGGCTCGCGAAGGAAAAATCAACAAAAAAACAGGTCTTCCTGAATATGCTGATGTAGCTGCTGCAAAAGCTGCTGCACTCAAAGATTATACAATGTATGGTGCACTTATCCTTAAAGCAGGCGATGCAGACGGATTTGTTTCTGGTGCATGCCATTCAACAGCAAATACATTGCGCCCTGGACTCCAGGTAATTAAAACAGCTGCAGGAATTAAAACAGTTTCTTCATGCTTTATTATGGTTGCTCCAGAAGGTTCAAACAAATATCTTCCAAACGGAATCGCAGTATTCGGTGACTGTGCAATCAATATTGAACCATCTGCAGAAGAACTTGCAGACATTGCAGTTGCTACGGCAGAAACAGCAAAAAAAATCGCTGGAATCGAACCAAAAGTTGCAATGCTTTCATTCTCAACAAAGGGCTCAGGAAGCGATGCAAAGGGCTTGAACACTGTAGGAAAAGTAGTAGAAGCTACTGCTCTTGCAAAAGCAAAGGCTCCAGAACTTGCTCTTGACGGTGAATTTCAGTTTGATGCTGCAATCGCTCCAGAAGTTGGCGAACTCAAGGCTCCAGGTTCAGCAGTTGCAGGTCATGCAAACACATTCATCTTCCCTAATATTAATGCTGGAAACATCGGTTACAAAATCGCAGCACGCATGGGTGGCTGGAAGGCAATCGGTCCTGTTTGCCAGGGATTTGCAAAACCTCTTAACGACTTAAGCCGTGGTTGCAATGTTGACGAAATCGTTGACACTGTAGCTGTAACAGCTTTACAGGCATAAAAAAAGGCTGTCCAATAAAACGCGGTGGTAAATAAAACCACCGCCACGGACAGCCATTTTTATTTTAAAGTGTTTTTCTATAAAAAATTACAGACCTTCATTCAGGTATCTTGCTACTGCTTTTGGATCAACTTTTTCCTGTAAATTGAATTTCCTTACAACTTTTGCAACTGTTTTTGCACTTATATACATTGCAATAAAAAGTCCTGCAATAAAAATAAATGGCAGCAAGACATTTACTGGAATACTGCCTCCAAAATTTTGAAATCTGTTTAAAAAAATGAATGTTCCTGCAACAAGAATCAATTCAATAGAAAGTCCGAGAACAATGTTAAACAATCCGACACAAATATTAAAAATATAAGTTCTTTCTTTTCTAGTCATTTTAGGCTTTTTGTTTATTTTTCTTAAAAGGGATTAAAAACGAAATTATCAAAAGAATTCCGCAGACAACAACGGCAGCGTCAGCAACATTAAATGTCGGCCACCTTTCCATTCCAAAAATTCCGTAGAATTTAAGATCAATAAAATCAACTACGCCGTCAGCCCGAAAGCAGCGGTCAATCAAATTACCAAATCCGCCACCGACAATTCCCATAATTGACCAGCGCTGTAATTGAGTAAATTCATCGTTTTTAAAATATGTAACTAAAACAATGATAAGAACAATCAGCGGAAAAGCTCTGAACAAAACTGCTCTTGCAGTCAAAGACCAGCTGGTTCCAATGCTGAATGCAATTCCCGGGTTGCAGACATGAATAATTCTTAAAAAATCACCAAAAAAAGAAGGTCCAATTCTGTAATGAATGTTTGGAAAATGCGGAAGGTAATAGACAATCAGACATTTTGTAATCTGATCTAAAAGAATTATCGCAATTGCAAGAATTATAGGAAAAAGTTTTTTAGAAAGTGGTGTTTTTGTTTTAAATTCAACCGAAATATTTTCACTATCCATATCGGTAAATTATAAAAGAATGATAGTTTATAGTCTAGTTACCGATAATTCTGGAATTTTCAATTTCTTCAAAGGTTTTTCCTGCAAGGTAGCGCGGAATAAAAAGTGAAGAATCGCGTTCAAAACCAAGGTTGCGCGCCAAATGAACGTTTGTCTGTTCAATAAAACCAAGCGAACTCGTTTTAAATTCAGGAATGCTGTTCAAGCAAAAAAATCCGTCGTTCTGGATTCCTGCGTTTTCTGTAATTTTGTTTATTGATTCAAAATCCGTTGCGTCAAAAACAAAAAAGAATTTTTGTTCATAGCCGTAAAATTTCTGGGCAATTCGTGTAAGTTCAATATAATTTTTTTCTTTGTCAGGACTTTCTGCCTTGCCTTTTGTCGAAAGAAATTTTCTTAAAAATCTTGAATTAAAAATCTCAGAACTTTCTGTGCCGTTACTTTCATAAATGTCCGCTGCAAGAATTTTACATCCTTTTGAAGCAAGCAAAAGCAGATACGGCTCATAATCCTGAACTTCTGCAATGTCTGTTCCGCAGAATAGAACTATTGGCAGATCTTTTTGTTGAATTTCTTTTGACGGGCTATAAGTATAAATAATTTTTGAAGAAAAATTAAAAAAACTAAGTTTAGAATGAATATTAAAATTTTTAAAAAAATCTTCGCATAATATTGTTTTTTCTTTTGTAACATTGAATTTTTTTGGTTCAAGTTTTACAGGACGGTTTATAAAAAGAAGAATTCCTGTAAAAACAATCAATAAAAGTTCAAAAATCGAAAAAATTACAAAAAGCACAGAATAACGGTCTACAAAAACACGCGCCGAAAGCCTGAACAGCGCACGAATATTTGACAAAAATACAAAAAAAGATAAAAAAAACAGAAAAATGTCTGGAAGATTTACATTCCACAAAAAAATATTGAATATTGAAATTACAAAAGCAACCGGAGCAAGAACAGTTGCAGAATCAATTTTAGAGTTTTTTGTAAAGAAAATGCGAATGCAGCAGATAAAAAGCAGAAAAATTACAAGCATTTGCGAAAGAAAACTGTCAAACATATATTCATAATAAACAAAATCTGCGTTATAATCTACAAAATATAACTGCATCTTAGTTTTAACGTTTAAGTTGAATAATTCAACAAATCTTATTTGGAAAAAATTATGCCACCAGTTAAGAAAGTAAAACTTGATTTATCTAAAATAAAAATGGCCATTCGGGCTGGAATTCCTTTGTCTGTAACAACTTACACGCTTCCGCGCGAAATGGAAGCTTACATTGATACAGTTTTAAGGGCGTTTCTTGGTGAATTAAACCAGGATCAAATGTCCGAATATCTTACTTATTGTCTTAATGAACTTTTAGTAAACAGTAAAAAAGCAAACACAAAGCGAATTTTCTTTAAACAAAAAAATCTTGATATTTTTAACAAAGATCAATACTTAAAAGGAATGGAAACCTGCAAGGCGGAAACTCTTTCTAATATCCGCTACTATCTTGATTTACAAAAAAAAGCCGGACTTTATGTAAAGCTGATTCTTCAGGCGCGTAATAATAAAATTAAAATTGAAGTAAGAAACAATGTTGAACTGACAGTTGAAGAATACAAACGTATGCACGACAAACTCAGCAGGGCACAACAGTATACGTCTGTAGATCAGGCAATGCAGCAGATTCTTGACGATACAGAAGGCGCAGGTCTTGGTCTTGTAATCATGATTTTAATGCTAAAAAAAATCGGCTTAACAGAAGAAAATTTTCAGATTCTGTGCGAAAACGGAGAAACAATCACAAGAATAATTCTTCCATTGGACGAAAAAACTCAAAAAAATTTGAGCGTTGTAAGCCACGAATTTGTAAATTTAATTGATGAACTCCCTCAGTTTCCGGATACAGTTGTAAGAGTAAATCGTCTGCTTAACGATCCTGGTGCAAAAATGAGCGAAATTGCAGCTCTTATTTCCAGTGATGTTTCTTTAACAACAGATTTGCTTAAACTTGTAAATTCCGCAGATTTTGCCTTGGCTTCTCCTTGCCGCAGTATTGCAGATGCCGTAAAACTTGTTGGTTTGCGCGGAATAAAAAACTTAGTTCTTTCGGTAAGTTCAATTAAAACTTTAGATTCTCTTGGCGGACAGTCAAAAGCGCTTTGGATTCATGCTTATAAAATTGCTTTTTATACATACAATCTTGCAAGAAATTTCTGTGCGGGCGAAAGAAGTTTAATCGAAGATTCTTACGTTTGCGGACTTTTGCATGATATGGGAAAACTCATTTTTGAAACTGCACATCCTGATTATATAAAACGTGTAAAAGCGGTTTGTGCTCAAAAAGGAATTCAACCGGACATTTTTGAAAAACTCGTAGCTGGCGTAAATCATGGAGAAATTGGTGCGCTTATTGCAGAAAAATGGAATTTTCCTGAAGTAATTGTTTCTGTAATCCGCTATCACCACGAGCCAGATGAAGCTCCAGAAAATGTAAAAAAATTAACCAGCCTTGTTTATATTTCTGACATGATTGCTCATTATCAGTCAAAAGAAATTGATTTTTATCAGTTTGATCCTGACGTCCTTGCAATGTTCCATATTACAAGCGAGCAGCAGCTTGCAAGAATAAGTGAACGTCTGGAAGCTGCTTTTTCAAAGGAAAGTATAAATTAGTTTTATAAAGATTTTTGAATAAAAAAAAGCACCGCTAAAAAGTTAATTCCCTTAGTGGTGCTTTTTTTATATTTCTACTTTTTTGGGCTTTGTTAAAAGCCTTTTTTTTAATCCTTAAACAGTTTTTTTATTTCGCTGGAATAAATGTTATTGATTTTATAGCGGCTGATTTCCTGTTTTGCAGAAAGTTCAACGCCAACTTCAAATTCTTTTGGAAGAACGGCAATTTTATTTATGCGTTCAAACATTTTAAATCCATTTTTAGAATTTACACGCTGACTTACTTCGCCTTCTAACAGGCGTTTTATTTCCGGGCTGCGGGCAAGGTCTTCGTACTTTTTATACGAAAGTTTTGCTTCTGCCGCAAACTGTTCAATTTCTGCCTTTTCTGGAACAATCAGTGCTGCAAGATAACGCTGATCCTGACCAACAACAACAGCAGTTTTTATGTAGCGTGATTCCTGCATTTTCATTTCGATTGGAACAGGTTCTACATTTTCGCCACCAAGCTGAACGATTGTGTCTTTAATTCTTCCGCAAAGAACAATTTCGCCGTTTGCTGTAAGGCGTGCAAGATCTCCAGTGTTAAACCAGCCGTTTTCGTCAATTACAGAAGCTGTCATTTCTGGCTGCTTGTAATAACCTTTCATAACTGTCGGGCCTTTTATAAGAAGTGCACCTTTTTTGCCTCGTTTTACTTCTTTTCCAGAAGAAGGATCTACAACTTTTGCAGCAAGTTCGCGGATCGGGCGACCTACGTTGCCGAGAACAGGACGACTGAACGGACGTACAGAAATAATCGGTGAAGTTTCTGTAAGACCATAACCTTCAACCAAAGGAACTCCAATTGCCCAGAAAAATTTGTCGATTGCTGGAGGAAGAGCTCCACCGCCGGCAACTGCACCTCTAAAGTGTTTTCCGAGCATTGCACGGATTTTTCTGAATACAACTGCACCGCCTAAAAGCTTAATCGGATAAAGTACAAGCCACGGAATTACAAATGCCGGCCACTGCAACCATCTTTTGTCCATTCCGTAACGGGTTGTTCTGTCAAAAAGAACGCGATCAAGTTTTGAGTGAAAAAGAGCAACTGTAACAAAAAAGTTAAAAACTTTGAGAGTAATTCCGCCGGTCTTACGCATTTTTCTGTAAATGCCGTCGTAGATTGCTTCAATAACGCGGGGAACAGCCGGCAAAACCTGCGGGTCAAGCGACTTTAAATCAGAAAGCAGAACCGAACCAATTGGTTTTGAGTAGCAGAGTGTTGCTGCCTGAGAAAAAACAACGTATTCAACAGAACGTTCAAAAGCATGCCATACAGGAAGTACAAGAATTCCTCTGTCGCCTGGATTCAACCAGATGCGCTCATCAATATCTTCAAGCTGAGACAAAAAGTTTCCGTGGGTAAGCATTACGCCTTTTGGCTGGCCTGTAGTTCCCGAAGTAAAAATAATGGAAGCAAGATCGTCCCATTTGCCTTTATCAATTTCTTCATCAATTTTACCAGGATTTGCCTTGTTAAATTCAATTCCTTTTTCTGCGAGCTGATTAAAAGTATAAAGAGCAAGATTTGACTCTGCACAAAGTTCAAAATATTTTTCGTCCAGATCTTCAAAACAGATAAAAGTTTTTACGAGCGGAAGTTTTTCTTTTAATCCTAAAATTTTTTCAAGCTGTGTTTTATTTTCTACAATTACGGTTTTTGCTTCTGCAAACGAAAGAATATATTCAATATCGCCGACTGTTGCATCGCAGCCACGCGGAATATCAATTGCGCCAATACTCAAAAGAGCCAGATCTATCTGCTGCCATTCCTTGCGATTGTCTGCAATCAAACCAATGTGATCGCCTCTCTGAATTCCAATCGAAAGAAGACCTCCAGCCACATTTTTAATGATTTCAAAAGCATTTTTATAAGAAATACTGTCCCAGACGCCTTCTTTAATTCTTGACATCTGAAAAGTAATTTCCGGATAAGCCTTTGCAGTTTCTCTGAAAACTCGTGGCAGTGTTTTTTCCATAAAGTATGGCCTCCAATAAATAATTCAAAATGACAAAAAGTGTTAAAATGTCAATTCAACAAGTATATTACCATTAAAAAATATTTTCTACACTTTTATAAAAATTTAAGAATTGAAGGAGCCACAGTTCCTTTCTGGCAATTGTCTGTCTCTGCCGGCTTTCCGAAGTTTCAATGTTTTGCTGGCGCAAAACATCGCCTTACGGCGCTTCTACAATCCGGGCTAAGTCTTTATAAATTTTTTTACAACCTGCTACAGAATTCTTCGATTATGCGGTCAATTTCTGCAAAATCTACTTCCATTGGCAGTGCATTAAAAAGTTCACCTTCGCCAGATTGGGGATTTTGTCTTATGTAATTTTTCTTTTCAATAATATAAGAATCCAGAACACTAAAAATTGTATTTGCAAAAAGGCAGGCTCGCGTTGCAGTTGCTTCTTTTGAACATTCTTTTATTTTTCCTGCAGTTTCTAAACTTATTAAAGCCTGTTCTGTCTGATTTATCAGTTTTGATTTTGAATCTAAAGCAATTTCTGCCACTTTTGAAGAAAAATATTTTTCACTTTCTATAAAAGAATAAATTTGCAACAGAGGTTCTTTTTCGTTCACTTTAAACCATCTGTGAACAATTCCTTTTAAAACTGCTGGCGGAGCATATTTTTTGGCAGTTGCATCCATTTCTGATGGAATAAAAGCAATTTTTTTCAGATATTCAGAGCAATAATGCACGGTGTCGTCTAACATGGATTCGCGTGAATCGTAATGATTGTAAAGGCTGGCTTTTTTTATTCCTAATTTAGAAGCAATGTCAGCTAAAGAAGTGCCACCAACGCTATTTGCAAAGGCACAGTCTAAAACTGCCTGTATTATTTTTTCGCGCGTAATTTTTTCTGCCGGCATTTCTCCCTCCAAAATTAGACTAACACTTGTTAGTTTAATAACGGCAAAAGCATTTGTCAACGCGTGTTGATTTTTAGCGTTGTTAGAAGTAATATAAAAGAGTGTCTACGCTATATATAGTTGGTACGCCTATAGGCAATCTTGGTGACATTACATTTCGTGCAATTGAAACTTTCAAAAATGTTGATGTAATTGCAGCCGAAGATACAAGGCATACTTTGCAGCTTTTGAGTCATTTTGAAATCCGTAAGCCTCTTATTTCCTGCCGTTCGCAGAATGAAGAATTTGCCGGACAAAAAATCATAAAACTGCTCGATGAAGGTCAAACTGTAGCGTATGCAAGCGACGCCGGAACTCCTGGAATAAGTGATCCTGGGGCAGTTCTCGCAGGGCTTGCAAGGGAAGCCGGACATACTGTTGTGCCGATTCCTGGACCTAGCGCATTTGCAACTTTGGTTAGTGTTGCTGGTGCTGGCGGAAAAACATTGATTTTTGAAGGTTTTCTTTCTCCAAAACCAGGAAGAAGACGTTCAAGATTGCGGGAACTTTTAGCAACTGGAGATGCAGTTGTTTTATATGAGTCTCCGTTTAGAATTGTTAAACTTTTAACTGATGTGGCCGATATTGATAGTACGCGCCGTGTAGTTGTTGGACGGGAACTTACAAAACTGCACGAAGAAATTATCGGCGGAACAGCGGCAGAAATGCGGGACGAATTTTCTTCCAGGGCAAAAATCCAGGGAGAATTTGCAGTTTTCATTTCCGGTAATAAAAATGCTCAACTTTCGGACGAAAATGCCGATAATTAACAGGTAAGGCAGGTTAAAAATGATGGTACAGAACATTAACGGAATTAATCCACTTAACAACGTACAGAATACTCGTCGTACAAATGACGCGCAGAAATTTTCATCTACGTCTGCTCTTGATTCTATTAACGTTTCTGAAGAAGCAAAAGAAGCCGCACAGGCATATTTTCTTAACCAGGTTGCAGACGAAACTCCTGATGTTCGCGCTGATCTTGTTGCTTCTGTAAAAGAAAAAATCAAGGATCCAAATTATTTGAATTCAGCAGTGATTGGTTCTGCTGCAGATCGTATCTTAGATTCATGGGGATTTTAATTTAACTGTTTACAGTTTTGCTAAAGAAAGGGCTGTCTTATGAACTGTCCGCTAATGAATGACTGGCGGAATGGTTCAATTTAGTGGACGGTCCTTTTTTTTTGAGTAAAGGAATTTTTATGACAGATTTTGTTTTTAGAGTTTCGCCGAATGTTGTTATTGCTTCTTATTCAGCAAGCCGTTTAGGACAGTTTATAAGTGAATACGGACAAAGGTTTATGCTCGTTCTTGATCCTGTTTTGCGTTCTGTCGGGCTTGCAGACAAAATTACACAATCGTTGACAGATCGTCAGATTGATTTTTTTATTTTTGATGAAATTACAGAAGTTGCTGATTCTAAAACCGCAGAAAATGCACTTCAGCTTGCACGTTCTTCTCATATTCACGGAGTGATTGCTGCCGGTGGTGGAAAAACTATTGAAATTGCGCGTGCTGTTGCTGCTTATTTTTACGAAAGTGGAAATGTTAATTCATTTTTGGACGGAGCAAATGTTGGAAAAAAAACGCTCCCATTAATTGCCCTTTCTACAACCTGCAGAAATCCATATGTTTTTACAGATAGAATTGCTTTGAGTGATTCAAGAACAAACAGCCTTAAACTTTTAAAAGTTCAAAATGCGCTTTGTAAATCAGCCGTTTTTGATCCTTCTTTGGCAGTTACCCTTTCAGATAAACAGTCGGCTGCAATGGCGCTGGAAAGCGTTTGTTTTGCCGCAGAAGCTTATTTTTCTCAAAAATCAACTTTTTTTAGCGACATGATTGCAGAAAAGTCGGCTTCGCTTTTAGTTTTAGCTCTTGACGGTTCACAATCTCTTTCTGTTACAACTCCAAAAGAAGAATTGCTTTTTCAAGGTGGCTGCATGGCAAGCCTTGCTGCTAGTGCAAGTTCTTTTGGACCGGCTGGACTTTTGGCGCTTGCAGTAAATTCAAGATTCAGATTGAACCGTTCTCTTATTTCTTTGATTCTTTTTCCTTATGTAATTGAATTTTGTGCAAAGTTTAAAAGTGACCGTGTTGCAAAATTTGCAAAACTCTTTGGAATAACGCTTTCTTCCGAAAAAGATGATAACGACGCTCTTTCGCAGGCTTTTGCAGATAATATAAGGGCTCGCATTGCAAAAGCAGGTTTGCCGATTCGCTTAAAAGAATTGTCAGTTTCTATAGAACAACTTGCACTTGCTGCCGAAGACGCTTCTAAAACGGATTATATTAATTCGCTTCCAAGAGCAATGACGAGCGATGATTTATTTGAATTATTAAAATTAGCATACTGATTTTTAATTTGAATGTCGAGTTTTAATAAAAGATAGCCGTAGTGGGGTTCTGACCACAAACTCATTCTGAACGAAGTGAAGCATGAGACTTGGGGGCAGGTTCCCGGCGAGAGGCTATTTTGATTTTTTGTCGAGAAATGCAATTTTTTTTATTTAATATGTCAAATAGCCGTAGTCGGGGTTCTGACTCAAACACATTCTGAGCGTAGCGAATCGTGTGACTTGAGGCAGGTTCCCGATGAGAGGCTATTTTTAATATTTATAAAATGAACTCGACATTCATATATAATTAAAACTCAAAAATTAATTTGTTTAATTTAAGGAAAATAAAATGATAGATCCAGGAAAGCTTTGCCATTTAGAAGGTGGGCAAAAGCGCAGAAAAATTGCATTAACTCTTGGTGCACTAGAACGCGACGTTGACGGAATTCCAGAAAAAGGAAACGAATATTCTTATAAATCAATTAGCCGCGCTGATTACATAAAAGAAATTGTAAAAATTACGCTAAAAGATCCTGATATTCCGCAGGATGCAGCAGAACTTTTAAATTCTGTGCTTAAAACAGAGCCGTTCGACGAAAAAAGAGCTTGTAATCTTGCCCGCAATATAATGCTAAAAATAATCGGAACGTTTCCGGCAGAATGGGATTTGATTATTGCGCCACATCCAGAACAATTTGACGAAAATGGAGTTGTAAAGCAGCGCGATTTTTTTAAAGGCGTAAGCGTTTATGCAGAAGATATTCGTTCTCCGTTTAATATTGGTTCAATTTTCAGGACGGCGGAAGCAATGGGCGCAGAAAGTGTTTTTGTAAGTCCGCTGTGCGTTCCTCCAGATCATCCAAAAGCAATCCGAAGCGGAATGGGCTGCATAGAAACTTTGGGCTGGCAGAAAAAAAGTCTGGACGAACTGGAAGAATATTCTAAAAAAAATAATATTCCGGTTTTTGTGCTGGAAACTGGCGGAACTCCAATTGAAGAATTCAATTTTCCAAAAGAAGGAATCTGCATTATTGGTTCAGAAGAACTTGGAGTAAGCCCGCAGGCATTAAAAAAAGCATCTTATGGCAGAGTTTCTATTCCAATGAAAGGATTAAAGGCAAGTTTAAATGTTGGAGTTGCCTTTGGTATTTTAATGCAAAAATGGGTCGAAAGCCTGGAAAAACAAAACTAAAATGCAAAACGAACCACGCAGGTTTTTATTTTGCGTGGTTTATTTTTTATGAACTTTTTTGAAGATTTTAAATTTCTAAAATGAGCGCACCAGATTTTTTGTCAATTTTTGCAGATTTTAGATTTTCCGGACGCTTAATAGTGAGTAAATCTCCATTTTTAGGCTGAACGTTTGTTGTGTCGAGCGCAAGAACAAGTCCAAGGTCGCTGCAACAGTAAAAGCCAGATTTATGGAATTCCGGTAATTTTATAAAATCCGAAGCTACGCGAAGTTTTAGTATTTTTTCGTCCTGTTCAATTTGAATTTTTTGAGAAGATTCAACTTCCCTTCGGGCAAGCACAAAACTTAAAGAGGCTCTTTCTTTTGTAAGGTTTGCATTTTTTGAAAGTTTGAGCAGTTCTTCCGGAGCGTCTGAAGTGTCAAAAGCAAAGTTGCACCATTTTCCGTTTGGGGAAGAAGTTGTACGTCCTGCCATTGGGCATGCGTGAATGTGCGGGCACGGACTTAACGGCATAAAATTCCGGCGGATAAGAGAATCCCGCATTAAACTTACCAAGCGCGCAGAATGAGGATCGCCAGGTTCTATAATAAAAACTGTCTGTGGTTTAGCAGAATCTTTTTCAAAATACTTTTCAATGTCAGCAGTGTAAGTTTTTGCAAGATAGTCAGGTGGCATTTCGTTTGTTTGAGCAAGTTCGTTAAAAACATTTGCGCAGGTTATAAAAGACGGTTTTTGTTTTATAGAAGTTCCTAATGGACCTTTTACGCGTATGATTTTCCAGGGTTCGCCTTCTTTTTGAATTGTCTTTGCAACAATCGACAAAAAAATCTCTTCACCGGCGGCAAGAACATTCTGGCTCAGGTCAAGAACATAAAAAGTCAGTTTTTTAGAACGAAGTTCCGCTCGGGCAAGCCATAGTGCAACTGGAACCGTGAGAGGACCAGAACCTAAATCAAGGCAAACGTCGTTATCGTTTAGTTTGAATGAATCTTCTGGTAAGTTTGCGAATAACCTTGTTAAGCGTACTAAATTCCACCACATAAAATATGTAATGTATGCAGAAATCTGACCTGCGTCGTTCATGTAGCCGAGCCGGCGGCTGTTTCTGTCGTCTGTAAGCTGATGGCTTAAGTTTTTAATGATTTTTGGAAGAAGCGTCTGCTGTTTTCCGGAAAGACTGCGGGTTTCTGCAACAATCTTATTGAAGTTTTTTAAAATTTCTACAGAATCTTCTGGAATGTTTTTTGTGTCAAACATTGGAAGCGCAGACAAAGTTTTTTTGTTTTTAGAATTGTTTTTTTGAAAATTCTTAGGAGAAAAAGATTTTTGGGGCTGCTTATTCTGCTTTGTATTGAATTCGCTTTTTTTAGTATTTGCGGATGATTTTTTTTCTTCTTTGCGCTGCTTTTTTAGTTCGTTTTTAGCATTTATCTTTGCTGAATTTTCTGCTTTGTGTTGTTTTTTGCCCGAAGCTTTTTCGTACCATTTTGCTTCCTGTTTTTCCATAATTTTTTCCTTTTGAATCAGATTATGCTGAAGGTCATTTTTTTATTTTCTGTATTTGCGGACTAGCATATAAAGC
>CAVKVK010000050.1:0-15331 GCA_963659855.1 Parabacteroides distasonis | reverse complement strand
TGCTGAACACCGTCATATCTGTATTATAAATAGTTATTTACAAAATTGTAAAGTAAATAACTTCTTTCATGTTGTCTCTTGAGTTTCTGCGTGCGTTTTGTGTCGCAGAAAACTTTTTATTTTTGCTCGGCCTGCCTCCCTGTCTTTTTACCCATACAGTTTATTTTATGTGCATGAATTTTTAAGAATGCAAATGACAGTGCGACGATTACGCAGCCGTAGATTATTTTTGTCAAAGTGTTCATCTTTTGTTTTCCTTTATTGCTTTAGTTTATGTAAAAAGTATAAACAATTGATGTTGCCTTTTGTGGACTAAATTTTGCCTTCTTTTATTAGTTCTATCATGATTTGTGCGATTTTTGGGTCAAATTGAATTCCTTTGTTTTTTTCGAGTTCGGCTAAAATTGTTTCTTTTGAAAGAGCTTTTCTGTAGGCACGGTCGGTTGCCATTGCATCGTAAGAATCTGCAACACAGATAATTCTTGCAACGAGAGGAATTTCTTCACCTTTTAAACCTTTCATGTAGCCTTTGCCGTCGTAGCGTTCGTGATGATACAAAACTGCTTCTTTTACTTCCGGAATATCTTTAAATTCGTTTAAAACCTGCGAACCGTAAATTGTGTGGCGTTTCATTATCTGCCATTCGTCGTCGGTGAGTTTTGCGGGCTTTCTTAAAATTTCACCTGGAATATAAACTTTGCCGACATCGTGCAAAAGTCCCATACAGTAAACGTTCTGTAATTCTTCTTCAGAAAATCCCATTTTTTCTGCAATCAGGCGTGAATATTTTGCAACGTGGGAAGAATGTTCTTTTGTGTAAGGATCCCGAACGTCGATAAAATGCGAAATAAGACGGATAAGAGCCTGAATTGTTGTAGCGGACTGTTTTTTCTGGCGTTCGAGCATAAATTCAAAAAGTGAATAAACAAAAAGCACAACGACGCTCAAAATAAAGCAGACAAGAAGAATTATTACACGCTGAGATTTTAAAATCGGCAGATTCAATTTGTAAAAAAGTTCAAAAGTGCAGTTTTCAATTATCTTTGGGCTGTAAAGAACAAAACCGATTTTTCCGGGAGCAAGATTTGAAATTTTTGTGTTAAGTGCAGAATTTATTCCATGCACGGTTATTGAATTTTCTGTTGGTGAATGAACTTCTATTAAATCTTTTTCTACGTTCCAGAAGGAATCAATTCTAAAAGTTGAAGGAAGATTTATTTTGAGTTTCCAGTCTGTAATTTCTGCCTGAGAAGTATTTTCGATATAAATGTCGTATTGTGCGCCCCATTCGTTTAATTCTTTGTCAAACCAGCTGTTTTTTGTTTTTGGACTTGCGCTGTCCTGATTGCGGTCAGGAATTTCAAAATAGATTGAAAAATTCTTTGATTTTCTAAAAAAAGATTCTGTTCCGACAGTTGCTTCGACATAAGATTTATGTTCACGCTTGTTTTCTGATTTTATTTTTGCAATTTGAACGCAAAGACAGACCAAAAAGAATACTGTAAGAAAAATGAACAGATATTTAAATGGATTTTGTTTTAATTTAAGCATTAGTTTAAAGCCTCGTTGAAATCTCTTGAATTTTAATGCACAAAAATGAATTTGCAAGGTTGAATTAATAACACAGAACTTAAGTATACAAAATTTTATAGAATTGCACAAAAACAGCACGAGTTTTAAGATTTGATCTATGGATTTATTTGATTATGTAAAATGGCGTGGAGACATTTCTTTTGATTTTTCTCCGCTGAATGCTGTTGACGCTTTAATTTTATGTCAGCTTTCTTATCTTGATTTTGGCGGAATTGTTTCTTCAGATTTTAATTCAAAAATCTTATTAAGCGATGCTGCAGAAAAGTTTGCAAATGATCGTTTTGAAGAACGCAAAGAACTTGGCATTTTAATCAATCCTCGGACTGTAGAACTTTTGTTTGTCTGTTCACAGTCTAAAAGATTTGGTTCACTTTTTTTAACAGGTTTTAGAGATACTTACAGCAAAAAAGAAGAAGAACAATTCAGCGCGCTCACCTTTTTGTGTACTCAAAAAAATGCAGAGTTTGCTTTTGAAGCTTTCAGGGGAACTGACGACACAATTATCGGCTGGAAAGAAGATTTTAACCTTGCTTTTATGAGCGAAGTAAAGGCACAGAAAGATTCTCTTTTGTATCTTGAAGAAAGTATAAAAAAACTTAAGCGGTTTGAACATTTTTGCGGTGGACATTCAAAAGGTGGAAACCTTGCAATTTTTGCCGGAGCAAATCTTGGCATAAAATATCAAAAGCAGCTTAAAAAAATCTTTAATTTTGACGGACCGGGATTCTTAAAATCAACGTTGCAGCAGGAAAATTTTCAATCTGCGCTTAAAAAAACTCAATCTTATTTTCCGCAGGAATCAATTGTCGGAATGTTTTTTGAGCACGATTCATCTTTTAAGGTTTTAAAAAGTTCTGCAAAGAACATAATGCAGCACGATCCGATTTTCTGGCAGACAGAACCAGACGATTTTGAACTTTGCGAAAACCTTTGTGAATCAAGTTTGTTTTTAAATAAAGTTTTTAATGAATGGTTTGTTGAATTGACTGTAAGCAAGCGTGAACAGTTTGTTGAAGTTTTGTTTGGTGCCCTTGAATCGACTCAGGCAGACACAAACAGCGAACTTGCCGAAAACTGGGGGCGAAACGGAGTTCAGATTGTAAAATCGCTTTCTAAACTGGACAAAGACATACGCGATTCGGCTTTAGACAGCGCAATAAAATTCTTAAAACTCGCCGGTCAGCATTTGCCGGAATATTTAAAGATAATTTCAAAAAAATCATCATTTTTGACTTTTTAAATTATAAAAAAAAGAATATTCAAAAAGGAAATAATTTGAAGAAAAAAAAGATATTTATTTGTCTAGCAGTTTTTGTAGCAGCGTTTTTATTCATTGTTTTGCAGCATAAAAGCAAAACTGCTAGCAAAATTCAAATTGAAGAAGAATCTTTGTTAAAAGAGCCTGCACAACTGGAAATTTTTAGAAAATGTTACCCGGATGTTGATTTTAACGCTTTGTTCGACAGCGAAAAACAAGACTGGCTCATAACAGTTACGGCGCCGATTTTTACAGAAAAAACAGGCGAAGACAACTTAAAAAAAGCGGATTTCTGGTGGGCAGACTGCAGGTTTTTGCCGGAAGAGAACTTAAAAAACAAAGACAGTTATTGGCCGCTTATTTATGAATATTCAAAACTAAAAGATCCGCAGACTTTAACACAGGAAGAAATACAAAGAGTAAAAAATTTTTCTTCTGCGGAAAACCGGCAGAATTCCGCGGGAACGCCAATGTTTTTTTACGATTTTTTGTATGCTGCAAAAGCGCAAGTAATAATTGAAGATCATATTGTAAGCACAACTTTTTTAGGCAAACCAACAAAGGTTCATGAAAGAGTTAAAGAAAATTTAAAAAGAATTGAAGCAGAAATTTATAACGAAGCAAAAACCGATGACGAAATAAATTTATTTTTACAGAATTTAAAATCTGCAGATGCCTACAACTGGCGGGTAATACAAGGTACGGGGAGGAAATCGTTCCATTCTTATGGAATTGCTGTCGATCTTTTGCCAAAACGCTTAAACGGAAAGGCAATTTTCTGGAGCTGGACGCGGGACAAAAATCCGGAAAACTGGATGCTTACGCCACTTTGCGACAGATGGATTCCTCCTCAAAAAATAATTGATATTTTTGAAAAAGAAGGTTTTATCTGGGGCGGAAACTGGATAATTTTTGATAATATGCATTTTGAATTCCACCCGGAAATAGTGGAATTCAAACGCTGAGATTTTAGTTTAGACTTTAACGACGCAACTTATGCGTATCTTAAAAACTGATTATTTCTTCGTAGCAGGAAATTGCAAAGTTGTCGGTCATTCCAGAAATGTATTCAATTACGCATTTTTGATAGCTTTCGTAGTTTGTTACATCAAAAACTACTGGAGTTTCGTAGTGAAGTGTTTTTTTGCGGTCTAATGAAGCCATTTCGTCGTAATTTGAATATCTTATGAGCCAGTCTTCAAAAGTTTTGCTCAGATTTTTAAAGTAGCGCATTGCCTGCGGAATTCTTCCGTTTCGTGCAAAATTTTGAACTCCCATAAGCGTGCGGTAAATTGTGCCGAGCACGTTCTGTGCATAGTTTTTAAATTCTAAAAGCCGCCAGTGAGAATATATTTTTTCGTAACTGAATCTTTTTAGTTCGCGGATAAACTTAAAATATGGTTCGCTAAAGCAAAGTCCTTTTTCCGGGCTGGACTCCTGGCAAAGGTCTACAATCATGTCGTTGATTAAAACCGTTGTGTTTATTGCTTTTTTGTTTTGTTCAAAGCCGAGTGTGCTGCCGACAATTTCGAGCAACTGGCGGTAGCAGCCCATGTCTAAAATGTGATAGCGTCTTGCGTCCTGTAAATCGCGGCCCAAAAATGCAATCTTGTCGCTGAGTTTTACAACGCAGCCTTCCCAGGTAAATGGTTTTTTGTAACCAGGAACTTTTATGTCGTAAAGATTGATTGCGTCTTCGCGCGGTTTTAAGCCTTGTTCGTCGATTTCGCCACAGTGACAGATTATTCCGTCGCGGACAGCGTAAGTTAAATTGAGAGTTTTTTCTGTTCCGTTTGGGTCAGAAAGAGTTTCGATGTAGTCTGCAAAAAAAAGTGAATTGCGTTCGTGCCAGAATTTTTTAGGAGCAGAAGCGCCCGGGCGGGCTTCCATAAGAGAATTTAAAATGTCTTCGCCAGTGTGGCCAAAAGGTGCGTGCCCAATGTCGTGCCCGATTGCAATTGCCTGGGCAAGTTCTGTGTTTAAGGCAAGATATTTAGAAATTGTGTCTGCAACAGAAGCAACATGAAGAACGTGTTCCATTCTTGTGCAGACATGGTCGTTGTGCGGAGAATAAAAAACCTGGGTTTTATGTTTTAAGCGGCTGAATGCCTGGCAATGCAAAAGACGAGTGTAGTCTCTGTCAAAATCTGAGCGGATTGAGTTTCCGCGGGAATAAATTGGAATTTCGCGTTTTGTTGCATCTGCCCATTTGTGGCTGAGCGAAGTTGTTGCAACTTTAGAAAAAGAATTTTGCATAAAATTATTATACATTTTTTGCTGATTTTTGGAATTTAAGGTTTGCGCCAGAAGGTTGAACTGCCGCATAAAACAAAGCCTAGCCTGGATTGCAGCCCCGAAGTTGCGGCAGAGCCGCAATGTAGCGGACAGCGGAAGGGCGAAAAGCCAGAAATTGTTTTGAAATTCAGCGGCTTATGTAAAATGTAAGTTTGCGGGCAAGTTGTGCTCCGTAAAAAAAGAATATTTTGTAAGAATCTTTTTAGTTTTGTTATTTTCTATTGTATAAAATGCCAGAATTTTTGATTATTTTCGGAAATAAATGCTTAACATGGAGAAAAGCAGATGTATGATAAAGACGCTGTGGATTTTGGTACGGTTTTGCAGTTTGTAGAAGACGTGCCTGCAAACATTTTTTTTAAGGACACAGAATGTAAATACCGCTTTGTTACAAAGGTTTGCAGTTCATTGAATGGCGGAGACGAACACAGCATTATTGGAAAAACAGATTTAGAAGTTCAGTGTTTTGAAGAACTTGGACGGCAGTATTACGAAGACGATAAAAAAATTCTTGCAACTGGAAAAGGCAGCGAATTTATAAGCAGTTTTCCGTTAGAAAGCGGCACCTTATATTACGAAATAAAAAAGAATCCTGTTTTTAAGGACGGAAAAATAATCGGAATCGTTGGCGTTGTTACTGATATTACAAGAAGAACAAAGCTCGAAAAAGAATTTGAAGAACTTGCGTTTAAGGATAAATTGACAGGGCTTCGTAACCGCAATTATTTAGAAGCTCGTGGCAAGGGCGACGTTAGGGCGGAAGATTATCCATTTACGCTGATAATGGTAGATTGCAACCTGCTTAAAAAAGTGAATGACAGTCTCGGACACGAATACGGCGATCTTTTATTAAAAAAGACAGCAAATGCAATCGAAGACACACTCCCGGAAGGTTGTATTGTAATGCGGCTCGGCGGAGATGAATTTTTGATTTTTTGTACAAAGTGTGATTCTAAAAAAGCTGAAAACCTGATTGAAAAAATCAAACAATGCTTAAAAGAAAGAAGCGACAATGTTTTAACTTTAACGGCGGCCTTTGGTTATTGTACGGTAAAAGATGATTCCCTGCCGTTTGCACAGGCTTTAAGACTTGCAGACCAGGCAATGTACGCCGACAAAAGAAAATTCCACGAAGTTTAGTAAGTTCCGTGGAATTTTGGGCGAGAGATTTTTTATTTTCCGAGTTTTCTTACGTATTTTATTAAAAATGGAATCATTATGAATGCGCTGATTAAGTCGCTCAAGGCTGGAGTAAGCATAATTCCGTAGATTGGGGCTGCTCCAAAAATGCGGCAGATGTAAGGCAGAATAAAAATAAGTGGAATAAAAACAATTCCTTGTCTGAGTGAAGAAAGCACGGTTGCAGAAAGTTTTGCGCCGGCTGTCTGTAAAAGCATTGAAGTTCCAAAAATGAGAGAATGGAACGGCAGAATGCAGCAGCTCATTCTTAATGCAAGTGAAGCAACTTTAATTACGGCGTCGTCGTCGCGGAATGTGCGGGCAATCTGTGGGGCAAAGATAAAAACTACAAGTCCTAAAACAAACATGCAGGCTGTAATTATTTTTATTAAAAAAGAAATTGAATTTTTTACGCGGTCGTATTTTTTTGCTCCAAGATTGATTCCGCAGACTGGCTGAAATCCCTGGCCGAGACCGATTGCAACAGACATTATAAGCTGGCAGATTTTGTTGCTGATTGACATGCCTGCAACTGCGGCGTCGGCGGTCTGTGCGCTTGTTAAGGCGAATCCAACCATTAAAGCTCCGTACTTTGCTGCTCCCATATTCATAAAAATATTGGAAACAGAAGTTGAACCCTGGCGGAAAAGGCTTGGAAGCCCTGTTGTAACAATGTCTGTATAAACGCTTAATTTTTTTGCAACTGTCTTTAAATTAAAATTGACAACAGATTTGTTGAATGCGTGGATTGAAAAAAGAATTACAAAACTTGTAATCTGACTGATTAAAGTTGCAATGGCAGCACCGGAAATTCCCATGTTAAATACAAAAATAAACAGCGGGTCTAAAGCCATATTCAATATACCGCCACTTACCATTCCAAACATAGAAAGCGAAGCCTTGCCTTCAAAACGCAGAAGATTGTTCATTGCGAACGAAGCCATCATAAATGGACAGCCCAGAATAATGTAGCGTGCGTAATCGATTGCGTAAGGAAGAATTGTCTGAGTTGCTCCAAGACTGCGCACAAGCTGAACGTTAAAAATTGTTCCAAAGATTGAAAAAACAATGCCAAGGCTAAAAACTGTTACGATTGCGGTGGAAACAAGAGTTTGAGCCTTTTTTATATCGCCAGAGCCAAGTGCGCGGCTAAGAATTGAACCAGAACCCATTCCAATTAAAAAGCCGCCGGCCTGAATAAGCGTCATAAGAGAAAAAACAACGCCGACTGCCCCGGAAGCACTAGTGCCAAGCTGACTTACAAAAAAAGTGTCTGCAGTGTTGTAAATGGCACTAACCATCATGATTATTATTGTAGGAATTGCATTTTTTATGATAAGAGGACCAACAGGCTTAGTAAGCATAAGGTCTACAGTGTTAAAACGATTTTTCATAGCGTAATTTTTGCGAAATGCACTAAAAAAATCAACTAAAACACTATTTTGCAGTTTTTTGAAACAAAAACGCTGGTTTTTTCCAGACTTTTACACTGATTTGGTTCTAATTGATTAAAAAATTTTTTTTGTATAAGATAAACGCACTCGCCAACTTAGCTCACCTGGTAGAGCAGCTCCCTCGTAACGAGCAGGTACTCGGTTCAAGTCCGGGAGTTGGCTAGAAGTAAAAAGAATCCATTGTACATAACGAGTGTATAATGGATTTTTTTGTTTTAAATGGAACCGAGTACCAGAGAGAGCGCCGACCAGCGGGAGGAAGAGGTGACAGGGATGTCGCCGGCAGCGAACGGAGGCGTCCGTAAGGAGCGGACAGCGGAACCACGGATAGCACGACCTGCCGCAAGGCAGGGAACGCCCAGACTTAAAAAATTCTTTGCAAAATTAAGATTTTTCTTATTTTTAATTTAATTTCTATTAATGAACAGTTTTTTGACCGACGCTAAAATAAAAGCACTTTGGAAAAACTATGAAAAAATCTGTTCTTTATTTATCTGGCCTTTTTTTGTTTATGGCTTCTTTTGTTTCGGGCTTTGCTCAGGAAAAAAAAGAAGGCGCACAATATTTTCTTTCTGTGGATGATGCAGTAAAGATTGCAAAAGAAAACAATGTTTCGGTTCAACAGCAAAAAATTACTTTAAATGCTGCAAAACGCACTAAAGATCACAGCTGGAATTCTTTGAGCCCTTCGTTGTCGGTTGGAGCAGGTTCGACTGTTCCAATGGACGGTTTAACGGGAGGAGACCAGAGTTCTGCTTACAGTGCTTCTTTTGACATTTCTGCGACGGCTTCTTTGAATTTGACTGCAAATCTTTACACAACAATGCAGAGCGCAAAAATTGCTTATGAACAAAATAAACTTTCTTTTGAAGATGCTTTGCGTAAAATTGAACTTTCGGTTCGCGAAGCTTATTACGAACTTTTGTATTCAAAGGAAAATATAAAACTTCAGGAAGAAAACTTAACAATTGCAAAAACTCAGTACGAAAACAATCTTGCAAAGTATAATTCCGGGCGTTTGAGCGAAGTTGATGCCTTAAGTGCCGAAGTCAACTATAAGTCTAAAATTCCTACTGTAGAAAATGCCCGCACAACTTACAAAAATGCAATGGACAGTTTTAAGCAGGTTTTGGGGCTTATGATTAATGATAAGGTTGAATTGACTGGTTCACTCGACGATTGTCTTTATCTTAAAAAAATTGAAATTGATATTAAAAACTACAAATCTTCTTCAATTAAAAATCTTGAATTAAAACTGGAAAACGCAAAGAACTCTGTTTTAGATAAAAGATTTTCTGCGTTTGCTCCAAGTTTAACTGCTTCGTTTTCGTGGAGCGACGGAAGCTGGTATGCCGGTTATGACGGAAAAGAGCCGGATTCTTCAAAAAAATCTTCTGTAAGATTGAGTGCTTCGATTCCTTTGGATGGAGCTCTGCCCTGGTCAGCAAAAAATGATGCAGTGGATTCTGCAAAAGACAGCGTAGCCGACTATGAATTGCAGCTTGATGATGAACGCAAAACTTTTATGCGGACAGTTAATTCAGCCTTAAGGTCGATTGAACAGAGCCAGGCTTCGATCAGTTACAAACAGGCGAATGTTGAACTTGCTCAAAAAACTTATGATATGACGAGCGAAGCTTACAACCGTGGAACAAAAGATCTTTTGTCTTTGCAAAGTGCAAACAATACGCTTTTGACAGCACAGGTAACGCTTAACAGCGAAATTTTAACGCTTACAAAAAACATAATGGAACTTGAAAACACACTTGGTGTGGACATTGGTTCACTCTTAAAAAAATAGAAGGAGAAAATAAAAAATGGCAGAAAATAAAAAAATAAAAACTTCCTGGATTGTTGCCGCAGTTGCAGTTATTGCTGTTGGAGTTGTGGCTGTTCTTGCAAATACAGTTTTAAAATCCAGTGGAAGCGCAATGCCTCCCGGAGCCACTGGAAGAGGCGCGAGCGGAGCTACGGTTTCTGTAAAAACAATGCTGGTTAACGTAAAAACTTTGCATGGCTACGTAAACACAAATGGCGAAGTTGAAAGCGAAAACTCAGTGTCGGTGTTCCCGGATATGGGCGGAAAAGTTATTTCTACGTCTGTTGTTCTTGGTTCTGCCGTAAAAAAGAATGATGTAATTGCTTATGTTGACCCGAGCGAACCTGGAACAAACTATCGTTCAAGCCCGGTTTATGCTCCAATTTCCGGCAGTATAATTTCCACTCCATTAAAAAACGGAACAAAGGTAACGACGAGTAGTGCAATTGCAATAATCGGCGACATAAACAACCTGCAGATTACAGCGAACGTTCCAGAACGCTACGTTGCAGTGTTAAAAAAAGGCTTAAAGGCAGAAGTTAGCCTTGAAGCCTATCCTGGAGTTATTTTTGACGCAACTGTAAAAAGTGTAAGTCCTGTCGTTGATTCTGCAAGCAGAACTAAAGAAGTTGTTTTGAATTTTGACAGCCACGACGAACGCATAAATGCAGGAATGTTTGCAAAGGTTAAACTCTATACTCAGGATTATTCAGGTTATCCGGTAATGAACAGCGATGCTTTAGTTCAAAACGGTGATGATTTTTTTGCATATGTTGTAAACGAAGACAGCACAGTTTCTAAAGTTCAGGTAAAAAAAGGAAACGAAGTTGACGGCCTTGTTCAGATTACAGAAGGCTTAAAAGACGGAGACCGGGTTGTAATTCAGGGAATGAGTTCTTTAGGCGACGGTTCAAAAGTTCAGGATATTACAGAAGGAAGGGCAGATACTTTAAAAACTGCCCCAGAGAGCTCTAGTAAAAACTAACAGTTGAGGGGCAAATATGTCAGTTTCTAAAAAAACACTAGACCATCCTGTTTTAACGTTAATTGTTTTTGCGCTTCTTGGAATTATTGGTCTTTTTACATTAAAAAACGTTGCAATCAGTCTTATGCCGGATGTTGATTCTCCTTATATCAACGTGCGAACAACTTATACAAATGCTGGTCCGGAATCTGTTGAAAAAACTGTAACAAAGGTTCTCGAAGGTTCACTTGTTTCTGTCAGCGGACTTAAAAATATTACTTCAACCAGTTCTGAAGGTTCTTCTTCAATTTCGCTTGAATTTAACTACGGAACTGATCTTGAAAGTGCAACCAACGACATTCGCGACAAAATCAGCCGTGTAACAAGAAATCTGCCAGACGATGCCGGAACTCCTTCTATTATGAAGATGGATTCAAACTCAATGCCAATTATGCGCATTGCAGTTCGTGGCAACCGTTCAAACGATGATTTAAAACTCATTGCAGAAGATCAGATTGTAGACCTGCTTGAACAGGTTGACGGCGTTGCAGAAGCAAGCGTAAGCGGTGGACGCGAAAAAATTCTGCGTGTAGATATTTCTCAAAACAGACTTTCGGCTTACGGCTTAACAATGGCAACTGTTTCTTCCGCCCTTTCTAAACAGAATCTTGAACTTGGCGGCGGAAAAATCAACGAAGGCTTAAAAGATTATACAATCCGCACAACCGGAGAATTTTCTAGTGTAGAAGAAGTAAAAAACACGATTATTACAACTGTAAATAATTACGTTGTTCGTCTTGGTGACCTTGGCGATGTTTACATGGGTTACAAAGACAAAACAAGCGAAGTTTTTATTAACGGTCAGCCTGGAATTTATGTTTCTGTAACAAAACAGTCGGGCAAAAATACTGTAACAGTTGCAAAAGCTACCCGCGAAAAAATCAAGGAAATTCAATCTGTTATGCCGGGCGACGTTGTGCTCGAAATTATTTCTGACGACTCAGAATCAATCAGCGACACAATCGGCACCCTGCTCGACACAGCTTATTCTGGATTGTGGCTTGCAGTTTTAATTTTGTTTTTGTTCTTAAAATCCGTTAAGTCCACAATGATTATTGCAATTTCAATTCCGCTTTCAATCATAATTACCTTACTTGCAATGAACTTTGCAGGAATTACGTTGAACATGATGACTTTAACCGGCCTTATTCTTGGTGTTGGAATGATTGTCGACGCTTCAATCGTAATGATCGAAAATATCTACGTTTACCGCAGCCGCGGAGCAAAACCAAAAATTGCAGCCGTTCTTGGTTCTCAGGAAATGATTATGTCTGTTGTTTCCGGAAACCTTACGACAATCTGTGTTTTTCTTCCGTTTATATTTTTTATAAAAGACCTTGGAATGACGGGCCAAATGTTCAAGGGAATTATCTTTACAGTTGTAATTGCCCTTGTTTCTTCACTCTTTGTTGCGGTTTTTCTTGTTCCGGTTCTTGCTGGAAAATTCCTTCCGATTACAAATCGTGTAGAAAAACCTGTAAAATTTAAGCCGCTCGCAAAATTCTACGAACTGCTTGAACTTCCAATGACATTCCTTACAAAGCAATACAGACGCGGTTTAAAGTGTGCTCTGGAACATCGAGTTGTAACAGTTATTGTCTGTGTTTGTCTTCTGGCAATTTCTCTTCTTTTAGTTCCTACGTTAAAAGTAAATATGATGAATAACGGAACTGATTCCAGCGTAACCTTGAATTTAACACTTGCAAACGGAACAACACTTTCCGAAACTTCTGCAATCTTAAAAGATTTTGAAAAAATCATCAGCCAGGAAATTCAGGGCTACACAACTGTAATTACTTCGGTTGGAACTGGTAACCGTGGTTCAAATACAACCAACAAAGGTTCAATTCAAATAAACCTGCCGGACACAGAAGAACAGATTGATACTTCCGAAACAATTCAGCAGAAACTTCGCCGGCATTTTAACGATTATCCGGGAGCACGATTCACCTTCAGTCAGGGCTTTGCACGACAGATGACAGGCTCCGAGTTTAAGATTTATGTGCGCTCCGACGACCTTACAACCGCCCTCAATATTGCTTCGCAGGTGCGCGCCGTAATGGAAAATATTTACGACATTGGTGAAGTTTCGATTGATACAGAAGAAGGCCTGCCAGAAGTTCAGGTTGTAATAGACAGACAGAGAGCATATTCGTTTGGAGTTGATGTTTCTACGGTTGCAAAAGAAATCAATTACGCAATCAACGGAGTTACAGCCACAACTTACCGCGAAAACGGCAAAGAATACGATCTTGTACTTTTGTACGCAAAAGACGACAGAAAAAGCATTACCGACCTTGAACAGATTTATGTAAAAGGAAGCAGCGGAATGGTAAGCGTTGCAAACTTTGCAGAAGTAAAAAAAGCGCTTGGACCAGTTTCAATCCGACGCGAAAACCAGACAAGGCGCGTTACAGTCAGTGCAGACAAAAAAACGGATCGCAATTCAACAGATGTAATTGCAGACATAAAAGAAGGAATTGCAGAAAGCTTTATTATTCCAGAAGGCGTTACAATTGTTTACGACGGAGCCTGGAAAGACACTCAGGACCAGGGCTTTACCTACCTTATGATTGGAATTATGGCAATCTTGCTTGTTTTTGGAGTAATGGCAGGAACTTACGAAAGTTTTAAAGCTCCGATCATAAACTTAACAACAATTCCGTTCCTGATTATTGGAGTTGTCTTTATCTTTAAGTTTACGGGGCAGGCATTCAGCATGACGAGTGCGGTCGGCCTTATCATGCTTGTTGGAATCGTAGTAAACAACGGAATTATTCTTGTCGACTACACAAACTTGCTCATTGACCGCGACTACAAAATGAAAGACGCCTGTCTCGAAGCCGGAGTCAGCCGTTTGCGCCCGGTTTTAATGACAACGTTAACGACAATTCTCGGCATGATTCCAATGTGTTTTGCTTCGAGCGGAAGTGCAGCCATGGTTCAGCCGATTGCTGTTGCAGTTGTCGGCGGATTAACGTCTTCAACCTTTGTAACTCTCTTTTTTATTCCAGTTTTGTATTCTCTCGTAATGAAAGAAAAAAAACACGAAAAGAGCCGGATCGAAGTCCTTTTAACAGAATAAAAAATTAAAGGAAAAAACAATGATACGATGCGAAATAATAGCAAATCAGTCAGTTCAGGAAGAAATCACTCTTCTTTTAGAAGAAAAAATTCCAGAAATTCTTTATACAACAGTTCCACTTGTAACAGGCCGTGGCAAAAACAGTTATAAACTCGGCAGCACAACCTGGCCAGAAACAAATTTTATTCTGATAACCTACGTGCAGGACGACAAATTAAAACTCATAAAAGCAATAATTCAGGCAGTAAAACAAAAGTTTATTGGCGAAGGAATAAAACTATTCTGTGTAAAAGCGCTTGAAGAATAAGTTTTGGGCAATCCGGCACTTTGTGCCGTCGGGCTATCCGCCGTTCTGCCTTTCGGCTCCATTCTTCTGACATCCTGTCAGAAGAACGCCTGCGGCGCGGCTACTATCCCTATTGCGTTTTATTAATATGAGAAACAAACATATTGCAAAACAAAAACTTTACTTTCTCATGAACAAAGCTCCCGGAACTGTCTGTTCTACGGTAAGCGACAGCCACACAACCGTTTACGACATTTTTCCCCCGGAATTGCTCGTAAGTGCAGAAGGTGCAAAACTGCACACAATCGGCCGCTTAGATTTAGATACAGCAGGTCTTTTGCTTTTTACCAACGACGGAAAACTTTCTGACTTTTTAACCCGCCCGGAAAACAAAATCGAAAAAACTTATTTTGTCTGTCTTAAAAAAAATGTTACTCCCGGCGCACAAAAAATCTACACAGAAGCAGCCTTTAACGGTCTTTTAATGCCGGCAGAAAAAAAGACAGAAGAACAGATGAGCGGCCCCGCAACCATAGAATGGTTAACCGAAGACAGCTGCAGCATAACGCTTACAGAAGGCAAATTCCACGAAGTAAAAAGAATTTTTCGGGCACTTGGCAACGAAGTAATCTACTTAAAAAGAATAAAAATGGCAGGTCTTTGCTTAGACGAAACCTTAAAAAGCGGAACTTACCGCCCTTTAACACAGGAAGAAATAGAAGTTTTAAAAAATACAGCATCTGCAAAATAGAATGTGCTAGATTTTTTCTCCACAGACGTTTCTGAGCATGTCGTTAAGGTCTTTTTCTATGCGCACGTTTTTAAATCCTGTTTTTATAAAAAGTTCTGCTGTTGCCTGTGCATTGTATTCGCCGGTTTCCATTAATAAAAGTCCGCCACGCACTAACTTTTCGTAACATTGAGGAACAAGACGTTTAATCAATGTTAAACCGTCGTTAGTTCCTGAGTATTCGCCATTAAAATTAACGTCTCCGTCTAAGGCAAGCAAAGGTTCGCTGCGCCCGTCTGTCAAAAGTTCAAGAGCTTCGTCGTGTGGCACATACGGCGGATTTGTAACGATCATGTCAAAACTAAAAGGAATGTTTTCAAATAAATTGGATTGTAGAATTCTTACTTTAGAAAGCGGGGATTTTAATTTTTCTAAATCCTTAAACTTTTCTCCGTTGCCGAGCAGGTTTTCTGCGTTTTTTTGAGTTATGACGAGTGCTTTTTTTGAAATATCAGCAAAAGTAAGTTTCGGAAGATTATTCACGCTTATTCCGTCGTTTTCTGCTAAGGATTTTAAAATAGAAATTCCAACGCAGCCACTTCCAGAAC
>CAVKVK010000049.1:3425-15373 GCA_963659855.1 Parabacteroides distasonis | reverse complement strand
CAAGACGGCTTCCGCAGACAAAAATCAGCGTCATTACAGCAGGAATTAAACTCCAGCCCATTCCACGCAAACTGTTTGCCATAACATCCATAATTCCGCAGGTAAAATAAGTTGCCGCAATTATAATAAAACGCTCGGCAGCTTTTTGAATAATCTGAGGACTCGTAGTAAAACATGCAAAAAGCTGATTTTCAAAAAGAATACAGATAAAACCAACAAAAAGCCCCGTAACACAAACTGAAGCAAGACTCGTAACAACAACTTTTTTTACGCGGTCTAACTTTTTTGCACCAACGTTCTGGCTGACAAAGGTAAGACTGCCCTGAGCAATACTATTCATAGAAATATAGACAAAGCCTTCAATACTTTGGCTTACACTGCTTCCTGCAACCGCAACGGAACCAAAACTGTTTACAGTTGATTGAATTACCATGTTGCTGAAACTGAACAAACTTCCCTGTAATCCTGCAGGAAGACCAATCTTTAATATTTTTGCAAGAATCACATTATCCGCACGGATTTTTCTTAAATCCAGACGGAAGGCATCTGTTTCTGTCGAAAGAATAAAAAGAACGCAGACAGCCGAAAGAACCTGGCTTATAACAGTTGCCCAGGCAACGCCTGCAACATCAAGTTTGAATTTTATTACAAAGATTAAATTCAAAATAACGTTTAAAATTCCGCTGGCAAACAGAATATACAAAGGTCTTTTTGTGTCTCCTTTTGCCCTCAAAAGCGCTGATCCAAAATTGTAAATTACAGTAGGAATGCTTCCGCAGAAATAAATACGCAGATAAAGAGCCGACAAAGGAAGAACATCTTCCGGGGCAGCCATTAAAATTAAAATCTGACGGCTGAATAAAATTCCAATAACACTGATAAGAATTCCACAAATTAAACTCAAAAACATTGAAGTATGAACGGTTGAATTCACCTGTTTTGAATCTGAACAGCCCATAAAATTGGCAGCAATAACATTACAGCCAATAGAAACACCAAGAACTGTATTTACAAGAAAATTTATAAGGGAACTCGTTGAACCAACAGCAGCAAGAGAATTATCTCCGGCAAAATGTCCGACAACAACAATATCCGCAGCATTAAACAACAACTGAAGCACAGAACTGAGCATCAGAGGAATAGAAAATTTCATTAGTTTCGGGAATATTGCACCGGAAACCATATCAATCTGATTATTTTTCATAACTGGTCCAATATAGAAAAAAATGCAAAAAAAAACGGTCATCATTTTGATGACCGTTTTGAGCTACGATGGACTCGAACCATCGACAGCCGCCTTAAAAGGGCGGTGCTCTACCACCTGAGCTAGTAGCCCATACACTCAATCGCTGAATGCTTAATTAATATACGATTTTTACTAAAACGTGTCAACAGCAAATTCAAAAATTTTTAAAAAAAATTAATTTTTTTTTTACTTAAATTGGTATCAGAATAGCTCGGTTGTTCTAGTAAAAAATTCAAATAACCTCCCGTCGGGAACCTTGATAAAGAAAATGCCACATTCAGTCTGCATAAGATAATTCTTATTTTTTCTTTAGAAACTTCTTAGCGTAAATTAAGTCTTCTTAAAGGATTGAAAACTTTTTTAGTTTTAAAGTGTTTTACATACAAACGAAGTGTCAGAAAACATTTTGCAATCTTCTGGCAATTCATTTTATCTATTTTTAACAAGGAGGATTTTTTTATGAAAAAATCTGTAAAAATCATTTCGACAGGAATTCTACTTTCTGCCTTAGTTTCTTCCGGCTTATTCGCACAGAATTTTAAACCGGCAGGAGCTCAACCTGACGAAAATTCACAGGCTTTAGACGCTCCAGGTTTTGAGCAGGGAAAAAAACACGGCAGAAGAGGTCCCTGTTTTGATTTTAGAGACAACGATGAAGAAAAAATAATCGGTACTGTAAAATCAATAAACACTAATGCAAATCAGGTTACAATAACAAACACCGATGGCAAAGATGTAACTGTTGCAATAACTCCATTTACAAAAATCTGCATTCAGGGAGAAAGAAAAGCACCAAAAGATGGCGAAAAACCTTCTTCAAAAGAACTTCCACCTCCAGAATCTTCTATTTCTGATTTAGCAAAAGGTAACTGGGTAATTGTTAGTCCTGCAAAGACAGACACAAAAACAACAGTTGCCGGAGTAATTTTCGTTGCAAAAACAGAAGTTGAAAAAAAATAAAAACTAATTTTTTTACAGTCTTACACATCTGGTAAAATAGAACTTCTTCCTTCTGTACGCTAGTGTGTAAGGCTGTTTTTTAAATTCTTCACAAATACTTCTTAAATAAAATTTCTAACCGCCTTTAAATAAAGTTTGAATTCTGTAATAATAAAAACGTAAACAAAGGTTAGAACTAATGACAGAAATTGCAAACGAAAACATGCAGATTTTTGGACGAAAGATTTTTTTCGTCTGCTCTACTTTTACACTCAACACAAACATAATTCTGCGCCTTATGGAACAGGAATATGAAGTTTACAAAATTGACGAACCACGCCAGCTCAGAAATCTTTTAAAAAACACACCAGGTTCTATTGTTTATATAAATGCTGATTCCCACCACCAGCCACAAGTCTGGTATAACATTATTTCAACTTTCGAAAACGATCCCGAATACGACAGCTGCGCATTTGGAGTTTTTTCTGCAAAATTAAAAGGTTCATTAAAACTTCGCTTTGAACAGGGATTAAAATTAAAAGCCGGATTTTTTTCTCTCGATAAAAACTTTGGCGAAATCATGAACAACGTAATCAGAAAATTAGATTCACTAAAAGCAAAAGGTTTAAGAAAATTTGTACGCTTAAAATGTGCCGGAGAAAAATCTGCCGAAGCCTACTTTATCAACGGAAACATGATGTACAAAATGAATTTCGTCGATATTTCTTCTATTGGTGTCGGGCTTGTAATTCCTTCAAAATATTCAAGTTTTGTACGCATTAATTCTGTAATTCAGGGGCTTACGCTTGTTCTTGGCAACAAACAATTAAAAGTAAACGCAAAATTCCACACAATGAAATCTATTCCAAACGGAATTCTTGCAGCCTTAATTTTTACGCCAGACACGCCGGGAGCTTTTAGAAATTATGTCCGCACCTACATCTGCGAAGAACTTCAAAAAAGACTGAATAACGAACTTATGCATCTTTCACTGGACACGACAGACTACACTCTCGAAACAGATTTCTTAAAAGACAAAAACGATTCAAATAAAAAACAGTCTGAAGAAGATCAAAATAAAGACGCAGACTCAAAAGAAGAAAAAGCAACAGAAGAAACTACAGCAAACGCAGATTCAAAAGAAGACGAAGCAACTACAGATTCTGCAAAAGCTGAAGAATCTAAAACAACCGCCACAGAGCCACAACAATCAGATAACGACAAACAAAAAACTGCAGAACAAAACTAATCTGCAAGTTCTGCAAAAGTATCACATTCTCCAGAAACTTCCGTCTTTGTAAGCGGACGACGGATTTTTACGTTTATAAGAGAGCCTGGAACTGGAAGTTTTTCATTTTTAGAAAATTCAAGCTTACAATGCAAAAAATTGTCTGTTACTGCATGAACTACAACCTTGTCAGCAAATATTTTTGGACGGTGAACAGTTTCGCAGACCGCAGGCAAAACTTTTCCAGCAAACGAAGAAATATAATTTTCTTTTGCAATCGCATTGTATTCTTCAAGCATGGAAATTCTTTTTCCTGCAACAGAATTTGGAACCATAGGACGCATTAAATAAGCTTCTGTTCCTGGTCGTGCACTAAACGGAAAAGCGTGAACAAATGAAAAACCGCAGTCTTTAAGCATTTTTAAGGTAAGTTCAAAATATTCGTCTGTTTCTCCAGGGAACCCTGCAATAATATCACAGGCCAAAAACGGAGAATTCTTTGCCTTTTTTAACAGCCTGCAGGCATTGTAAACGGCTTCGATTTTATAAGGCCGCTTCATTCGTTTTAAAACTTCGTCGCTTCCGCTTTGCACCGAAATATGAAAATGCGGACACACACGCTCATTTGCAATAACGAGAGCAAGTTCTTCATTCACAATTTCAGGATACAAACTTGAAATTCTAAAGCGGATTGTTTTTGTGTTTTCCAGCAAAAGTTTTAAAAGTCCGGTAAAATCTACAAAAGAATCTTTATATCTGCCACGATACTGAGCAATATTAACAGTTGTAATTACAACTTCATTCTGCCCTTTTGATTCAAGATCCTGCACACGTTTAATTGCTTCTAAAGCGTCTAAACTCACAGATTTACCGCGGGCAAGCCTGATTGCACAGTAAGTACAAACACAGTTGCAACCGTCCTGTATTTTTAAGGAAGAACGGGAATGATGAAAAAAGTTATCTGGAACAAGGCGGAAAGGCTCTTGAATTTCATTTTTGTTAGCAGATGAATAAACGGCTTCAAACTTTTTTTGAATAAAGTCTGCCAGTTCTTCTCCACAAAGCAAAGGATTTTCGTTTAACAACTCTGGCAAATCAGCAAGATGACCTTTATATTGACCACCAAGAACGCAAACGCGTTTATCAATCGAAAGAATTTCCTGCCGGCTATTTTGAGCATAACAGCCTGTAACTAAAACAGCCGCCGCCGGACATTTTGCGAGCAAAAGACGAATAATCCGTCTGGCCTTTTGTTCAGCCTTTGCAGTAACAGTGCAGGTATTTACAACACAAAGAATTATATCAGGATTCTGCACGGTTGAAGCAGAAAAAGGAGACATTGAAATTTCAAAACCTGCATTCTTAAAAGCACTGGCTGCGCCCTCACTTTCTACCTGATTGAGTTTACAGCCGAGAGTTTCAAAATGAATTATTTTTTGCATTTGAATATTTTTATCTTAATTTTGCAGTAACACGGTCTTTTCCGCGCTGAGCATCTGTATTTGAAGAATTTAACTCGAGTGCCTTTGTATAAGCTTCGAGTGCACTTTCGTAACTATTTGCCATTTCGCGGGCATAACCGCAGCGGGTCCACCAGTAATCAACTAAAGGCTCTGTGTGCACAGCTGCCGAAAAAGCAATGTCTGCATGCTGATATTTTGCCTGACGAATGTAAATTTCGCCCATGTAATAATAAGCATTGCCGATTCTGCTTCCATTTGCAGGAACATTCGAAAGATAATTCTGAAAAAGTTCCATAGCAGAAGTATTTTTTCCAAGATAGAATTTTGCTTCCGCCTGAATTTCAATTAAACGGACATCTGTTGAATTAAGGGCACGGGCTTCTGCAGCGCGCTGTTCAGCTTCCGCATATTGTCTGTTGCGGACAAGGCTCCAGCACAAAACACAGTAAGAATCAATGTTCTGCGGATCTTCTGTAATTTCAACTTCGCATATTTTTATTGCTTCCGCATATTTTCCGGCTCTGTAAAGAACAAGTGCATCTGCTCTCTGCTGTGCAAAAACCGAAACACAAAATATTGAACTAAAAATCAAACCTAAAAAAACTTTTTTCATTTTTTAATACCTTTTTTTAATTTGTCATTGTGCATTTGCCAGAAAAATGTGAACCAGGTTCCAGAACAACCTGCCTTGCACGAATATCACCATTAACCGAACCAGTCGAAGAAACAAAAATCAAATCACGGCCGGCAATATTGCCTTCAACCTTACCGCGGACAAGAACACGGGTTGCATTGATTCCTGCATTTACTGTTGCGTGAGTATCAATCACAAGGTCGCTAGTTGCATCAATTGAACCGCTGACATTTCCGCGAATCATAAAAGGTTTTGTAAATTTAATATTTCCATGGAAAGTAATATCAGGCGCAAGAATTGTATCAAAATCTTCTTCTTCAAGATCAAAAAGGTCAGTATCTTTTACATCAAACATAGATTGTATTTTACAAAGATAAAAACTTTTATTCAATTATGATTATATGGGCGTTCCCGCCACTAAAGTGGCGGTCGGTCTATCCGTGGTTCCGCTTACGCTCCATTGTCCTTGCAGGACAACGCCTCCGGCGCCACTACTATACCTAACGCGTCAGAGTTAAAAATCGTCAAAGTTGTTTTTATGCTTTTTTTAGACTATAATCTGCCTATGAATTTTAAACGAATTTTAACATCTGCGCTTTTTGCTTTTTCGCTGTTTTTTGTATTTTCCTGCACTTCAACTTCAGAAATTTCTAAAAACAACGAAAGCGCAAATTCATCAGCCGGTGACGACGCTTTAGAAGAAGAAAACACTAATCCAAAAATAAGTCTTGTTTTTGCCGGCGACATTATGGCTCATGCCATCAATTATCAATATCCTGACTTTTCCTTAATCTGGCAGGACGTAAAACCGCTTATTTCTTCCGGCGACCTGAGTTTTGCAAACATCGAAGCTCCAGTAAACGACGACATGGAATGGAGCACTTATCCGCAGTTCAATATGCATTCACAATATGTAAATGCAGCAATCGACGCTGGGTTTAATGTATTTTCGCTTGCAAACAATCATTCAAACGACTGGTCGCTCGACGGAATAAATGCAACAAAGGCTTATTTTTCTTTAAGAGGCGACGTCTGGGCCTGCGGCTTAAAAAACAACCTGGCAGAAAAACTCACCTATCGCGTAATCAACAAAGACGGCTGGAAAATTCTTTTTGTTGCCTACACAGAACTTTTAAACAGCAGTTCTGCTTCTCAATGGGTTGACTATTATCCTCCAAAAAAGCGTGAAACTCTTGTAGATCAGCTCAAAAAACTTTACAGCGTAAACCGCCCGGATATTTTTGTCGTAAGCGTTCACACTTCAGAAGAAGAATACAAACAGTCAATTTCAGACAGTCATAAAAAATTCTATAAACAGATAATCGAAGAATGTGGAGTTGACATTGTCTGGGCAAATCACCCTCACGTTTATAAAAAACTTGAAGAAGTAACAGTTCCGTCTGCATCCGGCAATCCAGAATTAGATAAAACTGCATTCATAATGTACGCAAACGGAAACACAATTTCAGGTCAAAGATCTTCTCCTTCTCTAAACAAGGCTCACACAGACCGCGACGCTACAGGCGACGGCTTAATCGTAAAACTTTATTTTGAAAAAGAAAGCCTGAACGGTGACGGACAGCTCCAAAACGCAAATGTAAAAACAACGGCTACCGTAAAAAACGCAAAAGTTGGAGACAATATTTTATCTTTGGCCGAAAAAACAAAGGCTCAAAGAGAAGTTACTTCAACTGTCGTAAAACTAAAAAAAGTTGAACCTCATTTTATTACTTCGTATATGCTTCCGTCCGGGCAGCTTGTTGTCCGATTGTGCAACGACGATTTTATAAAAAGTTTGACCCGCTCTGGACTTTTTACCTGGGCAAACTACGTTCAGCTAAGAAAAAATCTATATGAAAAACAACAAGGACACGCTTTATGGCAATAGACTATAAAAAACTGCCGGTTTATGAACAAAAACAGCTGATTTTGGATCAGTTAGAAAAAAATCAGGTGATTGTAGTTCAATCGCCAACAGGATCTGGAAAAACAACTCAGATTCCGGTAATTTTGCACGAAGCAGGATATTCAAAAAACGGTATGATTGCCGTTACCCAGCCAAGGCGGATTGCAGCCCTTTCTGTAAGCGAATTTATCGCAAAGCAATTAAAAACTTCGTATCCCGGTCTCGTAGGATACAAGATGCGTTTTGAAGACAAAACAAGCGCAGACACAAAAATAAAAATCATGACAGACGGAATTCTTCTTCAGGAAATGAAGCTTGATCCATGGATGAGTAAATATTCTGTAATCATGATTGACGAAGCTCACGAGCGTTCACTGAATATTGATTTTTGTCTGGGACTTTTAAAGCGAATTCTTCAGGCTCGTCCAGATTTTAAAGTAATTGTTTCTTCTGCAACAATGAACGCACAGGCATTTTCAAAATATTTTAATGACTGTCCTGTCGTTACAATCGAAACTCAAACCTTTCCAGTTACACTTATTTACGATCCTCCAGCTGCAAAACCAACAACTTCTACAGTTACAGGCGCCGAAGCAATTCTTGCAAAAATTGAATCTACAATCGGCAGAGTTCTCGACAACCACGAAAACGGAGACATTTTAATTTTTCTTCCGGGCGAAAAAATTATTAAAGACTGCATTCAACGTTTAACTTATTCTTCATTCCATTCAAAAATTCATATTGTGCCTTTGTATGGCAGACTTCCAAAAGAAGAACAGGAAAAAGTTTTTGACAACGCTCCATTTGGCAAAAAAAAGGTTGTAATTTCAACAAACATCGCAGAAACTTCCGTTACAATCGATGGAATTACAACCGTTATTGATTGCGGACTTGCAAAATTGAATTTTTACAATCCAAAAACATTCACTTCTTCACTAATCGAAACTCCTGTAAGCAGAGCAAGCTGCAACCAGAGAAAAGGAAGAGCCGGAAGAACCTGCGCAGGAACATGCTACAGACTTTATAAGCGTAACGATTTTGAAAGCCGTCAGGAATACACAACAGAAGAAATTTTCCGCACAGATTTAAGCGAAGTTCTTTTAAGAATGAGTGAACTTGGAATTACGGATTTTGAAAATTTTGACTTTATTTCAAAACCAGAAAAAGAAAATATCTTAGGCGCTCTCGAAACTCTCAATATGTTAAAGGCATTGAACGAAGACCGCACACTTTCAAAAATCGGTAAACTCATGGTTGAATTTCCTCTCGAACCACGCGTAAGCCGAATTTTAGTCGAAAGTATTATCCGCTATCCTGACGTTCTCGAAGAAACAGTTATTGCGTCTGCATTTTTAAGCACGCAGTCTCCGTTTGTTCTTCCGCCGGGAGAAGAAATGGACGCAAGAGCCGCTCACCATGCTTTCCGCGACATGCAGGGCGACTTTGTTTCCTATGTAAAACTGTTCAGACGCTACGAATCTATGGAAAACAAAACAAGATTCTGTCAAAATAATTATCTCGACGAAAAAGTAATGAAGGAAATTGCAAGCATAAAAGAACAGATTGAAGAAGAAATTTCTGAACTTGGAATTCCAGTTACTGGCGGCGGCTCAATGGACAACTATCTTTGCTGCATTGCTGCCGGAATGATTCAGTTTGTGTGCATACGCGAAGGCCGGGAAAATTATCGTTCATTAACTGCAGACCACATTTCAATTCATCCTGGTTCCGGAATGTTCCGTTCAGATCCGCTTTTTATAGTTGCCGGAGAAATTGTCCGCACAAGCAGAATGTTTGCAATGAGCGTAAGTCCACTTACAAAATTACTTCTTGCAAAAATTGATGTAAATCTTGAAGAAAAACTAAAGGCAGCCCGAGGAATAAAAGGCAAAACCCTTACAGGCGCTCTTGAATACCGAGGAACAACTTTTAGGGAGCAAAAAGAAAAACCAGGAAGAGACGACGGCCGCTTTGGTGGCAGACTCGACAAATCAGAAAAGAAAAAACGCGGCGAAAACTCTCTCAGCCTTGGCGGAGAACTTTTTACAATCGAAAAAATAAAAGGCAAAAAGCTGGCAGTTCTTCCTTTTGAAAAATTCAAAAAAGCTGTAAAAGCAGAAAAAGACAATAACAGACTTGCAACAGCAGCAGCTTTACGCGGAAAACTCGTTCTAAAAGACGGCACTGCCCTTTCTGGCGAAAAACTTGAACTTATTATAAAAGTTCTTAAAAATTTAAATCTGTCCGTTGTTACACAAAGCTCCTGGCCAAAGAATATGAATATTACTCTTGGCACAGAAGAAAACAACAAAAAGCTCATCGATAATTTGCAGTATGTTTTAAAACTTACAATGGCAAAATCAAGACAAAAAGAATACGGTTTTATAACTCTTTTTAGCGACAACCGCGGAACATATTGGTTTAAGGTAAGCCGGGGATTTGTTACAGCATTAAACGAAAGTTTAGCGTCTTTAGAAAGTCTTGCAGACGACGCAACAAACACTCTGACAGCCCCGCAAAAAGAAAAAGTAAATATTTTATACAGAGTGTTAAATTCAATGTATGAATAAAACTTTGTAAAATCTTTCAGTTAAAGAAATACGGTGTTTTGGTTAAAAGCATCGTATTTTTTTTATTCTGGCAAAGTCTGTAAGTTTGTTTATTTTGCGTCCATTAAAGAATTTGAATTATTTTTAGAAGAATTCACTTTTGAGCCAGACGCTTTTTTATCTGCCTCTGCTTTTTTCTTTGCTTCTTCTTTTGCAAGTTCTTCTTCGCTAACTTTTTTTGCTTCAATTACTGCAGAATCTTCCGAGCCAAGAATTTTTTTTGCTTTTTCTGCAATTGAATTCTTTTTTGAAGGATTTTTTGCTGCATCAAGGACAAGCTGCCTTACAACAGGCGTTACAGAAGAATAACGGCCTTTTGAATAAATATCGAGACCAGTTCCCTGAGTTGAAGTATCTTTGCTTGCAATATATTCTCTGCAAATTTCAGCAAATTCGCTTCGTTTATATTTTGCAAATTCTTTTCCGAGTGCATATCTTAAAGGTTTACGGCGGTCATCTGTTAAAGTTTCGCGGGCAAGAGCAATTATTTCTTCAGTTCCTGCGTTGTTACATTCCAGCAAAGCCTGGGCTGCACGATTTTTTGGTGTGTCAGCAGTTTTTTTATCAGTAATTACATTTACAAGATAATCATTGCCTTCTTTTGTGTTTAAAAAAGCCATTGCCGTATAACATTTTTTCTTTACAGAATCTTCTTTATCTTTTTCCAGGCGATAGATAAGATAAGGAACGGCTTCTTTTATTTCATTTTTTTTGCATGCCTCAATTGCTTCTAACCGCACAGAAACGTGGGAATCGCGGACAGCCTGCAAAATTGTTTTTCTGGCAGATTCATTTTCTTTAAAGTTGCACAAAGCTTTTACTGCAGAACAGCGAAGTTTTGGATCATTTTCTTCATACAGTTTTACAATAATTTCAACTGCTTCTTCTTTTTCCATAGAACCGATTGCTTCTGTTGCATACATTCTGACAAAAGTATTTTCGTCTTCGTCCTGAGCCATTTCTACAAGACGATCGTAGGTTTCTACGGCTTTAATGTTTCCTAAAACTTTTACAAGCTGCTGTTTTTGAGCAACAGTTAAATCTTCACGGTCAAGATATTCAGTTAAAAAAACAGCTTCTTTTGGACCACCGATTTCGCCAAGTGTCGTAAGCGCATTATTAAAATAATCTTCGTCTTCACCTTCAAGCAGAGTAAGAACGGCAGGAACTGCTTCTTTAGTTTTTACAGCCTGAACATAACGAAATACACAATCAACAGTTGATTTTTTTTCGTCATAAGGATCATTTAAAATCGTAAGCGCATAATCTTCGAGACACGGATCTTTTAATTTTGTAAAATATTCAAGGATTTTTTCGCGGACAGTTGAATTTTTTGTTTCTTCAAAAAGATCGTAAACTTCATCAACAAAGCGGACATCTTCATTTTTTATAAAATTATTTAAAAGTTCGACAATGTCATCTTCCATTCCGTATTTTAGAGTGTCTGCATTTTCTTTTCTTGTATCCGGATATTCTTCGTCTAAAGCTTCGATTTTTTCAGAATCCTGTTTTTGTGGCCGTTTTTTAGCAGGAATTTTCGATTCTCCGGGTTTATGAAGAGAATCTTCGTCATTTGAATTTTCTGCCACAGCTTCTATTGAATTTTCAGAAGAAGTTTCTGCATTTTCTTCAACCTGAGCACTTTGAATTTCTTCAACCTGAGCAGTTTCTGCATTTTCTGTTGAATTGGAAGAATCAATTTGAGTTTTTTCTTCTGCCTGAACATTTTGTAATTCTTTATTTGACAGATTTGTTGTCTGCCCGTTTTGATTCTCTGGAATCTGTTCTAGTTGTTCGTTTTGAAGAATCTGCCCATTTTGATCATTTTGTTCAGCTGGTAAATTCAATTCTTCAAAACTAGGATTCTCCTGGGCAAAAAGAAATTGAGAAAATACAAATATCGTAAGAAAAAAAATCAAATTC
>CAVKVK010000049.1:0-3415 GCA_963659855.1 Parabacteroides distasonis | reverse complement strand
ATCAAATTCTTCATAAAAACCTTTGTGTTCAATTTTTATTTTATATTTCCTGCGTGATAGCGTTTTAAGAAATTTGTTCTGTATTCTTCAAAACGGTTTTCTTCGATTGCAAGGCGAATTTCTTTCATCATGTTATGCAAAAAATAAAGGTTATGATAGCTTGCAAGCATGCTGCTTAAAATTTCCTGTTCCTTAAAAAGATGCCGCAAATAACTGCGCGAATAATTACGGCAAACCTTGCAGTTACATTCCGGATCTACAGGGCCAAAATCATGCATAAAACGTTCCTGCTTAATTGAAAGTTTTCCGTCGTGAGTAAAATAAGAGCCGTTTCGTGCATTTCTTGTCGGAAGAACACAGTCAAACATATCAATTCCGCTGTGAACCGCTTCGAGAATATAATCTGGAGTTCCGATTCCCATTACGTATTTTGCTTTTTCTTTTGGAAGATGATTTACAGTAAAATCAAGCCAGCGCGCAAATTCTTCAGGCGGTTCCCCAACGCTTAATCCGCCGATTGCAATTGCAGGAAGTTCCATAGAAGTAACAAATTCTGCTGAACGAATTCTCAAATCTTCAAAAAAGTTTCCCTGAACAATTGGAAGAAGGATTCCTTTGTAGCCTTCTTCTTTTTTTTTCAGCCATTCATCTTTTGCCCGTTTCAGCCATTTTTCTGTAATTTCGAGAGAATGAAGAGCTTCTTTTTTGTCAATTCCCCAGCCAGTGCAAACATCAAGCTGCATCTGAATATCAGAATTAAACTGAACCTGAACATCTACGACTTTTTCCGGAGTAAAAAGATGTCGGCTTCCGTCGATATTTGAAGCAAACTGTGCACCTTCTTCTGTAATCTTTCGAAGTTTAGAAAGACTCCAGACCTGAAATCCGCCAGAATCCGTAAGAAAATTCTTTTTCCAGCCTGAAAATCCATGCAAACCGCCGGCTTCTTCAATAATGTCGCTGCCCGGGCGCAGATAAAGATGATAAGTATTTGCAAGAATTATTTCAAAACCAATTTCTTCAAGATCATCTTTTGTAAGAGCCTTTACAGTTGCGTTTGTTCCAACAGGCATAAAAACAGGAGTCTGAACGTCTCCATGAGGCAAATGCAGGGTTCCTGTTCTTGCCTTTCCGTCTGTAGATTCATGTTTAATGTCAAAAATATTCATCATAATTTTTATTCCTTATATTTTCTGTAAGATTTTTATGTGCGTGCGTGTTTTAGCAGAACAAAACTGATAACAACAAACACAAAAACAGGAAGCCAGGCGCCCATAAATGGAGAAAGAACTCCAAAACGAGCCATGAGCATTGTAACCATCTGAAAAACATAATAAACAACGGCAGCAGTAATACAACTTGCAAGACTTATGAGCATTACATTTTTGCGTGTTTTTCCGCTCAAACCAATGGACAAAAATACTACAATAAAAAGAATGAACGGAAAAGCATATTTTTTGTAGTAAACGCTCAAAGGTTCGTTAAACGGCAGCCCAATTCGCTTTAAATGAGCAATATATTCCCTTGCTTCTTTTGTAGAAACAGTTTCGACAGAAGTTGTGTTGTTTCTGAAAGTTTCAGGAATTTCTGTCAAAAGAGAAAGTGTTTCTGAATCAACTTCTCCACTTACAATCTGACCGTCTTTTAGCGTATATTTTGTTGAACCACTTAATTTCCAATGATCTTCAAACCAAAGGGCAGAATCCGCACGGATAACACAATTTAATGTTTTATCTTCGTTTCTGACAACAATAAAAAGCGTGTAAAGGCGCATTGTAGAATTGTCATAAAAATCAGCCTTGTAAACAACGTTGCCTTGATTTGACATTACTACAATTTTATCGTTATTCAAACTTTTTTCGCGGTGCAAGGATATTTCCTGCAATTCAACTTTTTGAGCATAAGTAGAAACGACAACTTTATCTTCAAAATAAAAAAGTCCAAAACTCATTATAAAAGCAAAAATCAAAAGCGGAGCCGTAAAACTTATAAGCGGAACTCCAGAAGCAAAAATTGCAACAAGTTCATTATTTGCGTAAAAGTCAGAAAGTGTGTAAGAAACTGCAAAAAGAATAGAAAGCGGAGCCGAATACCACAACGCTTTTGGAAAATACAAAAGCATTATTTTAAAAACCGTAAAAGCAGGAACTCCGTTAGAAATGAAATTCCAAAGGTTCATAAAAAGGTCTACAAGAACAAGCACAAATCCAAAAAACAACAGAGAACCAGCAAAAAGAGGAATAAATTTCTTTAAAATATATTTTACTAAAGTCATTTTTTATTTTTAACGGCCAATCAGCCTTATATAAAACAAACTTCCGGCAACCGTAATTGCTATGTTCGGTGCCCACATAACCCAAAAACCATTTATTCCGCCACGGTTACCAAAAATCTGTCCCAGAATCATCATTGTCCAGTAAAGAACGCAGATTACAATTCCAATAATAAGCCCGATTGTCTGTCCGTTGTGTTTTCCAAAAAGCAGGGCAAGCGGAATTGCAAGAAAAGCAAAAAATATTGAACCAAAAGGAAGCGAAAATTTTTTATTGTATTCAAGTTTGTATGAATTCAACTTTTTTTTAGAAAAATCTTCAGATTCTTCCATTTGCTTAATTCGTTTGTGCAAATCGTAAGATGTCATTTCGCGCGGGCTCACCCTGCCAGAAGTTGCAGAAATCGAAGATTCAAAAATATTAAGATTCAACTGATCAGAAGAAAGAACATCAAAATCCGCACGTTTTGAACGGTCAAACAAAAGAACTGTAGCTTTATTCATTTCGAGAGTCATTAAAACTCCAGAATCTTTTGATTTACGCACAATTGAATTATCTGCAATTATGATTCTCTGCTGTTCCATGTCTCCGTTGTCAAAAAAAATCAAATCGCTGACCCAGTCCCCGACAACATCTCCAATAACAAGCGTTTTATCAACAGTTTTTTTTACGGAATTAGGTTCAAGTTCAACTGCAGGATTAGACGCCAGAATTGAACGGTAAAGATGGTTGTATTTTATTGTTCCAAGCGGAAGAAGATAGTCATTTACAAAAAATGAACCAAGCGAAATTAAAAGCCCCAGCGCAATTACTGGAGTTAATATAGAACGATAATTTTGTCCCGATGCGCGAAAAATCAAAACTTCATTTTCGCTTACAAGACGGCCAAGGCACATTAAAAAACCAACAAGGGTTGCAAACGGGGCGGACTGAGCAATAATTCCAGGCAAAGCATAAAACATAAGTTTTACGACATCAAATAAAGGAACTTTTTTTTCCAGAATTTTTTGAATTACTAAAAGAATCTGATTTACAAAGAAAATAAAAAAGAAAAACAAAAAAGCTACAAAAAAATAAAGAAAGAGTTCTTTTAAAAGATAACGGTAAAAAACATGGCGGTTAAGCCCGGATTCTTCCTGCAT
>CAVKVK010000048.1:0-15759 GCA_963659855.1 Parabacteroides distasonis | reverse complement strand
TGCAATTCCACCGCCCGCAAATGCAATTAAAAGTGCTAAAGCTGGTGGCACGCCAGATTGAATTCTTTTGTAAACTTTAATGTAAGCTGCATTACAAGTTCTGCGTTTGCAGGATCTAAAGCTGCGGTGTGTTCATCGAGCAAAAGTAAATCCGGGTGGCTCATTACAGCCATTAAAAGTGTAAGTGCCTGCCGCTGTCCGCCAGAAAACTGTTCAACATTGTCTCTAAGGCGGTTTTCGAGCCCCATGTTAAGTTCTTTTAACTGAGTGCGGAAAGTTTCGCGTAAATGATTGCTAAGTGAAATTCTAAGCGCCTTTGGTCCTTTTTTTCTTGCAATAACAAGGTTGTCTTCGAGGCTCATTTTTCCGGCTGTTCCTAAAAGCGGATTCTGAAAAATTCTTCCAATGTAGCAGGCTCTTTTATACTCAGGATCGTTTGTAATGTCGCGGACAGTTCCACTTTCGTCCCTGTCTAATAAAAGTCTTCCCGTAGTTGGTTTTAGAGTTCCTGCAATAATATTATAAAGGGTTGATTTTCCGGCTCCGTTTGAACCAATCACCGTAATAAAATCACCTTTGTTGATTTTTAAATTGATTCCATCCAAAACCCTGTTTTCGTCTAGAGTTTCGCTGTTAAAAGTAATTCCAATATTCTGAAGTTCAAGCATAATTCCTCCGCTAAACGTTTTGTGGACGTTTTAAGTGTTCCTTAAAATAATTTATTATGCTTTTATTCGAAATTATCAGGCACACAATAATCAAAAGCCCCGTAATCAATTTTAAGTCGTTAGGGCCAAGACCAATTACGCTTCCGTAACGGCGGGCAAAGTACATTAAAGCGCGATACAAAATTGAACCCAAAATTACGCGCAGAGTCTGCAGTTCGATTCTTGGCGAATGCAAAAGGAATTCTCCGAGCATTAACGAAGCAAGTCCCGAAACTACAACTCCACTTCCGCTACCAACGTCGGCAAACCCCTGATACATTGCAAACATTGCCCCTGAAAGAGCAGCCAGACCGTCACCAAGACAAATTCCAACGGCACGCACATAGCGGGGATCTACGCCCTGGCTAATAACCATTTGAACATTAGAACCAAGAGCTCCCATTGTTTTGCCAAAATCTGTTGAAAAAAAAGTATTTAAAATCAAGGTTAAAATAGCAATAAAAATTGCCATAAAAATAACGATTGACCAGTCCCCGAGAAAAGGAAAAGTTTTTTCGAGCGATTTAAAAACTGTATTTACACGCAAAAGAGAAACATTTGCATGATTTGACATAATCCGCAAATTTACCGAATACAGCATTGTCATCATCAAAATACCAGAAAGCAAATCCGGAATTTTTAATTTGCTGAAAATCAGATTTGTAAAAAAGCCTGCAATTCCACCGCCCGCAAATGCAATTAAAAGTGCTAAAGCTGGTGGCACGCCATGAGTAATGCAGGCTGCAAGAATGCACGCCCCTAACGGAAAAGAGCCGTCAACCGTCATGTCGCAAAAATTAAGCACCCGGAATGTCATAAAAACTCCGAGCACCATAATTGCATAAATAAAGCCTTCGATTAAAATTCCAGAAATCATAGTTACGTCCGTAAGATTTTGTTCTTATTGATAGTAACAAAAAAAAGATTTTTTGTCGCTATTTTTCTATCTTAAAACGGCGCCACGGATTCTTTTTACGTTTCTTGCCTGACCAAGAGAAAAAGTTTTTTCTTCGTGTTCTGGTTCAACTATCATGTGAACAACGCTATCAACTGGATTTTTTTCTACAGAAACTGGAGTTCCGACAATAATTGCAACTCCGTCCGGCATTTTTTTGTCATCAAATTCAAGTTCCAGCATCATATTCTGCGTAATTGCACTTTCTGCAACATGAACCTTGCCCTGATAGTCCATTCCATTGGCTTCAATCTGTTCAAGTTTTACGCTGTCTGCATTAAGCTGCTGCGGAGTAAGAATAATTTTTCTGTTGATTCTAAGCAAAAGTCCTTCGCGCTGTTCTGGAGTAATTGCCATTTTGTCCAGAAGTCCGCGGAGCATATCAAAATGTTCCTTACGTTCTTCGTCAGTTGTCGTTACTCCGTAAGTTTCGTTGTTTACAGTTCCGTCGGCATTTATTGCTCCTCTTCTAAGCTGAGCCGTTCCTCCGCCCAAAAGGGCACTTCCTGCAAAAGTATTTACTTCGAACACAGGAAAAACCGCGCCAGAAATTTCGGTCTTTGGAGTTTGAATGCTTCCAATAAAATCCAGTCCGCTTTCTTTTATAAGAGTTTGAGCGTCTTCGTCAGATTCAACGTTCAGCAAAAATGTTCCTGGCGCAATAATTTTAGAAATTTTTGGTGCAATTGCAGGATTATGCTGAACCAGAACAGAACTTTTTTCGTCAACCTTTAAAACATATCCACGATACAGGCTTGCCGATGAATACGAATTGCTCCAGTCTTCAATACTAACAAGCAGATTTTCCGGCAAATCATATGCGCAGAATTTTTTGATTATTGAACAAATATCTTTAACGCTAAAACCACAGTCAAAGGCACGCATAATTGACTTTCTGGTAATTTCAAAAACAGCCGCTGTGTCAAACTGTTTTAAATCCATAATCTGCATAAGTGGAATTAAGGAATTTAACGAAAGCCCCGGAAAAACTGTAACATTAAATCCAGCATCAATATTTAAAACCTTTGGAAGTTCATCTTCTGAAAGTTTTTTAACGGATTTTTCTGCCTTTTTAAGCATTACCCTGCCCTTTACATAAACAGTTGAACCGTTTTCATCTTTTCCGTAATCCTGCAGAATTCCAAAGGCACAGGCACAATCGCACAATCTGTCCATTAAAGAATAAGGATTTTCCGCTTCTTTAGTTTTATTTTCTTCTTCATTAGCGCGGGCCAGAATTGAATTAAAACGTCCGCCACCCAAAGCACGCTGAGAAGAATCATCACCGTCATTTTTTTCAAAAATCAGGAATGCCGTACGCAAAACACATTCGCGCGTAAAACCAGTTGCCGGCAATGCGCCTGCAGTTTCCAGCAAAAGTTTTGCCTGATTTACAAGACTCGTCCTGCTAAAGCGGCCATTACTTGCAACGCACAGATACGCATACTGCAATTTTTCGTCAAGTTCGCTAAAAGCATTCAATCGTTCAAAATCAATTTCAAAACCATTAAGGCATTCTTTTACAAGAGAAAGATTTATAAAAGCAGATATCAAATACTGAAAAAACTGTTCAGTATTCTTTCCAAAAATTTCTGCAAGTTTTTCAATATCTTTCTTTTTTAATGTTCCATCCGCCTTGCAAAGTCCAGGATTTATTTCAATATAATTTACAAAGGCTGCAAGTTTTTCCGGAGTAAGTGAAGAAGGAATTTCTTCATTCCGGCTTTCGAGAACAGGCAAAGGAAGAAGAATTTTTTTACTCAAAAGCGGAAGAATTTCATCTTCGAGCATTGGATTTAACGAAATTAAAGTTCTGCGGGTATTTTTGTCGCCATGACGATAAATTAAAAGACGTTCTTCAAGATTCAAAAGACGTTCATAAAGTTTTGCAAAATTAATAGTTCCTGCAAAAAAACTTGAAAGTTTTTCGGTTGTAGCGTTCGGAATGTAATAAATTGTCGCAAGAATTAAAATGTCACTTTCCGACAAAAGATTTACGATAGTTCGTCTGTTTTCTTCTTTTCGTAAAAAAGCACCAAGCTGTTCAATCAATTTCTGTTTGTTAAACGGAGAATGAATTTCACCCAGATACATTCTAATCAATTCAAAAAAGTGATTATCAGGCAACGTAATAAAACTTTCGCGCCAGTCAATTATTCTCTGAACTTTTGGATCAACATTTATCATTCTTTCCTCCAATAAATTAAAAAACAGCCGTCAGCAGCAACTTAAAAAAGTTAAAAACTAACGTCAGCCACATTCATCTGTGGGAGCCAGTTCATTAGAATTTGAAACCCTCACAACCTTATATGCATATCCCTGCTCCGCAAGAAATTTCTGCCTGTTAGAACCAAAATCTTCTTCAACCGTATTGCGCGTAATAAGCGTAAAAAAACGGCTTTTTCTTTCTTTTGGGCGCAGAATTCTTCCAAGGCGCTGAGCTTCTTCCTGGCGGCTTCCAAATGTTCCGCTCACCTGAATCGCCATACTTGCATCCGGCAAATCAATCGCAAAATTGGCAACCTTGCTTACAACCAGAACCCTGATTTCGCCCGACCGGAATTTTGCGTAAATCTGATCCCGTTCTTCGTTCGGAGTTTTTCCAGTAATAATCGGAGCTTTCAGCATTTTTGAAATTTCAGCAAGTTGTTCCAGATACTGCCCGATTACAAGAATTTTGTCCTGTGTATTCTGCTTTACAAGATTTTCTACAACCTTAAGTTTTTCTGGATTTTCGCTTGCAATTCTGTGTTTTTTGCGCAAAGGAGCAACTGCGTATTCAAGTTCTTTTTCTGTGCTCAAATCCAGTCTCATTTCAATACATTCAGCAGACGCAATCCAGCCAGAAGCTTCAAGGTCTTTCCAGGGAACGTCATAGCGTTTTGGACCAACCAGACTAAAAACATTTCCTTCGCAGCCGTCTTCGCGCACCAAGGTTGCAGTCAGGCCAACACGACGGATCGCCTGAATTTCGGCAGTTACCCTGAAAACCGGCGCTGGCAGCATATGAACTTCATCATAAATAATCAGTCCCCAGTTGCGTTCCTTAAAAAGAGTAAAATGCGGATAAGGTCCGTCTTTTTCTGGTCTCCAGGTTAAAATCTGGTAAGTTGCCACAGTAACAGGCTTTATCGTTTTATTTTCTCCAGTGTATTCGGCAATCAATTGCGGGTCTAAATCAGTTTTATCTAAAAGTTCGTCTATCCATTGGTGAACGGCAGAAATATTTGTCGTAATAATCAGAGTATTGGTTTTTAGAATGTCCATAACCGTCATTCCAACAACGGTTTTTCCAGCCCCACACGGAAGCACAATCGTTCCAAAACCAGTTCCAGGGCCTTTATTGCCAACAAGGGCAGCAGCGGCTTCTTTTTGGTAAGTGCGCAAATTAAAAGGACGCCCGGATTTTGTCGTTTGCCGCAAATTTACATTAAGAGGATCGCCTTCCGCCAGAGGAACATCATCTTTTACAGGCCAGCCGAGCTTTAGCAGATCCTGCTTTACAGTTCCCCGGTCAGTCAAATGAAGCATAAAACAATGCTGCTTTTCGTTTTCCGACAATTCAACCTTGTCTTCCGCCTTAACATTTGCAGGCTCTTCATACGAACACGGAACTAAAAGTTTTTTACCAACTGAACTTGCACCAATTTCTCTATAAACGAGCGGACTTTCAGTCACAAGATACAAATATTCTTCTTCAATCTGTTTTACTTCTTTTTTGCCTTCGAGAGCATCGCCAGTTAAAGGAACATTCACCTTTGGACCTTGCACAAGCCTTAACTTTCCAAAACGTCCGGCAGTTTCCGTAATCCACAATTCTACCGACTGAGGAACATCATAACGGGCAAAATCCCGCAGAGTTTCAATTGCCTGTTCAGCAGTAAAGCCAGCCCCGGAAGCGTTCCACAAAGAAAGGGCAGTTAAACGATATGTATGCAGGTGCTCAGGAGAACGTTCAAGTTCAGCAAAAGGAATAAGCGCATTACGGCATTCAGCGGCACGCGGAGCATGTACATCAAGAAGCAGAGTTCTGTCACTTTGAACGATTAAAGGATTATCAAATTGCATAACAGATTATTCTAGGCGATTAAAAAATTTTGTTCAATAAATTAAAAAAAAGAAGATTGGAGCCACCGCATCTTTTTACAGGCTAAGCAGTTTGCGGCTGGTAAAAAACAGTTTCAAATAGCCTCTTCCGTCCTGGCCGGCTTTTCGCCCTTCCGCGTCTTCGCGCTCCATTGGCACTTCGTGCCAACTTACGGGGCTACAATCCGGGCTAGTTTTTTTAGCTGCTTATAGAAAATTCTGCTAAAGGAGCAACTGCATTTAACGCATCTACAAATTTTGAATAATCATTTATTTTTGGGGCACGCACCGAATAATGAATTACTGTCTGCTGCGGATGCAGGGTTTGTGTAATATTAACATCTGTAATAACAAAACCATTTTTATAAATAACGCTGCGCAGTTTTTCCATATCAAAATCGCAGGTATTAAAAATTAAGTTCAACGATTTTGTTCTTCCTGCCGGGAACCATCTTTCTTCAATTTTTTCCAAAGAAAGCAAAGAAACAATAAAAAATACCAGCAGAACAAACGAAGGAATATACAAACCTTCGCCAATACAAAGACCAATTGTTGCATCGGCCCAAATTACAGCTGCAGAAGTTAAACCTTTAATATTGAGTCCGTTTTTAATTATTACGCCGGCACCCAAAAAACCAATTCCACTTACAACGCCGGCTGCAATCCTCGCAGAATCAGCACGTTCAGCATTTATTCCAATCCACTGCGAAAGAATCGAAAGCATTGCTGTTGAACCACAAATCAAAATCAAGGTTCGCATGCCAACAACCTGCTGTCTCAGTTTTCTCTCAAAACCTAAAGCAAAGCCTGCAATATAAGCGAGTGCAAGTTTAAAAACACAGGAAACAAAAAACTCATTCATACAATAACTCTCTTTGTTTTAAGATTCGGGTCAAATGTCGCTTTCAACTAAAAAAGTTCGACTTTGACTATTTATTGTACATCAGTTTTTGCTAAAAAAATCAGCAGCGTAATAAAGATATGTTTTTAGCCTTGTTCACAACTATTTCTTAAATAAATTGAATCCACCAGCTTTTGCGCCGGCTTTTATCCAGGTCATTTTTTGTTTTGCAGTAAGCGATTTTTTTAACGAATCAAATTGATCTAAATATTCGCAAAGCCAGCCCATAAGAGAACTGTCTTTTTTAGAAGTTTCGTTAGAAGGTTCACATTCAACCAAAAATGGAATTACATCTTCGCTATCACAGATTGAAGCTACAAAATTTTCAGCAAAAGCCTTAAAAGCACTCGAAGCAACTGCCACCAGTATTTTTGAAACAGTTTTTGTTTCTGCCTGTAAATTCGGATTTTTTACAACATCTGCCTGGCTTTTATTTGGTTTATAAACAAAAACAATTTTTCCAGGACTTTTTTCTAAACCATTCGCCTTGCGTTCACTAAAACGATGCAAAACCTCGTCGGCAAGATATTCATAAGAAAGAATCAATTCATCGCAGGCACGGTTTGTTTCTGCAGGTCCAAGGCTTCCGTATTTTGGAGCAAAAAATTCTTCGTCAAAAATAAAAACAACTTCGTCCAAATGTCCATTCTGATTTAACGCAGAAATCACAAGCGAACGCGAAGATAAAGCAGAACCTTTATTCCACAAAACCTGAACTGAACCGTCTTGAGAAAGTTTTTCAGCAGATGACTGTTCTGCAGTAATTACAGCAGTTCTTCCATGTAAAACTGCCGCAGAAGCAAGATCTTTTCCAGCAGGAAAATCCTTACCAGCAATAAGAATTGTTTTGTCCATAGACTTTAGATTATATCAATTGCCGTTATATATGGCAAAGGGCGCCTTTTTTTACTATAATTTTTTGCATGAAACTTTGGGTAAAATATTTAATTGCAATAATTCTTGGAATTGCGACAGCATTCATTCTTCCGGCAGAAAGCCCGCTTGTAAATTCAATTCTTTCGTCAGTTAGTGAATTTGCAGTCCGATTTGGTCGTTATACACTTCTTCCACTTTTGTTTTTTGGAATTTCTACAGCTGTTTTTAAACTAAGAAGTTCTAAAATGCTTGCAAAAACTGCACTTTGGACAATCGTTACGATTCTTGGTTCAACCTTGATTTTAACAGTTCTTGCTTTGCTTTCAATTCTGATAGTAGAACTTCCGCGTATTCCAATTACCGGCGAAAAAATCTCAAATCTTCCGGCATTAGACTTAAAATCTTTAATAATGCAGTTTTTTCCATATTCAGGATTTGAATCCCTTTTGCACGGCGCTTACCTTCTTCCTTGTTTTATTTTTGCAGGATTTGCAGGAGCAGGTTGTACAACAGACCAGACTTCTTCAAAACCAGTAATACAATTTTTAGAATCTGCAGCAAAACTCTGCTATTCAATCATGTCATTTTTTATTGAATGGCTATGCGTAGGAATGATTGCAATTTCTGCTTATTGGATGGTTACAGCCCGTTCAATTTTTGCAGCTGGAACATACACTCCGCTTTTTATAATGCTTTTTGTAGATTTTATTCTTGTTTTTGGCTTAATTTATCCGCTGATTATCAGATTTCTCTGCAACGATCAGCATCCTCACCATGTAATGTATGCCTGCATAACACCGATTATTTCAGCATTTTTTTCGGGCGACTCAAACCTGTCTATCCCTGTAAATCTGCGTCATGCACGCGAAAGTCTTGGCGCACATCAGCCGGTTGCAGATGTTTCTATTCCACTTTTTTCTATTTTTGCTCGTGGCGGAACGGCGCTTGTTAATTCAATTTGTTTTGTAATGATTTTGCGTTCTTATTCAAGCCTTGGATACTCGGCATTTGATATTCTGTGGATTTTTGTCGCTGCTTTTACAATATCTTTGGTTTTAAGTTCGCTTCCTTCTGGCGGAACTTTTATTGCTTTGACAATTCTGTGCACAATGTACGGCAGAGGTTTTGAAGCCGGCTACCTTCTTTTACGACCGGCAGCCCCGGTTTTCTGTAGTTTTGCAGCAGCGTTTGATGCGGTTTCTGCAATTTTTGGAACTTACGTTGTAGCAGTAAAAACAAAGCAGTTTGAACACGTTGAAGTTAAACACTTTATTTAAAAAAAATCCGCCAAATAAAGCCGCATAAAAATAATGACCTTATCTGGCAGAAAATCAAAATTATCAAACAGTTTTTCTATTATTTTTCAAAGCGAACGTCTGAACGCAGATAATTTTCTCTAAATTGAGAAGCTGTGCACGGACGTCCAAAAAAGAATCCCTGGAATTTGTCAGGATTATAAATCTGCAATTTTGCAATGTCGTCTTCTACTTCAACGCCTTCCATACAAACTTTCATGTTAAGTTCATGAGCCATTTCAGTAATATGTTTAATTACAGAACTGTCTCCCTGGTCTCCACCAGTTGCCTTGTGAACAAACGAATAATCAAGTTTTAATGTGTACGCATGCAAATACTGAAGATAACGCAAATTTGAAAAACCTGTTCCAAAGTCATCAATATCAACTTTTATTCCAAGCGCTGTAATTTTATTTACGAGTGCCTGCAATTCCTGAGTATTGTCCATGTAACCGCTTTCTGTCAGTTCCAGAGTAATATTTTCTGGATTTACGCCTGTATTACCCAACGCAAGTTGAACATCAGACAAAACTTCACCTTTTTTTACGTGAATGTACGAAAGATTTAAACTCATATGAAAATCTTTCTGAACTTTATTCCATTCATAACATTGAGAAAAACCAGTCCTCAAAATCCAGCGGCTCACAGGAATAATCAATCCGGTTTTTTCAAGAATCGGAATAAATTCATCTGGCGTAATTACTCCACATTCAGGGCTGGAAAAACGTAAAAGCCCTTCAGCACCAATTACATTTGTAATCGTTTTATCGCTATCAAGATAAATATCTTTTGCATCAACAACCGGCTGATAGAATAATTCAAATCCTTTACAACCTTCGCGGACGGATCTTCTGAATAATTCCTGCAATTTTAAATCCCGCATATGCCGGGCATATTCAACTGCATTAAAAGTTAAGAATTTGTTTCGTCCTTTGTCTTTTGCAACATTTACCGTGTAATTTACTTTTTTAAGCAATTCATCAATCTGGCTCTGATCATTAGCAAAGGCAACAACACCGGCAGAAACTGTAAACACAACTTCATAATCGATTTTTTGTTCAATATCAGAAATGGAACGCTTTATTTTTTCATAAAGCATTTTTGCATCAAGTGCGTTTCCGTCAGTTAAATTCATGCACATAAATTCATCGCTGTTCAATTTATATGCACTTGCAACTCCCTTTACACTTCGTTTTATACAATCCGAAATAAGCGAAAGAACAAAATCTCCGGTTTTGCTTCCAAACTGTTCGTTGATTTCGCCCATTTTGTCGACATCAACCTTAAAAATAAAACCACTTACTTTTTTGTCGTGTTTATAAACCTGGTCAAAATCTTTTCTAAGCTGACGTTCCGTGGGAAGCTTTGTTAATTCATCAAGTTGAATAACATCTTCGTTGATTGCAATTCTTCCGAGCAAAACTCTTGTGTTTTCTTCTCCAGTGCAAACAACACTTCCACGCATATTTACCCAGACTGGAACTCCAGTTTTATTCAAAATTCGAAAATTTAAATTAAAAGAATTTTTCAGGCTGTCTGTAACTTTGCGCATTTCGCTGAAAAACACATTTTCATCATCTTTAAAAACCTGGCGCGAAATTGTTTCGAGCGCATGTCCAAACTTTTTTCCAGGAAAATCAAAAAAAGCCGTTGCCTGTTCAGAAACAAAAATTGAATCTTCAAGCGGATTTAAAATGAACAAAAATGAATCCGTACATTCGCTCATTACATCTGCAAGAGTTTCAAGAGAAGAAACTGAAATATCTGTAAACTTTTCTATCAAAATAAATCTCCAAGTAAATTGCCCAAAAATCAGGGCCTGCTACAATTCCATTTCTCCAAATATCAGTATAAAACAAGTTTTAAAATTTTCATCTAACTTTCTGTTTTCTTTTTTTAATATTTGACTGTATTTTCTAATTTGATTTCGGAAATCTCCAAAGTCTACAAAAAATGTCAGTTTTTTTCAATTCTATTCTCTGCCGTAAATTTTTTTTACTTCAAGAGTGTAATTTCCGTTGTCGTCATAAATAATCAGATCTTTTTGTTTTTCCATTTTTTCGTCTTTGCCAGAAGTTTTATTTGAAGTTGCACAAAAAAGAATTAAATTAGCTGACTTTTCCTTATTTGGTTTTATATTTTTCCACAAAATCTGGTTAAAGCCATTTTTTATAAGGCAGTCAAAAATTTCATCTTTTCTTTCTGCACGATGAATCATACAAAAAAGGCCATTTTTTTTTAATAAAAAACTCGCTGCGTTTACAACATCATTCAAATTGCACAAAAGTTCCTGTCTTGCAATCATTTTTGCAGAATTTTCACTTTGTCGTCCACGCGACGGAATCATATACGGCGGATTTGAAGTAACAAAATCCGCACATTCCGGCTCAAAATATTCTTTTATTTTTTTTATATCGCCTTCAATAATTTTTATTCTGTCATTAAGCAAATTAAGTTCAACCGAACGCCTTGCCATATCTACCATTTCTGGTTGAATTTCAAGTCCAGTGCCAGTTAACTCGTCGTTTTGGGCACAAAGCAAAATCGGAATAATTCCATTTCCGCAGCCAAGATCGACAAAAGTTGATTTTGGTTTTGTCCGCTGTATTTTTAATGCAAAATCTGCAAGCAGCACAGCGTCAATTCCGTAACAAAAAGCACTTTTATCCTGAATTATTGAATAGCCTTTTATGTGAATTTTATCGATTCGCTCTGCCATTTTTTAAATCGTCTTTTATTAAATTTCTTAAGCCTTCAACAGCGACGGTTATTGCAAGTTCAGTATCGTGAACCTGAGGATTTTCTAGCCCAAGTTTTGCTCTTTCCTGGTTTGCCACAACCAGAAAACAAGAACCAACCCTTACCCGCAAAAATGAACCGGCAATAAAAAGTGCTGCAGATTCCATTTCGCTTGCAAGACAGCCCATTCTAACCCAGGCCTGCCATTTATTTTCAAGTTCATAACTTACAGGCATAACTTCTGGTTCGTGCTGACCAAAAAAAGAATCCTTACACTGAACAACTCCCACATGATAAGGAATTTTTTTATCCTGGGCTGCCTTTATAAGTGCATTTACACAATTTATGTCAGGAACTGCCGGATATTCGATTGGTGCAAACTCGCGGCTTGTTCCTTCCATGCGGACAGCGCCGGTTGCTATTACAATATCGCCACTTAAAACTTCTTTTTGCATTCCGCCGCAGGTGCCAGTACGCAAAAATGTGTGAGCGCCACATTTAGAAAGTTCTTCTATTGCAATAGAAGCCGACGGACCGCCAATTCCAGTGGAAGTAACGCTGACTTTTACACCTTCAAGAGTGCCTGTATAAGTTGTAAACTCGCGGACATCCGCAACCAGCTTTGCATTGTCAAAATGCTCGGCAATTTTTTTACATCGTTTTGGATCTCCAGGAAGAATTATATATTTACCAATATCGTCCGGACCAACTCCTGTGTGATATTGTTTTCCAGAACCTTCTGCATAATCAATCATTTTTACCTCTTTTTTTAGCCAGCATAAATAAAGTTTTGCGTTAGGGATAGCAGCACCTGCAAAGCAGTTCCGGAGCGCAAGCGCAGGAATGAGCCGCGCAAGACGGCGAAGTGCGGATAGCCCGACCCGTGCGTGCACGGGAAACGCCCTGAAAATAATTATACCTGTTTTTTATTAGAATTGAATTTTTCTTATTGCATATTTTTTTAGATTTTTAATAATTAAATGCGGAAAAATTTTCCAACCAAAAAAAACGGAGGCCAATTATGCCAATGATAAACTCAAAAATCACAATCAACGTTCCGCAGGAAAAACGCGACGTTTTAAAATCAGAAATCGGAAAAGCAATTTCTGTTATGGGAAAGCCGGAATCTTATTTAATGCTCGGTTTTGAAGACAATTATGACCTTTACTTTGGCGGAAAAAAGTTAGAAAAAGGCGCATTTATTTCTGTTGAAGTTTTAGGCGAAGTAAACGCAGCTGACAGTCAAAAAATGAGTGCAAAATTATGCGAAATTTTCCAGAAGGAACTTGGAATTCCTGGCGACAAAATTTACATTACGTATTCTGGCTATAAAAACTGGGGCTGGAACGGCGGAAATTTCTAGTTTTTTCAATAAAAAAGGCTGTCAAAACTATTCAAATATTGAACTAAAGTTTTTTGGCAGTCTTTATTTTTTAGCAACATCAATTTTATTTATTTTTCACATTTTTGCGCATATAATAGGGAGAACGAGGGCAGATTTTTAAATTCAACTTGAGGTTTTATAATGAACAAGAATACCATTGCTTTTTTAACACGTTCGTTAATAGATGCAACAGGCCGTGAAATGTGGAAAGGCATTGTTTCCAGTTGTCAAAAAGACAGAATTCCACTTATTACGTTTCGTGGGCCGGTTTTAAATAAAGGTCAGGGTTCTATAATTTATCATCTTTTAACTGACGATTCTGTTGCAGGAATTATTTCCTGGGCTTCCAGCGATGTAGATCAGAAAACTTTTGACTTTTACAAAAAATTCCAGAAAACGCCTCTCGTCTGCATGACATTTAAAATCGAAGGAAAACCTCTTATTATTACGGACTGCAAAGCTGGAGAACTTGAACTTATAGAACATTTAATAACGGTTCATCATTTTACAAAAATAGCATTTATTCGCGGTCCAGAAACTCATATTTATGCAAAAGAACGATTTGAAGGCTATCTCGAAGGTTTACAAAAACACGGAATTCAAATAAACGAAGACTTAATTTCGCCTTACGGAGGCTGGTCAATCAACGATGGAATTAAAGCTGTAAATGCATTTATCGACAAAGGACTCAAAATCGGGCAGGATATTCAGGCAATTGTTGCAGTTGGCGACAACGTTGCAATCGGTGCCCAGGAAGAATTAATCCGCAAAGGTTATTCAATTCCTCATGACATTGCAGTCTGCGGTTACAACGGAACAAACGACGCAGCATGGTCTAATCCGCCAATTACTTCGGTAGAAATGCCATTTTACGGACAGGGAATTCAAGCTTACAACACCTTGCAGTCAATTTTTAACAATAAAGGCTTTCAGCAGGAATTCCGCTACAATTCGCATCTTGTTTTGGGAGAATCTTGTGGCTGCACATCAGTTGCGGTAAACAACGCATATTTAACCAGCAAAAAAGAAATCGGGCTAACAGCAAAGAAAAAAATTATAAAATCAAAAGCTCTTCCAGTTGCGTTACAAAATGAACTTTTAGCACAAAAACTTTCAGGCACAGAATGGACAAATCAGGTAATTCAAAAAATATCAGAACTTGTAAATCATGAACGCTACGCAAGTACAGAAACGATTGAATTTTTTAATTCTTACGCAAAAACAATCATCGAAGCCTTTGTAAAAGATGCGCAGGAAGAAGAACGTTCAAAAACTTTTTTACAGGCAATTTCTGTCGGTCTCAACAAATACGAAAAACTTTCAAAAGAATTTTCTGTATGGCAGGACATTCTTTCTATTTTGCGCGCAGAAAGTCTGTCAGATTCAAATTTTCAAACGCCAATTTCAACTAAATGCGAAAATCTGCTTCAGCAGGCGCGGGTTCTCTTAAACGAATTTGACTGCAGAACTCAAAAACAATCAAACCTTCTCGAAACCAGAAAAGAATCAACCTTGCGCCAGGTCAGCACAGATATTCTTTCTTGTTCAGACTTAAACAAACTTTTCGAAATTATTACATCAGCCTTGCCAAAAATCGGAATGAGTGGCTGTTATCTCGTACTTTACAATAACTGCACGTACACAGAAGAAAACAACCAAATTCCAGAAACAAGCCGCTTAATGCTTGCCGTACGTCGCGGAGAAAAAGTTAAACTTCCGGAAGGCGGATTAACTTTTAAAACCCACGAAATAATTCCAGACACAATCAACAATTCAGCAGATTTTGCAATCTACGAAGTTGAATCTCTGCATTACCAGAACAGTTATCTCGGTTACATTGTGTTTGAATCAACAAACGACAACGGTGTGGCTTTTTCAACATTGCGCGACCAGATTTCATGCTCAATTTATAGCGCCCTTCTTCTCCAGGAACGAAATAAAAGCCGTTCATTGCTCGAACAGACAATGCAGACCATGTCCGAAAAAGCAGATGTTGTTTCAAATCAATCTGAATCAGTAAACAACAACATTTCTACAATTTCTTCTTCAATGGAAAATTTTGCAGAAAGCATTAAAAACATTTCCGGAAACGTTGCAAATGTTGCTTCAACAGTCGAATCAACCAACCAGATGATAAACGAAGCCGACTCTTCACTAAAATCTCTCGTTCAAATTACAGAACAAATCACTCATGCAGTTGAACTTATCAATGACATTGCAGAAAAAACAAACGTGCTTGCTCTCAACGCTGCAATCGAGGCTGCTCATGCAGGGGATGCCGGGCGTGGATTTAGTGTTGTTGCAAAAGAAGTAAAGGCACTTGCCGCACAAACCGTTTCTTCAACCGCAAAAATCCAGGAACTTGTTCAAAAAAATAATCTGAGCACAAAACAGGCGGAAGAAGTTATCAGTTCTACAAACAAGGCCATAAAAAATATTGCAAATCTTTCGGAAAAAATAAAAACTTCAATAAACGAGCAGGTTCAATCGTCGACGGCAATTTCTAACCGTTTGCAGGAAGCCTCAGGAAGTGTCGAACAAATCACCTCTGCAATTACCGAAGTTGCAAAACTTGGGCTCCAGTTAAAAATTTAGTTTTAATCTTTGGCTGCCACATCTTCCGTCTCGTCGTCCCTGCGCGGTTCGGTACCCCTCAGTCCTTCGGACTGGCTCTCGCCACCGCTCTGGCACGGGGCGCATTTTTTTTACAAAAAATTCACTTTTCCGTCTCGAAAATCAATTATTAAATTTAAAAAAATAAAGCCGCCCTTGCAAACGAAGGACGGCGTAAACAGGAACAATTATTAAATTATGCC
>CAVKVK010000047.1:0-16024 GCA_963659855.1 Parabacteroides distasonis | reverse complement strand
CTGACACAAACGCACATTGAGCTTGTCTCAACCGTGCGGCTTGGGGCAGGTTCCCGGTGAAAGGCTATTTGAATTTATGTATCTCGACTTTCGACACTATATTCAAAAAGTGATTGAGAGTTGATATATTGTTAAAAACAAAATTTGAGCCTGCGGGCTAAGGAAAACAAAAAAATGAAAGAAAAACTTAAAATTCTGTGGGAGTTGTTTTCTGTAATGTTTAAGGTTGGACTTTGTACCTTTGGTGGTGGAATTGCAATGCTTCCGATTCTTGAACTTGAACTTGTAGAAAAACGTAACTGGACAACAAGCGAAGAACTTTTGGACTGGTTTGCGATTGGTCAGTCTACTCCGGGAATTATTGCCGTAAATGTTGCAACCTTTACCGGTTACAAAAAATTGGGCGTACTTGGAGCCTGCGTTTCTACATTTGGAATGGTTTTGCCTTCGCTGATTATTATTACAATAATCGCTCTCTTTATTAACAATTTTGCAGAAATTCCCTGGGTTCAGCGTGCTTTGCGCGGAATTAACGTGGCTGTTGCTGCAATTCTTACAAGTGCCGTTTATAAATTTTCAAAAAAATCTGTAAAAAATATTTTTGGATTTATTCTTTTAGTTGTTTCATTCCTTTTGATTTTTGTATTAAACGTTGGAACAATCTGGATTATTCTTGGAAGCTGTGCAATCGGTGTTATTATTGCCGGATTCCGCGGAGATTTTAAAAAGACTGCAAAAATTGAAAATTCTGCAAAGAAAGATGATGAGGAGGCAAAATAATGGAAGCCTTTTACAGTTTTATAAGTAAAGAAATTTTAGGACAGACGGTTCCAGGACTTTTTCTTCTTGTTGCCGTTTTCTTTTATATTGGTCTTATTACAATTGGCGGTGGTCAGGTTGGAATTACGATTATTCAGCAGATTGTTGTTGAAAATCTGCAGCTTTTAAGTCTTGATAAGTTTTACAACATGGTTGCAATTTCTGAATCTACTCCAGGTCCAATCGGAATAAACCTTGCTACATACGTTGGAACTGAACTTTACGGTGTTTTTGGCGGATTTATTACGACGATTGGCCAGGTTTTACCTTCGCTGATTACGATTATTTTAATTGCCCGCTATTTTGGTAAATTTTCAGAAAAAAAAGGCGTTCAGGCGGCTTTTTCTACACTGCGCCCGGCAGTTTCTGGTGTAATTGCTGTTGCAGCCGCAAAAATCATTATTCTTGCATTGATTACATTTACTTCTGGTTTTGTTGCAGCTGACATTACAACCTGGCAGTCTGGAATTACAATCAGTGCAATAAATGCAGCCTTTTATTTAATCTGTCTGTTTGTTTTGTTTACGACAAAATTGCATCCTGTTTTTATCGTTCTTGCTGGTGGCGTTTACGGGGCATTTTTCTGTTAAAACTGTGATGCACAAGGGATAGCAGGGGCGCCGAAGGCGTTTGTTGTGGCGGTTGAGCCTGTCGAAACCCCACAACAAATGGAGCGCGTAAGACGCGGAACCCCGAATAGCCCGGTCCTGCCCGAAAGGGCAGGATGTGCCCTTAAAAAAAATAAAAAAAATCTGGAGAAAAAATGAGTACACACATCAATGCAGCGGAAGGAGCAATTGCAAAAAATATTCTTTTGCCTGGAGACCCGCTTCGTGCAAAATTTATTGCAGAAAATTTTCTTGAAAATGCAAAACTTTATAACGAAGTTCGCGGAATGTATGGTTTTACGGGAACTTATAAAGGCGTGCCTGTAAGTGTTCAGGGAACTGGAATGGGACAGCCTTCGCTTTCGATTTATGTGACTGAACTTTTTAAGGATTACGGCGTGGAAAATGCAATAAGAGTTGGAACCTGCGGTGCAATTCAGGAAGATTTAGAGTTGAGGGACACGATTCTTGTTAATTCGGCGTGTTCGGATTCCTGTCTTTTGAATCAGCGTTTTGGAAATCTTCATTTTGCTCCAACTGCGGATTTTAATCTTGTAAAGACTGCTGACACAATTGCAGAAGAAATGAAGATTCGTTACAGCGTTGGTTCAGTTGTTTCTTCTGATTTTTTTTATGATATAAATGCAAACTGGAAAAAATGGAAGGAATACGGCGTAAAAGGAATTGAAATGGAAAGTGCAGAACTTTTTACGCTCGCAGCTCAGTATAAACGTCATGCAATGGCAATTATGACTGTAAGCGATCACATTTTAAAAGGCGGCGAAACTACAGCAGAAGAAAGACAGACAACTTTTACAAATATGATGAAGATTGCGCTGGAAACAATTATCAGAGTGAATAAATAGAATTTTATTGAATTAAAAATTGACGAAAAACGGGAGAAAAATTCTTCTCCCGTTTTTTTTTATGCAGACGTTTTATCTTGCTTTGATTCTGATTACTTCGCCTTTGCCTTCTAACGTTACTTTTTCGCCAGGGCTTACAGCAAAAATCTGTTCAGAAAGAATTTTTTCTATCTTAACTTTTTGTCCGTCGCTCATTGTTGCACTCGCTTTTAAGTTTTGTGCATTTACGCAGAATAAAAGTTCATAATTTGAAGAAGAATGGCAAAGATACGAATATCCACCGGAAAATTCTTTTTTGGCAAGTTCAAAATAAGGACATTCAAAAACTGCAGGTAAAGATTGAATCTTTGAAGCGTCAAAGTCTTTTGAATCGGCTCTTGCCTGTGTGTATTTTTCGTATTTTATTGACTTTAAACCTTTTTCTATGTGAAGTTCGCGTTCCCGCCCCCAGTCGTAGAGACGGTACGTAATGTTGCAGCTCTGCTGAACTTCTAAAAGCCTTAGTCCGCCGCCAATTGCGTGGACTGTTCCCGAAGGAATAAAGATAAAATCACCTTTTTTTACTTCTACGCTGTTTAAAAGATTTTGCAAGGTGTTTTCTTTTATCGCTTTTTTTAGTTCGTCTGTTGAATATTTTTGTTTTAAGCCAGAAATCAATTTAGAACCAGGAGCAGCATCTAAGACAAACCAGCATTCTGTTTTGCCCCGTGCACCACTTCCTTCTAATTCAACTGCGGTTTTATCATCCGGGTGAACCTGCACAGAAAGTGTGTCGTTCGCCTGAATGATTTTTACGAGTAATGGATAATCCTTTACGAGTTGAACGAATTCTTTTTGAGGTCCGTCTTTGTGGGTTGAAGCAATCCAGTCTTCATAGCCCCAGACTTTTTGGGAGCGGATTGGAGTTAAGAGTTTCAATTAGTTTTCCCACAGTTTTTCAGGATAGTATCCGTCTGCAATTTTGTCTGCGATTGCATCTTTTACAACCTGTTTGTCCTGGGCATAAGTCATGCCAAACCAGCTTTCCTGCGATGTAAATACTTTGATTCTTCCTTTGTTGTCTTTAATAATCTGACTTGCTGCTACTGGAAGAAGTGCTTCTGCCTTTGGACTTTCGAGATTTTCTTTTCTGAAAGAATTCCAGTAATTTTCAAATTCGTCAAAAGCTGCCGGTGTAAAGCCGAAAAGATTCATGCTGACAGTTTCGTTTCCTGTAAGTGAATAAACTTTTCCGTTGAGTTCGGATTCAATCTTGTCTCCGTTGAAGTTTTCGCCAGTGTAGTAGATTTTTGTGTTTTCTGTGATTGATTCAAGGTAGCCGTCTTTTGTCTGGCAGATTCCGCGGCTTACTGAACCGTTGCGGCTCATTGTTTTGCCTAAAATGTAGCCTACCATTGCGTGTTCTGTGCTGTCGTTGCTGATTGAAGAAAGATAGCTGCCGAGTGTTTCGAATGCTGAACGGCCGTAATAGTCATCGGCGTTGATTACTGCGTAAGGCGTATTAAGTGCCTGTTTTGCGCAGAGAACTGCATGTAAAGTTCCCCATGGCTTTTTGCGGTCTGCTTTTTGTGCTTTTGAATATTCTTCAGCAGTTAAAAGCATTTCTGGCGACTGGAAAACGTACTGTGCGTCCATGTTTTTTGCGATTCTGTCGAAAAGGCGTTCGCGGAAGTCTTTTTCAATGTCTTTGCGGATTATGTAAACTACTTTTCCAAAACCGCATTTTTTTGCATCGTAAGCTGCGTAGTCTAAAAGACATTCTCCGTTTTTGCCTACTGTATCAATCTGTTTAATTCCACCGTAGCGGCTTCCCATTCCTGCTGCGAGTACGAGTAATGTTGGTTTCATAATAAACTCCAGAATAAATATTTGTGCTGATTACAATTGCGCACGGCTGTGGATTGTTAGTGTCTTTGTTTTGACATGTTTTTTAACCGTGCATAACAGCCTTTGTGTAATAAAACGCTGAAAAGTTTATCACTTTGAAAATTTTTTAGCAAACATTGGAAAATTGTCCTTTTTTTTGAGCAATTTGACAGGGCTGCAAATAAAAAAACTCTTTGTTGTAACTGATTTTTTATTTCATTATACTTTACGCTAAATTATTTTTTAGCGAACTTTTTTTTTCCGCTGTTTGAGGTTTGTATGCTTACATTGAAATTTGGTGGTACATCTATGGGCTCTGCCCGCAGAATGCTTGATTCTGTAGCTATTATGACTGGTCGTGCAAAGACTGGAAGAATCAGCGTTGTTGTTTCTGCTGTTGCTGGTGTTTCGAATGCCTTGCAGGCTGCTATTGATGGGTGCATTCAGGGCGCTCAACCGTCAAATTTTGTTAATAATATTAAAAAAACTCACGAAGAAATCTGTGCAGAGTTGCAGTCTGCTGTAGAAGGCTTTGATTCATCTTTAACAATGTCAAAGATTGAATCAAATTTTACTGAACTTGAAAAACTTCTTGCAGGCGTTGCTTCTTTTGGAGAATGTCCGGAATCAATTCATTGCCGCATTATGGGAATGGGAGAATTGTGCTGTGTTCCGATTATAAATGCAATTCTTCTTGCTAAAAAACAGAATGTGCTTGTTTTGGACAGCCGGAAATTCATCTTTGGAACTGGTAACCAGAAAGAATGTGATCCAGACTATGCCCGCACAAGCGATGCCTTAGGCCCTTATCGTGACGGAGCAGAATCGGGACAGGCTCAGATTCTGCTTTTTCCTGGATTTGTGTGTGCCTGGACAGCTCATGCAGAAGATGAACCAAAAATGGGACTTTTAGGCCGCAACGGTTCAGACTTTTCTGCAGCAATAATCGGTTCCTGTCTTTCTGCTTCTAAGGTTGAATTCTGGACGGATGTTGACGGAATCTACACTGCCGATCCTCGCGTTGTAAGCGATGCAATTTTAGTTGATGACATGACTTATGAAGAAGCAATGGAACTTTCGTTCTTTGGCTCAAAAGTTCTTCATCCAAAAACATTAGCCCCTCTCGTTGCAAAAGGAATTGAAGCCTGGAGCTTAAATTCTCACAATCCGTCTGCGCGTGGAACCAGAATTGGCCGCGGTCCATTTGAATCAGAAAAAAAAGTAGGACCAGTTTGTGGAATTTCATGCTTAAAAAATACAGCCCTTGTTTCTGTAAGTGGCGGTGGAATGAAAGGAAAAACCGGTATTGCAAGCCGTATTTTTGCTGCCGTAAGCCGTGCCGGAATCAGCATGCTTTTAATTACACAGTCATCTTCTGAATATACAATTTCTTTTTGTGTAAGACAGACTCAGGCAGTTTTAGTAAAAGACGTTCTCGAAGCAGAATTTGCTTTTGAAATCCGTGAAGGCGTAATAAATCCTGTAAGCGTAATTGAAAACTGTGCAATTGTTTCTATCGTCGGCGACGGAATGAAAGAAAACCGTGGCGTTGCAGGAAAATTCTTTAATGCACTTTCTAGCCGCAGCATAAATATTCTTGCAATTGCACAGGGCTCAAGCGAACGCTCAATTTCTACTGTAATTGCCGGTGAATACGGCGACATTGCTGTAAAAACAACACATCGCTTTTTCTTTAATACAACTCAGCCAGTAGAAGTTTTTGCTTTTGGAGCTGGAACAATCGGCGGTGCGCTGCTTGATCAGATTTTTGAACAGCAGAAAAAACTAAAAGAACAGAATATTGATATAAAGGTTTGCTGTATTTCTACATTGAGTGGAATGTTGCTTGACGGAAACGGCCTTGACTTAACAGACTGGAGACAAAAAGTTGCTGCTTCCGGAAAGAAAACAAACCTTGATGAAATCTTAAAGTTTGTAAAAGAAACAAAGCCTTTAAATCCGATTTTTGTAGATTGTACTGCAAGTTACGATTTGCCGGAGCGTTATCTTGATATTCTTAACGCAGGAATGAACATTGCAACTCCAAACAAACGTGCTAATTCAATGAGCATGGATTACTACAAAAAACTCCGCGAAACTGCAAATAAAAATCATGTACGTTTCCTTTATGAAACAAACGTTGGTGCTGGACTTCCTATAATTGACACTTTGCAGAATCTGTTTAAATCTGGCGATAAACTTGTTGGTTTTACTGGAATTATGTCGGGCTCGCTTTCTTATATTTTTGGAAAACTCGACGAAGGCAAAAAGTTTAGCGAAGCTGTAAAAGAAGCTAAGGAAATGCGCTTTACTGAACCAGATCCACGCGACGACTTAAAAGGCACAGACGTTGCCCGCAAAGCTTTGATTATTGCCCGTGAAGCAGGAATTGAAATTGAACTTTCTGACATAAAAATGAATTCAATCTTCCCGGAAGATTTTTCGATCGAGGGAAGTGTTGATGAATTTATGGCTCGATTGAATGAAGTTGATTCTTATTTTGAAGAAAAAATGTCTGCACTCAAGAAAGAAGGAAAAGTTCTTAGAATGGGAGCTTCGATCAAAGAAGGAAAGGTTTCTGTCGGAATGTTAGAAGTTGGTGCAGATGATCCGTTGTACGGCGTAAAAGGCGGAGAAAACGCATTTGTCTTTGAAACTGCACGCTACACACCAATTCCTTTGACTGTCCGTGGTTACGGTGCTGGTGCCGGAGTTACTGCGGCTGGCGTCTTTGGCGATGTTTTAAGAACTGTAAGTTTTAATTTAAGTAAATAAAAAATACTGTTTTAAACTTTTGGGGTTTTAGGGGCTTAGCCCCTAGGCGAAAGGGTAGCGGAAAACACGCGCAGCGTGGTTGGAGCGCAGGGGAAGTCTTTCCCCTCCTTAAATTAATTCAACGTAAGTTTTTCCAAACCCTCCGTCTTCCGGCTCTGCATAATGAAAATCTTTTACGGCAGGATACTGTGACAGATAATTTTGAACTGACTGCTGTAAAATGCCGTTTCCTTTTCCGTGAATAATTGAAAAGTTTTTAAAGTTGTGAATCTGGCAAAGGTCTAGCTGGCGTGCAAGTGACTTTATTGCTTCTTCTTCTCTTAAGCCCAAAAGGCGAAGCTCAAAGACTGGTTTTGCAAGTCCGCTGGCATCTTCTGAAAGTTCTATGCTTACTGTTGCCCGGACAACTGACGGCTTTACAAGTTCAAGGTCTTTTTCTTTTAGTTCCATGCGGATTGAGCCCAGTTGAACAGACCACACTCCTTTTTTTGTCTGAGAAATTAAGTTTCCGCGTCTTTTTGTAAGTTTGTGCAATACTTCAGCTCCGGCTTTAAACTCAAGCGGCGTGTCTTGTGTCTGCTGAATCTTTGTTACAAACGATGAACCTGCCTGTGCGCTTAGTTTGTCGGCTTCGTCCTGTGAATATGTGTTTTTTGCAAATGCGAGTGCTTCTGCATTGCTCAGCTTTTTCTTTGTTTTTTTGCTTGAATTTTTTTTGCCAGAGTTTGCCTGTTTTATAATCATTCCGTTTTCTGCCAGAACTGGTGAATTGCGGAGTTTTAATTCAAGTTCTTCTTTTTGTTTTTCGAGGCGGAGTTTTTGTTCTTCCAGATAAGTTTCGTTTTGTTCAACCTTGCCCGTAAGTTCGTTTAAAAAACTTTTTACATTGAGTGTTTTTTCGCGGTTTATTTCGCCTTCGCGTAAGGTGCGGACAAGATTTTCCAGCTTTTTGCGGGTTTCGCTTACGAAAAGTGCAGATTCCTGCTGTTCTCTTTCTTTTAATTCAATTTCCTTTTCCTGGAATTTTTGCATTTTCTGCTGGAATTTTAATTCTTTTTCTGCCAGTTCTCTTTCGCGTGCTTTTGCTTCTTTTTCGAGTTTTGCAACCTGGGCGTGTTTTTCTGTAAGACCTTTTATGAGCGTGCTTACGTCGGCCTGTTCGCTTTGAATGTATTCTTTTGCTTTTTCTACTGTTGCAGACGGAAGCCCGGAACGCTTGGCAATGTCGAGTGCGTGGCTTTCGCCTGGAATTCCCATTAAAAGACGATAATTCGGGCTTAGAGTGTCGCTGTCAAAATCTACGCTTGCGTTAATGCAATATTCATTTGTGTAACCGTAGTTTTTTAGAATTCCGTGGTGAGTTGTAACCAGAACAAAGGCTTTTGCTTTTATGAGCTGGTCTAAAACTGCCATTCCGATTGCTCCGCCTTCCTGCGGGTCGGTTCCACTGCCTAATTCGTCGAGAAGAACGAGACTTTTTTCGTCTGAATGTTTTACTGCTGCTGCAATGTTTTTCATGTGGGCAGAAAAAGTTGAAAGACTCTGGTCAATCGACTGTTCATCTCCAATGTCTGCAAAAAGTGAATTAAATACAGGCAGCCTTGTTCCGTCTTTTGCCGGAAGCGGGAAGCCTGTCTGGTTTAACAAAGCAAAAAGTGCAAATGTTTTTAAGCTTACGGTTTTTCCGCCAGTGTTTGGTCCTGTAATAATCAGAATTCTTTTTTCTGGCAAAAATTTCATGTCGATTGGAACTGCCTTTTCTCCAAGCAAAGGATGCCGGGCTGCGTTTAGTGCAGGAGGAATAAATGAACCGTCTTCCTGCTGGCACAAAAGTGCATAAGTGCAGCCGTTTGAAATTCCCCAGCGGGCTGCTGCACAGGTCTGGTCGAGTTTTATAAGAACTTTTAGAGAAAGGCGCAGACTTTCTGTATATGGCGAAAGTTTTGCTGTAAGTTCTGTAAAAATCTTTCTGGTTTCGCTTTGCAGGTGGAATTCTTCCTGAATCAGTTCATTGTTTTTTCTTACAACTTCATCTGGTTCTACAAAGATTGTCTGGCCTGAAGAACTTACTTCGTGCACAATTCCGTTGATGCGCGTTCTCATATTTGCTTTTACTGCAAGAACCTGGCGGTCTGCGCGGAATGCCGGAACGTTGCTTGCAAGGGCGGGCGCAAGGCTTGAATCACTTGTGTATTTTTTGAGTGCACTTGCAATTTCCGTATGAAGGCGGGCAATGTTTGAGCGAATTTCTCTTAAAACTGGAAGGTCTTTTAACTGTCCGTCTTTGTCTAAGATTCTTGAAATTTCGTTTTTAACGACAGAAAGTTCCTGTAAGTTAAGAGTCTGCGAAAGAGAAAGCAGTTTTTTTACGCTCAAAGTTTTTGAAGCCAGATTTATTGATTCTTCTGCTTCTAAGGCTGAAGTTGCAAACTGTAGAATTGCAAAAATCTGCTCCTGTTCAAGCGTAGTTCCTTCAACTTTAAGAAACTTTAAAAAAGAGTGAATTGGTCCCCAGCCTTTTATTCCTGCGTTTGTTTTTGTGCTTAAAATTCTTTCCCATTCACGGCTTAAATTTTTTAATTCTTCAATTTTGTCTGTCTGCGTGAGTGGAAGTTTTGTTTTTAATAATTGAGAAGATTCTTCTCCTGCACAAAATCCGGCAATTGTGTCCCGGATCCTGAAATATGCAAGTTCTTCGAGTGTTTTTTGATGCCACATTTTTTTAATCTGTCCAGCTGCCGCTTTTTATTTCTTCGCTGATTCTTTTCCAGCTTTCAAACCTTTCTTCGCTGATAACGCCTGAATACACTGCTTCCAGGATTTTACAGCCTGGTTCTGTTGTGTGTGTACAGCTTAACCCAAAATTGCATTTTCCGACTAAAGGTGCCATTTCCCTGAAATAAAGTGCCAGGTCGTTTGCTTCGATTCCGTGCAAAACAAATCTTCTTACGCCCGGAGTGTCTATGATTGAAGCTGTCGGGCCGTGGATTCCTCCGGTTAAGGATTCGTTTAGTTTGATGTGGAGAAGTGTTCCTTTTGTTGTTGTATGGCTTCCTTTTCCGTATTTTTTTGAAAGGCTTCCTGTTTTTAATACAACTGAATTGTCTAGAACGTTTACGAGAGAAGATTTTCCAACTCCAGACTGTCCTACAAGGGCGCTGAGTTTGTTGTGGATCAGGCTTGCAAATTCAACAAGTCCTTCTCCTGTTTTTGCAGAAATCTTCATAACCTTGTATCCAAGGCTTTCCCAGATGCTTAACTGGTTTAAAAAATCCGGATCCTGTGCGGAAGGAAGATCGCATTTATTTATAAGAATTACTGGTTCAATTCCCTGGCGCTCTGCCTGAACAAGTTCGCGGTCGATAAATCGCGGTCTAAAATCAGGCTCTCCTGGGGTTGTTACTAGAATGATGTAATCGAGATTTGCTGCAAGAAGCTGAGGTGAGCGTCCTTTTACGTTCCAGCGGACAAATTCATTTTTGCGTGGAACTAAAGCCGTTATCTGACCTTTTTTTTCTTCAAGACTGTCGAGTTCAATTTCGACAATGTCGCCCGGCGCAAGCGGATTGTAGTATTTTTTGTCCGATTTTAATCTTTTGCTTTTAAGAGCACACGAGCGTACTGTAAAACTTCCGTCTTCGTCTGAAACTGATTCAACATCAAAAACGTTGTTTGAGCCACTAAGGACGGTTCCTGTCAGATGATTCATGATCTTGATTTTACGGAAGATTGAAAGGTTTTTCAAGGTAAGAAAACATTGGTTTGCACTCGCTGCCGGGGAGCTCCATGGCACCTTTTCGCCTCGTCGGCGCGCTCGCTCCGCGGTTCGACTCCGTTTATTTGTCTCGCATAAAAAAAAGACACCCTAAATGAGTGTCTTCCGTCTCAAAAAAAAATATGTAGCTCCAACGGGAGTCGAACCCGTCTCCCCGCCTTGAGAGGGCGATGAACTAAACCGATATTCGATGGAGCCAGTAAATAAAAAAGCTGACCTTTAAGCCAGCTCTTTTATATTCCCCAAGGAGGATTCGAACCCCCACAGTCAGAACCAGAATCTGAAGTGCTACCATTACACAATCGGGGAAAGTGAATGTTCCAATAATCTATACGAATCAAAAAAAAGTGTCAATAGCAGATTTATAAAAATCTTAAAAAAATAATTTTTTTTAGTTGCAAATGAATTTTTTTTTTTTTAGACTTTTCAATATGAACGAAAATATTAAAAACGTAAAAGCATTTATTTTTGATATGGACGGAGTGCTTTTAGATACGGAAAGTCTTTGCAAAAAATGCTGGAGACTTGCTGCAAAAGAACGTGGCTTAAAAGATGTGGACAGCGTTTATTATAAATGCGTAGGGCAGGCGAGCCAGGATACATTGCGTACTTTGCAGGATTTTTTTGAAAAACAGGACAAAAATTTTGTAGCAAAAGAATGGTATGAATACGCAAAATCTTTTTTTTATAAAGTTGAAGAATCTCAGGGATTAGAAAAAATGAAAGGCGCAGAAGAATGTTTAAAACGTCTTTCTCAAAAAAATTATATTTTGGCTCTGGCAAGTTCCACACGACGGACAAGTGTTGAACGTCAACTAACAAGAGCAGGTCTTATAAAATATTTTAAAACCCTTACCTGTGGCGACAGCGTAAAACATTCTAAGCCGGATCCAGAAATTTATACAAATGCCTGCGCTTCTATCGGAATTTTGCCCCAGGATTGTGCAGCAGTAGAAGACAGTCCGAATGGTGTTATTTCCGCATACAAGGCTGGATTAAAAGTTATAATGGTGCCTGATCAGATTCAACCGGCACAGGAAATAAAAGAAATGTGTACTTGTGTTTTAAAATCTTTGGACGAACTTGAACCTTAAAAATAACTCGGATTGTAATGACCCGCGTATCACTGATTGTTAGTGATTTTTGATTTTGATATAATCGCGTTTGAAATTTTTATTTTTATTTTAGGAAACGAAAATGGCTATTGATTTTTCGAAAATGCGCAACATTGGAATTATGGCGCATATTGATGCTGGCAAAACTACAACTACAGAACGAATCCTTTTTTATACTGGAAAAATTCATAAAATCGGCGAAATCGATGACGGTGCTGCAACAATGGATTTTATGAAGCAGGAACAGGAACGCGGAATTACAATTGCTTCTGCCGCAATTACAACTCAGTGGAACGGATACACAATCAATATAATCGACACTCCAGGACACGTAGATTTTACTGCGGAAGTTGAACGTTCGCTTCGTGTTCTTGATGGCGCTGTTGCTGTAATTTGTGCAGTTGACGGAGTTCAGCCACAGACAGAAACAGTCTGGAGACAGGCCGACAGTTTTAATGTTCCTCGTCTTTGTTTTGTAAACAAAATGGATAGAATTGGTGCAGATTTTTTCTATTCAATTAACGATGTAAAAGAAAAATTTGGTGCAAATACAATTGCTCTTCAGATTCCAATCGGACAGGGCGAAGATTTTGAAGGTCTTATCGACTTAATCAAAATGAAGGAAATCCGCTGGAACGAAGAAGATGAAGGCGAAACCTTTAGTGAATCTGATATTGCTCCAGAGAGAATGGAAGAAGCCCAGAAATGGCGCAATAAACTGATTGACGACGTTGCTTCCAGCGACGATGAACTTGGAATGATTTATCTTGAAGGTGGCGAAATTACAAACCAGATGATAAAAGATGCTTTACGTCGCTGTACAATTGCGCGCACTGCCGTTCCTTGTGTTTTAGGTTCTGCCCGACGTGATAAGGGCGTTCAGCCGTTGATCGATGCTGTAATTGACTATCTTCCGTGCCCGACAGATGTTCCGCCTGCAAAAGGAATCCATGTAAAAAAAGATAAGGAAGAAGAAGTTGAAGTTCCTTGTGACGAAAAGAAAATGCCGCTTGGCCTTGTGTTTAAAATTCAACAGGATAAGGACATGGGCGCTCTTTGTTTTGTCCGTGTTTATTCTGGAAAATTTACAGCAGGAAGCCAGTATCTTAATGTCGGAAAAAAGAAGCGTGAACGCGTAAACAGAATTCTTCGTGTAAATGCAAACCGAATGGAACAGATGGACAGCGTAAGTGCCGGAGATATTGCGGTATTTGTCGGATTAAAACTTGCTTCGACCGGAGACACTCTTGGTTCAGAAGGAATGCCGGTTATGCTCGAAAGCTTAAAATTCCCGGAGCCTGTAATTTCTGTTGCAATTGAACCAGAAACACTTTCTGACAAAGACAAACTTGTAGAAACTCTTGCAGTTATGAGCCGCGAAGATCCGACATTTACAAGTCACGAAGATGCAGAAACTGGACAGCTTATCATCAGCGGAATGGGCGAACTTCATCTTGATGTTCTTGTTACAAGAATGAAGGACGATTTTGGAGTTAAGGCAAATGTTGGCGCTCCTCGTGTAACTTACCGCGAATCTGTAAGCACAGAAGCAGAAGAATCATGTACCTGGGAGAAAAACCTTGCAGGAAAAGACAATTATGCCGGTCTTTCTATTAAGTTACAGAAGAATGAACAGGGACAGGGAAATACTTACACTTGCCTTGTTCACAGTGGCGAAATTCCAGATGAAATTTACGATGCTGTAAAAGCAGGAATTGAAAACTCATTTGCTTCTGGAATTCAGTACGGTTATCCTTGTGCTGATGTTGGCGTAACTGTTACAAAAATTGACTACAACGAACTTACAGCAACTCCATTTGCCTTTACTGCCTGTGCTGCACAGGCTTTTGACGAAGCTGCAAGAAAGGCTCAGCCTGTAATTCTTGAGCCGGTTATGAGTGTTGATATTACCTGTCCTGTAGAATTTGTAGGCGAAGCAATCAGCCAGATTACTCAGCGCGGTGGGATTATCAGCGGTCAGGATTCAAAATCTACCGGCGAAATTATCCACTGTACTGCTCCAATGGCAAAAATGTTTGGATTTTCTACAAACCTTCGTTCTGTAACCCAGGGAAGAGCAAGTTTCAGTATGGAATTTGCACATTTCCAGGTAAAACAAGGCGGGCTTGATAACGCCGGTTATTAGTCGAGATTTTATCTAAAAAAAAAGTGATTTTTTTTAAGAAATTTGCAATTTTGCTGTTGACTAAAAAATCACTTTTAGATAATATAATACTCGTTCCGCGGGGATGGTGGAATTGGTAGACACGCCAGCTTGAGGTGCTGGTGACGCAAGTCGTGGCTGTTCAAGTCAGCTTCTCCGCAGAGTTAAAGGACTGTTCTGATTGAACAGTCCTTTTTTTTTACACAGAATTTTAGAGTTTATGCGTCAGGGATAGTAAGGGCGCCGGAGGCGTTCGAAAATGGCGGTTGAGCGTGGCGCAACCGCCGTTTTCGAATGTAGCGCGTAATGCGCGGAACCCTGGATAGCCCGACCTGCCGCAAGGCAGGGAACGCCCAAAAAAGGAAAAAAAATATGCTTGCTGTTTTTATAAATTGTTTTGCAATTGTTGCAGGTTCTTTAACTGGTGTTTTTTTTGCAAAAAAGATTCCCCAGAAAATGACGGATTCAATTACTTTTGCCTGTGGCGGAGTTACGTTTATTATGGGAATCCAGATGGCATTAAAATATCATAATGTTGTCTATCTTGCTCTTGCTGTTATTTTAGGTGGAATTACAGGAACGGCTCTTGATATTGACGGTGCAGTTTTAAAGGCTGGAAAAGCACTTGCCCGTCTTTTTAAGCAGAATGAACAGACAGAAGAGAAAAGTTTTGATTCTTCAGGTGTAAAAACGGCTGCAGAAATAAACACGGGTACTGCACAATTTTCCAGCGGAAAGCCAAAAAAGAATTTTGCTTATGCTTTTTTAAATTCTTCTGTGTTGTTTTGTGTTGGCGCAATGGCAATTATTGGTTCGTTTAAAGCTGGAATAGAGCACGATTATTCAATTATTCTGTTAAAATCAATTCTTGACGGTTTTATTGCAATTGGAATGGCTGTTGCAATGGGCATTGGAACTGCTTTTAGCGCACTTGCAATTTTTATTTACCAGGGGCTTCTTACAGTTTTGTCTTATTGGATTGCGCCTTTTGTTACAGATCAGCTTCTGGACGAAATTACAGGCAGCGGCGGACTTTTAATAGTTTTTATCGGCCTTAATATTATGGCAATAAAAAAAATAAAGACTGCAAATTATCTTCCGGCAGTTCTTTTTACGGCTCTTTTTGTTGAACTTGAACCTTTTGTAAAATCTTTGTTTTAGTTTTTTTTGGGGGGGGCGGCAATTGACTGTAAAGCGTTGTCTTTGTTTTTACGGGGCGTTTGTGTATTTGTAAAATCCGGCTTTCCGCAGTTCCGCTGGACGCTCCATTCTGCTGACAAAATGTCAGCAGAACGCCTTTGGCGCTGCTACAATCCGGCGCAGGTTTTGTTTTATCCCGCTTACTTAAATTCTTAAAAAAAATAAAAATTCATAATTGAATTCAATCTGTTTTTTTTTTAATATAGAACGCATAATCTAATCCCTTACACGCCACGAGGAGGAAAACTAAATGGCAAAGGTTGAACTTAAAGAAGTTACAAAGGTTTACGACGGTGATGTTCTCGCTGTTGAAAAATCAAATGTAACAATTGAACACGGAGAATTCTGTGTATTCGTAGGACCATCTGGATGTGGTAAATCTACAACTCTCCGTATGATTGCAGGTCTGGAAGACATTACCGGCGGTGAACTTTACATTGACGGTGAACTTATGAACGACATTCCGCCAAAAGACCGCAATATTGCAATGGTATTCCAGAACTATGCTCTTTATCCGCACATGACAGTTTACGATAACATGGCATTTGGTCTTAAAATCCGCAAAACTGACAAGGCAGAAATTGATCGCCGCGTTCGCGAAGCTTCAAAAGTTCTTGACCTTGACAACTATCTTACACGTAAGCCAAAGGCTCTTTCTGGTGGACAGAGACAGCGCGTTGCAGTTGGCCGTGCTATTGTTCGTTCTCCAAAAGTATTCCTTTTTGATGAACCACTTTCTAACCTTGATGCAAAACTCCGCGTTTCTATGCGTGCAGAAATTTCTGATCTCCATAATCGTCTTAAGGCTACAATGATCTACGTTACACACGACCAGA
>CAVKVK010000046.1:0-16028 GCA_963659855.1 Parabacteroides distasonis | reverse complement strand
ATGCGTGCTACTTGTAGCAAACATAATAAATATGGAATAAAATAATATTATAATGTCTTCGTTTTTACAAGTTTTTTTATCCTTGTTTTCTGCGCTCCTTCTTGCGCTGGCAATTCCTAATGAATTATTTTTAACCGGCTGCCCTTTTATAGCTCTTTTTTCACTTGTTCCACTCTATATAGTAATTTCAAGTTGTAAAAACTATAAAGAAGCTTTCTGGCTTTTCTGGATTCACGGAGGTTTTACACACCTTCTTTCAAGTTTCTGGTTAAAAAATTTTCAGGGAATGGCTTTTTTTACTCTTGGTGCAAGCCTTGCCGGAACTGCCTTTATCGAAGCCTTTATTGCACTTATTCTCTACTACCCGTTTTCAAAAAAAAACAAAGACAGTTCACCAGTTTTTGTTTTAATAAGAATTTTCTATTTTGCCTTTATCTGGGTTATTTACGAATGGTGCAAATCAACAGGATTTTTAGCCTACCCTTGGGGAACTCTTTCAATGACAGCAGTGCGCTGGCCGGTAATTATGCAGATTGCAGATATTACGGGGCAATACGGAGTTTCTTTTCTTTTTGCGCTTTTTAGTGCTGTCGTAGCTCAGGGAATTCTAATATTTTTTTCAGGACAAAACTGTTTGAATATTCAAAAAATAAAACAATCTTACAAACTTTCAGTAAACACGGTTGCTGCACTTTTTGCTATTTCTCTTTTTTATGGAATATATCAATATTCAAAATCTCGCATTCCTGTAAAGCAGATAAACACAGTCTTAGTTCAGCAGGATCTCGACACTTTACGCTCAAACGAAATGGCAGGAATAAGGATTTCACAGGATCTTACAGACGACGGATTACAGCATTTAAGAGAACAAAAACTTTCTGCTGACCTTGTTGTCTGGAGCGAAGGAATTCTAAACAGAAGATGGCCTAATTCTGAAAATTTTTATTCAGTTATGCCAGATGAAAAACCTCTTTTAAAATTCATTGCAGAAAAAAAAGTTCCTTTTGTAATTGGCGGAGCACTCATACTAGACAGTGAAAGACACAAATATTCAAACGCTGCCCTTTTATTTGACAAAAACGGAAAATACGCAGGCGCATATTCAAAACTTCATCTTGTTCCGTTTGCAGAAGCAATTCCTTTTGTAGATTATGAACCTGTCAGAAAATTCATAAAAAAAATTGCAGGATTTTCCTACGGCTGGACAGCAGGCTCTAAAAATACAGTTTTTGAACTTCCACTTTCAACTCCACAAAACAACACTTCCGGCACAGAAGTAATTTCTCTCGTAAAGAATAAAAATTCTCAAAACCAGACAACCGCTCTTGTTGCATTTCCAATTTGTTTTGATGATGCTTTTGGTCACGTTTTCAGAGGACTTTCGAAGGCTGGAGCTGAACTTTTTATAAATATTACAAATGATTCCTGGTCAAAAACCAAGTCTGCAGAGTATCAGCACTATGCCGTTGCCACTTACCGCGCAATTGAATTCAGGACAACACTTGCCCGATGCACAAATTCCGGCTATACAGTCGTCCTTGATCCGGCAGGAAAAATTACAGCAGAACTTCCTCTTTTTGAACAGGGACAGTTAAGTCTTTCAATTCCAATTTTTGAACGCACAGTTACAGTTGCTCAAAGATTTGCAGACTGGCTTAGTTATTCTTCAATGATTTTTATTCTATTGTTTATAATTTACGACAAAAAACATGAAGAAAATTTTGAATTACTTCAAATTGAATGTTCTTTAATAAAACGAAAAAGAAAACAAAGAGCCGTAAAAAATTAAAATTCACTTGCAAACCTAGATTTAGTGTTTTATGATTATTCAACTGTTAAAAAAACACTATTTTTGAGGGGATAAATCAAAATGCGTTGTCCATACTGCGGTAGTCTTGACGACAAGGTAATCGAGTCACGAACAATGGCAAACGGTGAATCTATTCGTCGCCGCCGTGAATGTGTAAGCTGTGGCTATCGTTTTACAAGCTACGAAAGAATCGAAGAAAAGCCTTTTATGGTCATTAAACGCGATGGCCGCAGACAGCCATTTGACCGCAAAAAGCTGGAAAAAGGAATTACGCGTGCCCTCGAAAAACGACCGGTTTCTACAGATATGATCGAAAACTTAATCAACGATATAGAAGATCGGGCTGTAATTTCTGCAAAAGCAAACAGAGAAATTTCGACTTCGCAATTAGGCGAACTTGTTCTTGAGCGTCTGTTCGATCTTGATAAAGTTGCTTATATCCGTTTTGCTTCAGTTTACAAACATTTTGAAAACCTCGATGAGTTTATAACAGAAGTAAACAGTCTCGGAAAAAATAAAGAAACAAAAAAGTAAAAGACTGGTAAAACAAACTGCCGTCATCACTTTCATAATAAAAAAAATGCACAACAGGAGAGTACAACAGTGGAATCCTCTAAAAAACAAAACAACGAAGATCAGTCAATTTTTCCACAGTGGCGAAGTTTTTTAGGCTCGAATGATGCAGAAGAAACTAAAGAATTTTTCAGACAGGTTGTAAAAAGAAACGGTTCAATCGAAAAATACGATCGAATAAAAATTGAAAACGCAATCAATAAGGCAATACAAGCCGTAACAAAAATTCCAGATGAAGAAAAAGCAAAGCTTCTTACAGACAAAGTTGAAGAAAATTTAAGGATTCTTTTAGCAGGTCGTCGTGCTCATTCAATTCCTGCAATTGAAGAAATTCAGGATGTAGTTGAAAACGTCCTTATAGAAGCAAAAGAAGTTGAAGTTGCAAAGGCTTACATTCTTTACCGTGCAAAACACGAAGCTCTCCGCGATCAAAAATCTTTAATGCTCGACATAAACGCAACCATGGACGGTTATTTAGCTCAGTCCGACTGGCGTGTAAAAGAAAATGCAAATGTCAATTTTTCGCTCGGAGGACTTATTCTCCATAACTCTGGAACTGTAACAGCAAATTACTGGTTAAAAAACATTTACACACCAGAAATTGCAGAAGCACACAAAAACTGCGCGTTTCACATTCACGATCTTTCAATGTTTTCAGGTTATTGTGCCGGCTGGTCTTTAAGGCAGCTTATTCAGGAAGGATTGGGTGGAGTTCCAGACAAGATTACTTCAAAACCAGCTTCTCACCTTTCTACACTCGTTAACCAGATTGTAAATTTTCTTGGAATTATGCAAAACGAATGGGCAGGGGCTCAGGCGTTTTCTTCGTTCGACACCTACCTTGCACCTTTCGTAAAAACTGACAATCTCGACTACAAAGCCGTAAAACAGTGCATTCAAAGCTATATTTATGGAGTAAATACTCCAAGCCGCTGGGGGTCACAGGCTCCATTTACAAATATTACTCTGGACTGGATTTGCCCGGAAGATTTAAAAAATAAAAAAGCAATCGTCGGTGGCAAAGAACAGAATTTTAAATACGGCGACTGCCAGAAAGAAATGGACATGATAAACAAGGCCTTTCTTGAACTTCTGCTCGAAGGAGACGCAGTTGGAAGAGGTTTTGCCTACCCTATTCCAACATACAACATTACAAAAGATTTTTCCTGGGACAGCGAAAATGCAAAACTTCTGTTCGAAATTACAAGTGCATACGGAACTCCCTACTTTCAGAACTTTATAAATTCTGACTTAAATCCAGGTGACGTCCGGTCAATGTGCTGTCGCTTACGCTTAGACAAAAGAGAATTAAGAAAAAGAGGTGGAGGACTTTTTGGTTCAGATGAATTTACAGGTTCTCTTGGAGTTGTAACAATCAATCTTCCTCAAATTGCATATCTTTCAAAAACGGAAGAAGAATTTTATGCACGGCTTGACTATCTTATGGATCTTGCAAAACAAAGTCTTTGCATAAAGCGAAAAGTAATTCAAAAACTTTTGGACAATGGACTTTTCCCTTACACAAAAAGATATTTAAAAACTCTGGACAATCATTTTAATACAATCGGTCTTTGCGGAATGAATGAATGCTGTCTGAATTTTCTGGGAGTAAACATTGTAGATTCAAAAGGCTATAAGTTTGCCTGTGAAATCTTAGATCACATGAGAGAGCGGATGCAGGATTATCAGGAAAAAACTGGAGAATTATTCAATCTTGAAGCAACTCCTGCCGAAAGCACATCTTACCGTCTTGCCCGCCATGATAAAACAAATTATCCGGCAATCATAACAAGCGGAAAAGATGAACCATACTACACGAACAGTTCGCAACTGCCAGTTGACTACACTGCCGATGTTTTTGAAGCTCTCGATCATCAGGAAAAATTGCAGACAAAATACACGGGTGGAACAGTTTTCCATATGTTCCTTGGCGAACAGATAAAAGACTGGAGAGCATGCAGGGATCTTGTAAAAAAAGTATTTACAAATTACAGAATTCCATATTTTACAGTCAGCCCAACTTATTCTGTTTGTCCGATACACGGCTACATTGCAGGAGAACATTTTGAATGTCCAAAATGCAAGGCAGAAAAAGAAAAAGAACTTCGTAAAAAACTTGAAGAATTAGAATCCGAAAGAAATTCACTTTTAAAAAAGTAAGGAATAAAACGGGAGAATAAAATGTCACAAAACGCAAAAAGAACGCTTGAACAGATTAACGCAGAAATCGAAGCCGTAAAAAACGAACTTAAAAACGTGCACGGAACAGAAACAGAAGTTTACGCAAGAATCGTAGGATATTATCGTGCCGTACGAAACTGGAACAAAGGCAAAAGAGATGAATTTAATAACAGAAAACTTTTTACAGTAGCAGAAAATAATATTGAACCAGAAGTTACAGATTCAATTTTTATTGCAAAAACAGCAGAAAAAAATCTTTCTAGTGTTTCAAAAAACAATTTTCAGACAGCAGATTTATCTCATTATGACTTTTTTATGAGAAAAACCTGCCCTAACTGCCCTCCAGTAAAGTCATTTATGGAAGAAGTTGCTTTTACAGGAAATGTAATTGATGTTGACACAGACGAAGGCTTAAGAGAAGCCGCTGCAAAAGGTGTATTTTCTGCACCAACAGTTATTTTTTACGACAAAGACGGAAACGAAACAGGCCGTGGCCACACAGTTGAAGAAATTAAAAACGTAATGAATCCCGTTGCAGTCGTTGCCTAGGTATAAAAATGTCTGAAAAAATTGGCGCACTAATAAAAACTTCACTGGTCGACTATCCAGGCAAGATGTGCGCCACAGTTTTTCTAAAAAACTGCAATCTGCGCTGTCCTTACTGTTACAATGCTTCTCTAGTAACAAACAGCGCAGACGAAAAAGAACTTTCCACACTAGAAGAAATTCAAAATCACCTTTTAAAACGAAAAAATGTGCTCGATGCTTTTACACTTTCTGGAGGAGAAGCCCTTTTAAGCCCATATGCAGTTAAACTGCTTGCATTTGCAAAAAAAGAAGGCTATAAAACAAAACTCGATACAAACGGAACCCTTCCTTTAATTTTAGAAAAAATCATAAACAATCCGGAATCAAAGCCAGATTTTATTGCAATGGACATAAAAACAAGTCCTCAAAACTATCAAAAATTATTAAACGCCCAAAATTCAGCAGAAAAAAACAATTATAAAGAACTTCTTTTAAAGTCAATAAAAGCAGTTTGTACCTATCCTGCCACACAAAGAGAATTCAGAACGGTTTTAGTTCCAACGCTTGTAAAAAAAGATGATATTGAACAGATTGCAAAAATTCTGCCAAAAGATGCTACATGGCAGTTTGCACGATTTATTCCAGGAAACTGTCTTGAAAAACTCTATAATTTTCTTCCACCATACACAGAAGCTGAATGCGTTGAATTAGTAAACTTTGCAAAAGAATTTATAAAAAATTCATTTTTGCGATAATTTTAAATAAATTTTCAATTTTTTTTTAAGATTTTATTGATTTTCACTTGACGCAATTATCTGCTTTTGATATAGTTGAACAATCACGTGGGGGCATAGTCCAGCTGGTAGAACACCGGACTCATATTCCGTATGTCATAGGTTCAAATCCTATTGCCCCTATTGTTACTAAAAGGCTAGTCAGAAATTGGCTAGCCTTTGTTATTTGTATTCAAAAGTTCATCAAAATTGAAAAAATTGAATGCGGGAGGCTAAAAAATGGAAGCTGAAAAATTTGAAACACCTTTCAAAGGACGTTCACTTTTAACCTGGATTGACTACTCTCCAGAAGAAATTCTGCAATTTCTTGATTATGCTTTTCTTGTAAAAGAACAGTCTCACAAAGGTGAAGTTCACCAGAGATTTTTAGGAAAAACAATTGCCTTAATTTTTGAAAAACGTTCAACCCGCACACGTTCATCTTTTGAAACAGCTTTTGGAGAAGAAGGCGGTCATCCTGTTTTTATGTCAACAGATGATATTCAACTTGGCGGAAAAGAAAGCGTAAAAGATACAGCCCGCGTTCTTGGAAGAATGTTCAGCGCAATTGAATTCCGTGGTTTTAAGCAGTCTCATGTAGAAGAATTAGCAAAATATTCTGGAATTCCTGTAATTAACGGTCTTACAGACGATTTTCATCCGACACAGGCTCTTGCCGATATTATGACGCTCAAAGAAAATTTTGGAAAACTAAAAGGCTTAAAATGGGTTTTCTGTGGCGACGGAAGAAATAATGTTGCACGCTCAATGATGATTATTTCAGCAAAGCTTGGAATCGATTTTGCAATTTTTGCTCCAAAAGAACTTTTCCCTCCAAAAGATATTCAGGAAATTTGTGAACCTTTTGCAAAGGAAAGCGGTGCAAAAATCGAAATATCAGATAATATTTCAGTTGTAAAAGGTGCTGATTGCCTTTATACTGATGTCTGGGTTTCTATGGGTGAAGAAGCTCTTAAAGAAGAAAGAACCCGTCTGCTTAAACCGTATCAGGTTAACAAAGAACTCATGTCAGCAACAGGAAAAGGCACTACAATTTTTATGCACTGTCTTCCAGCTGTACTTGGACAGGAAGTAACCGAAGACGTTTTCGAAAGTTCTGCAAGCAAAGTCTGGGACGAAGCAGAAAACAGAAAACATACGATTAAAGCAATTATGCTGGGTCTCATCTAACCACAATCAGGAGACAAAAAAATATGAAAAAACAGGTCATTGTTGGTCTTATTTCAGCAATTCTTTTTGGTGGAATTATTTTTAGTGCAACAGCACAGGAAAGTGCTGACAGTAATTCAAACAAAGCAGAAAGAACTTATAAAAATGAATTCAATGAATCAGAAATGAGTTACAGAAATGTAACAGTTTACAAAGTTCTTGATCAGAAAGATGCTTACATTGTTATGTACGCAAAAGGACACAGAGAAGTAGGAAATATTGCAATTCCAAAAAAATGGTACAAAGAATCTCCAAAAAAACTGGGATTTAGAAAGCTTTCAACTGGAATGACACCATACATGACAGTTTTTTATCGTAACGGAAATTTTGAGCAGGTAGTTCTTACAATGCCTGTAAGCAGAGCCGATTCAGCCTGGGGCGTTGCAGACAGCAATGTTCAGGTTGATGCCGATAAAGATACATTTGACATCGTTTACTAAAGACGATTTTTAATCTAAAAACAAGCCGTCTGCAAAGACGGTTTTTTTATGTCTTTTTATAAAAAAATGAAGACAAATACAAAGGAACAGATTTATGAAAATTATTACAGACGAGCAGATAAAATCATTCAAGGATTTTTTGAATTCACACAAATTCTTTTTTGTAATCGGACACAAAGAACCTGACGGAGACTGTGTGTACAGTTGTCTTGCAATAAAAAATATTCTAAAAAAATTGAATCTTGACTACCAGCTTTTAAATGCCGGACCTTTTAAGAGAAATGAAATTTCTGATTTTGAAGAACTTTTTACAAACACACCAGACTTTTTGTCAGAACCAGAAAGAAAAGAAACAGGTCTCATAATTCTCGATTGTTCCGAACTTAAGCGGCTCGGAGAAATTGACGGAGATTTAACAGGACTTGATACATTTATAATTGACCATCATTTAACAGCAGATGTAACAGAGAATTGTATTATTGATCCGAGTGCACCTGCAACCTGCTGTCTTATTCAACAGATTTATGAAAAGGTAATTGGCCCGGTAGACTGCGAAACTGCTAATTTTATTTTTATGGGACAGAGCACAGACACAGGCTATTTTAAATTTCTGGGCAATGATTCAAGCGAAGTTTTTTTACAGACAGCTCGACTTGTACAGGCTGGCGTAAATCCACGCAAAGTTTATGACAAAATTACAGGCGGACGCCCTTATTCAACTCGAAAACTTTTAGGAATCTTACTTAGCCGCACAGAACGCTATTGCAACGAAAAACTCGCACTAACATACGAAACACTCGAAGATACAAAAAAATACGGGCAGGAAGGACGCGACAGCGATGCCCTCTACTCTCTTTTACTTGCTTCTGAAGGAATTGAAGCCGTAGCCTTTTTGAGACAGGACACAGAATATTCGTGCACAGGAGGTTTACGTTCAAGAGATGACTGCAATGTAAGCGAAATTGCAGCCCATTTTGGAGGCGGTGGACACAAAAATGCATCTGGTTTTAGTGTTCAGGGAAAACTTGAAAACCTTATTCCAGAAATAAAAAAAGAATTTGCAAAGGCTTTTGCTAAAAACTAAGTGCAGGTTTTTGCAAGAAAACTGCATTATTCTGCAGGATTTTGCATAAAATTGAATGAAAATTGAATTTTTTTGCAAGATTTTGCAGGAATTTGCAGGAAAATTGAATGTTTTTGAAAGATCCTGCAAATTATTGCAAGTTTTTTGCAATAAAAAGAAAGTTTTTGCATAAAATTGCAATAAAACTGCAGGATTTTGCAAGATTTCTTAAAAAATTACTAAAAAAGCCTTATTTTTATACGAAAAATGAACCTGGCACAGAAATTGCTATTCTCCTTTCTAGGAGGCTGCAATGCAAAAAACAAACGTAAATTTAGTTCCGGGATTATTAAAAAAAGGAAGTATAAGTCAACAACAGGCTAGAAACATTATCTGGGAAGAACTTTTTAATTTTCCATTCAAATATGGAATGGGAACACTTACCTATGATCAAAAAAGTGAATTTCTTTTATGGCTTTCTAACAGATTTACAGCTTTTATAAAAAATTATCAGGAAGACACAATTCCATTTGAATGTTTTTTAAATATCTGTATTCAAAAATATCAGAAAAACTGGCTCAAAAAGCAAAGTCACTATTATTCTGGAGAAAAATGTTTTACAGATCAGTTTTGTATGGAATATGAACAAAACGAGCAGGACAATCAATGCGAAATAAGCCATTTATTAAACGATGATGAAAAAAAATCTGCTTTAAAACAAAAAATCAATAATTCAAAAAATAAGCAGAAAAAAATAATTCAGGATTATATTCATCTTTGTGCCTGCAAAGCCTGCAATGAACTTGACGTACAGACAATCGGCAATATTTCTGAAATTTTAGAAATGGATTTTGAAAAATTCAAAAAACAGATAGAAAATCTAAAACTTGCCACAAGACAGAGAGTTATTCAAAGACAGAAAATGATTGGCCGAAGGGACAGAGCATTTTTCTTTCATAAACGGGCACTGTATGAACTTGGAAAATTTGAAAACGATTCAGGAATTTATAAAAAAACTTTAGAAAAATACAATCTTCAGACAAAAAACTGGCAAAGACTCAATGAACAGCTGAGGAAGCGCTTTAAAATGTCCCCTACTTCGCTGGATATTGCTTTGCACACAGGAATAAATGCAAGAAAAGTTTCTTTTTATTTGTGTCACAAAAAGAAAAAAAAAGATCTGCTGGATTTTTTAGAAGAAGATAGAAACCAAAATTCAAAAGACGAAGAATAATTTTTTTTATTGAATGCCTGCATTTTTTTAGTTATAGTTTTTGGCATGAAACTTTTTTTAGCATCCGGAAACAAACATAAACAAAAAGAAATGCAGGAAATTCTACCTGATTATGAAATATTGATTCCTTCTGATGTTGGAATTGATTTTGATCCAGAAGAAACAGGTTCTACTTTTTATGAAAATTCACTCATAAAGGCACGCGCCCTTTACAATCTTGTACACGAGACAGTAATTGCAGATGATTCAGGACTTTGCGTTGAAGCTTTGGACAACAAACCAGGAATTTATACTTCGCGCTATGCAGGGCCTGATTTTATGACAGGTTATCCTGACGGACATAAAATGCCACAAGCTGAGCAAAATGAATGTTTAATAAAGCAGTTGAATGCAACAAAATCTAAAAACAGAAAATGCTTTTATGTATGTTCTATGGTTTTGCTTTTAAACAATGAACGTTTTTATATAGCAGAAGAAACTTTTGAAGGTGAACTGATTGATGACATAAAAAATCAATGTGGCAGTGGTGGTTTTGGCTACGATCCGATTGTTTTTCTTCCGCAGTACAATAAAACAGTTGCTGAACTTAGTGCTGACGAAAAAAATAAAATTTCGCACAGAGGAAAGGCTGCAAGAGCAATTGCTCAGATATTAAAATCTCTGTAAGTGAACTTTGCGCTTATAAAAATCCTACGCCAGATTGGAGCAGCGCCGAAGGCGTCTGAAAAACACAGATTTTGAAAATCAAAATCTGTGTTTTTCAGATGCAGCGAAAAGCGGAACTGCGCAAAGCTGGAAATGTTTTTGAAATTCAGCGCCTTTAATAATTTTTTTTCTAAAAAAAACTTCCGTCCAAATTTTCCCCACAAAAAAATCATTTTTTTTTACAATTTTTCTTAAAGTTTAGTAATCTGCATGCCGATACTATAAAAGACAAGTTATGGGCGTTTCAACTTCGTAGAAGAGAGCGTCTGGACGAGTCAATGTAAAAGGAAATGGATGTAGCCTTGTAATGCAGAAGTTTCCTTTTACAAATTGTCCAAAAAGGATTTTGGATAAACATTTCCATGGAGGAAAAAATTATGGTCATTAACCACAACATGTCAGCTATGTACTCTAACAGACAGTTAGGAGTTACAAACTTAGGTCTTCAGAAAGATATGGAAAAACTTTCATCTGGCGAAAAAATTAACCGCGCAGGTGATGATGCTTCCGGACTTGCAGTTTCTGAAAAAATGAGAAGTCAGATCCGTGGATTAAACCAGGCTTCGCAGAACGCTCAGAATGGCATTAGTTTTATTCAGGTAACAGAAGGTTATTTGCAGGAAACTACAGACATTATGCAGCGCATTCGTGAACTTGCAGTTCAGTCATCAAACGGTATCTATAGCGATGAAGACCGCATGCAGATTCAGGTTGAAGTTTCTCAGCTTGTTGCTGAAGTAGACCGCATTGCTTCTACAGCACAGTTCAACGGTATGAACATGCTTACAGGACGCTTTGCTGCTTCTACTGGAGAAAATGCCGTAACTGGTTCAATGTGGTTCCATATTGGAGCTAATGTTGATCAGCGTATTCAGGTATTTATCGGAACAATGACAGCTGATGCTCTCGGTATCCGCGAAATCGGAACTGAAACACCAATGAGTTTGTCATCTCCTGATTTGGCCAACCGCGCAATCGGAACTATCGACGAAGCTCTTAAGAAGATTAACAAGCAGCGCGCCGATCTCGGTGGTTACCAGAACCGCATGGAATATGCAGTTAAGGGTCTCAATGTTTCTTCAGAAAATCTGCAGGCTTCAGAATCTCGCATCCGCGATACTGATATGGCTTCACAGATGGTTGAATTTACAAAGAACCAGGTACTCACTCAGGCTGGAACAGCAATGCTTGCTCAGGCAAATTCACAGTCACAGAACGTATTGTCTTTGCTTAGATAGTGCTGTATAGTGATTTACTGGAAATTCTTGTGGGTTTCCAGTAAATTTGCGGTGTTTTTGTTCTACTCTTTTTATAAAACACATCAAAAAAAACACTCATTTATTAAATCTTGAATTTGATTTAGCAATTTTTTTTGCTATAATTTTTAAAGGTTAGAGTTATTCTATTCAATTCAACAGAATAAATAGAATAACTTTACCTGCATTTTGTTTAGAAAATGCATTGTTCTTTGAAAAAACGCTTTTCGTGACATTGTGACAGCATGGGCGGTTATTAATAGATACAAGGCTACGAATAACGGTTCCTGCTGATGGGGCTAAAACTGCAGAAGGGGGCGCAAAACATCTGCAGACCGCACAAATGGCAGGACTTACGGCATGATGCTGTAATGTTTCTTTGCATGGAGGGCAACAAATATGGTTATTAATCACAATATGAGTTCGATGTACTCAAACCGCACACTCGGAGTTTCTAACGAACAGTTGCAGTCAAACATCGAAAAACTCAGTTCAGGTCAGCGCATCAACAAGGCTGGTGATGACGCTTCAGGATTGGCAGTATCAGAAAAAATGAGAAGCCAGATCCGCGGATTGAATCAGGCTAACAGAAACATTCAGAATGGAGTTTCTTTCATTCAGTCTACAGAAGGATATTTACAGGAAACTACAGATATTCTCCAGAGAATTCGCGAACTTGCAGTTCAGTCATCTAACGGTATCTACAGCGATGAAGACCGTATGCAGATTCAGGTTGAAGTTTCTCAGCTGGTTGCAGAAGTAGATCGCATTGCTTCTCAGGCTCAGTTCAACGGAATGAATACTCTTACAGGTGGATTTGCAGCAGATTCAGCATCAGGACGCATTATGCAGTTCCAGATTGGTGCAAATGTTGACCAGAACACACGTGTATACATTGGCACTATGACAGCCGAAGCTCTTGGTCTTAAGGGAGCACAGGGTTCTGACGAACAGCTCGGAATCGACTCTCCAGACAAGGCAAACATGGCAATTGCATCAGTTGATAATGCTCTTTTGACAGTTTCAAAACAGCGTGCAGATCTTGGTGCTTACCAGAACCGCTTTGAAATGGCTTCTAACGGCATTGGCGTAGCTGCTGAAAACCTTCAGGCTGCCGAATCACGCATTCGTGATACAGACATGGCTTCTGAAATGGTTGAATACACAAAGAACCAGATTCTTTCACAGTCTGGTACAGCAATGCTTGCACAGGCAAATAGCCAGTCACAGAACGTACTTGCATTGCTCAGATAGCAAAATCGCTTTTATTAATTAAGAGATTTCTGGATGTTATCTTTTATTCAAATAAAAGCGTAAAAGAAGAGGGAGTGCGCCCTCCTTCTTCTTTTTATTTTTCAGGAGGAAAGCCCTATGACTATTAGTTCAGTCGGGCAGCCGGCAATGGATGGCCGCTTATCAACAAACTCCGCAGCAACTTCTACAGCAAAACTTCAACCGCATGCTGAAGTAAAAATGCCAATGGCAGATGCTGCTCAAGTGGTTCAGCATATTTCCGACAACAATGCCCAATTACAGGAAGATGTCCGCCAGCTTCAAAAACTTTCGGATGTTGTTTCTGGTCGAAAAGTTCAGTTCTCTGTAAACAAAGAATTGAACCAGGTAGTTGTAACTGTTGTTGACTCAAAGACAGACAGAGTCGTTAAACAGATTCCTTCAGAAGATATTCAGAAATTAAAAGTAAGAATCAGAAAGGCAATCGGTGTATTGTTTGACGAAATGATTTAATTCAATTTTGTTATAAAAATCTGATTTTATTGAATGCTTGTAGGTTTCTTCACATCTACTAAGGGAATACAACATGGCTGATATATCAATTCCTGGCGTCAGTGATAAATATAAAACAAATGATTATATTGAAGCATTGATGAAAAAAGAGCGTCTTCCGTTAACAAGGGAGCAGGAGACTCTCGACAAATATAAAGAGCAGCAGAACGCCTGGAATGGAATCAGTCAAAAAATGTCAACTCTGCGCACAAGCACAAAAACGCTCTATTCTTTTGACAATCCATTCAATAATAAACTTTCAACTTCAACTGACGAAAACGCAGTTACTGCAACTCCGGGACGCGAAGCCGCTTACGGACAGATAAAAATTGATGTAGAAAAAGCTGCAACAGCAGACCGCTTTTTATCGGGAGACCTTTCAAAAGATTTTTCAGTTCCTCAAGGAAAGTATACTTTTCAGGTTGCAGAAAAAACAATTTCTTTTAACTGGAAAGGCGGAAAACTTTCTGACTTTGTAAATTCGCTCAATAAACGCGGTGCAAACACAATCAAAGCAAGTATTGTTGGAGTTTCTGACGACAAACAATCTCTTTTAATTGAATCCCTGAAAACAGGCGACGACAACCGGCTTATTTTTAAGGATGATGCGCTCAATTTTGCAATAAAACACGAAATAATTTCAAAAACTAAGGCTGATTTACAGGAATTTGGAACAGATATTAAAGAATTTTCTTCACCAGAAGAAGAATTTCCAGTTCCAGCGGTTGAACAGTCTGGAATGAAAGAAATAACTTCTAACGGTGTTGAATGGGACGAAGAAGAAAAACGATATATTCTTCCACCACGAACAGGACTTGAAATTCAACTTGATGAAAAAATCCTGGAAAACAAAAATAATCGTATTGAATTTACTTATTCAACTTTTGAAGTAGAAGACATTACGGAAGAATTGAATTTAATCCGCTCTACCCGCCCGGAAATTCAAGACGGCGGAAAAGTAACTTACGAAGACGTAACAGTTTTTAACGATAAAAGTCAAACTCAGCTTCCGCCAGTTCCACCAGAACCATTAAGACCAGTTTTAAACGAAGCAGATTTTTATATTCGCAATCCTGACGGAAAAGAAACACAGATAAAGACGGCAGAACTTGCAGTTGATGAAGAAACTGGAGAAAAAACAGTTCAAGTTGATCTAAAAGATTTTTCTGATGCACAAAGCATTGTTGTACGAAACAGAAACACAGGCGAAGCAATTGCACTTTCTTCATTTACAGTTTACGACACAAAAAAAGATCTCGGCTGGGAGGCAGTTCACCCGATAACAAATGCAGGAAACGCAATAATAAAATACGAAGGAATTACGGTTTCAAGGCCTACAAATACAATTGATGATGTAATTCCTCATGTTACGCTGAATGTTTTTAATCCAACCGAAAAAACAGCAACAATCGACATAAAACCCGACAAAGAATCTGCAAAAGATGCCCTGATTCAATTTGTAGGAAACTACAACCAGGTTATTGCAGAAATGAACATTTTAAGCGAAAACAAACCAGAAATAATAACCGAACTCGATTATCTTACAACCGACGAGCAGGAAGCCGCACAAAAACGACTGGGAATGTTCACTGGAGACAGTTCATTAAGGTCAGGAAAATCTTCTATGCAGTCAATTATTTCTGGCAGTTACAGATGGTCAGAAAGTGCGACAATTACAATGCTGACTCAACTTGGAATTTCTACAAGGGCAACAGGTTCTTCCGGTGGATATTCTGCAGGCCAGCTAAGAGGTTATCTTGAAATAAACGAAAAACAACTGGATCAGGTTCTCGACAAGGATTTAGACCAGATAAAAAATATTTTTGGATATGACTCAGACGGCGATTTAATTGTTGACAGCGGAATTGCATTCCAGCTTGACAGACAGTTAGGTTCGTGGGTTCAAAGCGGTGGAATTATTGCAAACAAAAATTCAACACTGAACGGACGAATAAAATCTTCTGAAACTAAAATAGCAACTCTTGAGCGTCAGCTTGATTCAAAAGAATCTCAACTGCGTTCAAAATACGGGCAAATGGAAGGAACTCTCAACAGTTTGAATTCACAGTCAACTACGATTTCTAACTTTGCAAACAGCGGAAAAAATTAGTACAATAAAAAATAAAAAAAAACTAAAAGATTAGTTTTTTGCAGTTAAAACAAAAAAGGTCGGCAGGTAATTTTTATGGAACTTTATGTAAATGGATCAAAACTTGACGTTGAACTTGAAAACGAAAAAACAATCGGAGATGTTCTTAAAAGTTTTGAAACAGAATGCGAAAAATCAAAAGCAGCGACAGTCAGCATCTTTGTAGACGGACATTATGTCAGCGCAGAAGAATTTGATTCAGTAGCATTAAAGGAATTAAAAGCCGACACAAAGATTGAATTAGATGTAGTCAGCGAAGACGCAATCGCAGATTCATTTAAGATGCAGAAACAAAAAGCCT
>CAVKVK010000045.1:3209-16402 GCA_963659855.1 Parabacteroides distasonis | reverse complement strand
AATCAACAAAGTTAAAACACAGACTTTTATTCGCCAACTGTAATACGCTTTGCAACCTTTCCTGCAACGCGCAAAATCAATTCACTTCCTTCAGAAACTGCATACGGCAAAGAAAAATGTCCGCCAGTATGATTCAACGAAGCAAGCTGACTGCGCTGTCCGTTGCTTTCGATACATTCAACAGTCATTGCAACTGGATAAGGGAACTGAGCCATATCTGTTTCCAGAATTCCATAAACCAGATCATTCTGTGGTTTTGCAGGGAAAGCCATTTCAACTGCAATTCTCGTGTAATTTGGAATATATTCACTGTCAAAAGTCTGCTGACTTACAACTGCATCTTCTTTTTCGCCATTTGCTGCCTTATGAGCAGTAAAATCAAGCACAACGCGCAGATTCGGCAACATTGCAAGAATGTCTTTTACAGAACGTCCAACCAGGCGAGGAACAACTGTATTATCAAAATTTGGACCACGGCTGACAATCAGATTTACAGTAACCGGATCAGAAATTTTTGTTCCTTCCGGAGGATCCTGCTCAAGAATTGTTCCAGCTTCTTCTACGCTAGCCTTGTAAACAGGTTCTGCAAGCACAATCAAAGGACGCGAACCCGTGAACATTGTAGTTAAATCAATTTTTAAATCATCATATTTTTTGCCAACGTAATTTCCAACTTCAGAAACGATTGCTCCACGACTTACCGTAACGTTTACGCGGGTTCCGGCTTTTACGATTGCACCAGCATCTGGAGATTGCGAAAGAATTGTTCCTGACGGCTGTTCATCGTATCTTAATTGAATTTTCGGATACAGTTCCTTTACCTGCATTTCCAGCAAAGCCTGGGTTAATTCTTTTCCTTCAACCTGCGGAACTAAAACTTTTTCAGGTCCTTTTACTGTTGCAAAAAAAACAGCCAGACAAGAAAGAACCATTACACAAACCGCAAGAATCACCGTAACAAAAAGTGCCTTTCCGTTTGCCTGCAAATTCTGCATACCGTTTACAAAACTTACACGGCAATTTTTTATATTAAAATTTTTTACCTTATTAAAAATCTTTGAAAAAAATCCTTTTTTACCGTTTTCCATTTTTTCCTCTTTTTTATTTTTTTAAGGGCGTCCCCCGCTGGCCGCGGGTCGGAGAGTTCCGGGCTTCGGTGCCCTCGGTGCTTTGCACCGGCCTTCGGCCGCCCTGCACATTCCTGACGCTTTTATATTTTACTATCAAGGACACAGCCAATAAAGTTTCTTGCTCCGTTAATAAAACTTTTGTAATCCATTGCTTTTTTACCCTGCCATTGTAATTCTTTTACAACAAGCACAGTATTATTGCCGCAGACAATTTCAATTCCAACATTCTTTCTGTAAGGCAAAACAGTCCCACAGGTTTTACCAAAAGCAAGCTCGTTATTTTCTTTAGTTCCTGCTACAGCTTTTAACAGCGTAAGTTTTATTCCGTTACAACCTGTAAAACACAAAGGCCACGGAGTAAAAGCTCTTATTCTTCTGTCAATTTCTGTTGCACTCAAAGACCAGTCAATAAGACCGTCTTCTTTTGACAAAAACTGAGTGTAGTCGCTTTCGCCAGTTTGTGCAGTGCCTTCAGTCTTTCCGTCAGCATAATTTTTTAAAACTTTTATTAAAAGTTCGCTTCCCTTCTGTGCAACCGGGCTGGTTGTTCCATCGCCATCCATAAGGCTCAAAGTTGTTTCAGTGCCACCGAGGGCAATAAAATCCTGAGCAAGAATGTCGCCTTCATCAGTCTTTAGAGCAAGTTTTTGAACGCTTATTCCGAGTTCGCTTTCTCCACAAAGAATTGCAGCAGGAACAGGCGTACAACCACGGTGCTTTGGTAATGCCGACGGATGCAGATTTATTCCTCCAAGAGCAAACAAAGACAAAAATTTTGGTCCAAAAATGCGTCCATAATCAAAAGAAACAAGCAAATCTGCCTTGAGCGGGCTGACTGCCTCGCGCGCTTGTGCGGTCAGGTGTTCAAATTCAAAAAAAGGCAAATTATTTTCTTTTGCAACAGAAGCAACTTCCGTAGGAACAAGTTCTTTTTTTCGTCCACGGGCAGACGGCGGATTTGTAAGTACGCCTGCAATCTGAATCTGTCTTTCTTTGCCTTCGTCAGTGTTACAAAAGCTGATAAGATTTTTAAGAACCATAGCCGAAGCCACTGGCGAACCAGCATATAAAATTTTCAAATCAAATCCTCTCAAAAAATAAAAAATGTCATTCCGACAAAAGACAATTCTTATTTATTATTCTTTGCGGCAAGTTTTGCTGCTATTGATGCGGCTTTTCTTGCTTTTTCTGCTTCTTTTTTTTGTGCACGTTCTAAACGTTTTTTCATCTGAGCAGTAACTTTTGCAGCAAATTCCGGATCACCACGATCAATGTAAACAATTCCATTAAGATGATCATTTTCGTGCTGAATACAACGTGCCAAAAGGCCTTCAGCCTCGAGAGTAAATGGTTTGCCATTTTCGTTTAACGCAGAAACTGTAACTTTAGACGGACGCCTGATATTTTCTTCAAAACCAGGAAGAGAAAGACAACCTTCTTCATAGTCGCAAAGATCATTACTTGTAAAAACAATTTGTGGATTTATAAAAACACGTCTTATTCCGTCTTCAACCGTAATTACAAAAAAACGTTTGGAAATACCAACCTGAGGAGCAGCAAGACCAACTCCCTGCGCGTCGTCCATTGTTTCAAACATTTCGTTAAAAAGAACGCGCATTTCATCATTAATCTCTGCCACTTCAACAGGAACACATTTCTGGCGGAGAACTTCTTCACCCAACTTATAAATCTTCATAAAAACCTTCGAATAAAACAATTTTCAAAGGTAAGTTTATAATAATTCGTGTTTTTTTTCCATTATTTATAAAAAATGAACAGAAGTATGTTTACCAGATTAAGGCTACCGTGTTTCAGATATTTCTCGCTTTAATTCTTCCACTTTTGCAACACTTAGGCCCGTACATTCAGCTATCTGTTGAATTGTAAGGTTCAGCTTAAACATATTCTTTGCTGTTTCTAAAGTTTTTTTCTCAGACATATCCATGGCTATATCTTGCGCCATGTTTTTAGCCATATCTTGTGCTATTCCTTTAGCTATGTCTTTTGCCATTTCTTGTGCAATTATCGGAGCTGCTTTTTCTGCAAGGATCTTTGACTGAATTTTCAGTTCCTGTTCCCAAGTCATATATTCATGTCTCCTTTGTGCATTAAGTTTCAGGCGTTCTACAAGAACAGAAAGTCTGTCAGAAAAATCATCCTTTACGTTTCTTCCGCATAAGAATTCAAAAAATGAACGCACTCTTCTATCCCGCATTTTATCATAATTAAGGGCATTAAAAAAGATTGTTTTAGTTCCATCATTCATCAGAATTGAACAGTCCTCTTCTGCAGTTTTTCTGAACGTGTAAACTGGCAGGCCATAACCAAAAATGTCACCTAAACACAAAAAAATTACATAACTGTCTTTTAACGCATTGTATTCAAGTCCTGTTTGAAGCGTATCTACATCCATTAAACCATGATAGTAGCGGGCACGTTTTGCAAGATCGGATTTTTTTGTTGTTTGTATTTCTAAATCAAAAGATCGCCCTGTACCATCTTTACATAAACATCAAAACGAATTCCACGAGAAAGATAGTCAATTTTTAGAGATTTTTCGGCACTGGATCTTTCAAGTTTTTCAATTCTGATATTCAAAAGCATCTCAAGAAGTTCTTTACAGACATCTGGATTATCTTCCATTACCTTACAAAAAATAAAATTGTTCGCAAGTGTAAGATCTTCCCATTTTTCAAAAGTAAATAAATCATCGATTTCCATTTTTATCCTCACGTAAAATAATTTTGTAAGAATTTTCCCTACACATATTAAATGGCGCTGATTTTCACTTTTTACACATTTTCTTTAAAAATTCTTAATAAAAATATGAATAAATTCAAAAAACTTAAAAAAATTCCAGAAAATTCAAACTTCTCTAACTCAAGTCCCCGCTCCGCAAAAAATGTTTGTAACAGAATGTTAAATTCAATAAAATATTTTTGTTGCTTTGCAATGAGGAAATATGATTAAACTCGTAAACTATGATGAATTAGACGATGATTTTTTTGCTGGACGCGATTTTGGCTCTTCGATCGATGTTGTAAAAGATATTTTAATTGATGTAAAAACCAGAGGCGACGAAGCTTTAGCAGAATATGGCGCAAAATTTGATGTAAGTTCACCTTCTTCACTTGAAATTCCAATGGAAGAATTAAAGGCAGCTGCCACAAAAATGCAGAAAACAAATCCAAAACTTTACGATGCTCTCTGCTACAGCCACGATTTAGCGCTAAAATTTGCCAAAAAACAGCGCGAATCCTTTAATAATTTTGAAACAGAACTTGAACCAGGCCTTTTTACAGGTCAAAAAAACATTCCGGTTGAAAAAGCCGGAGTTTACGTTCCTGCAGGAAGATTCCCGCTTGTAAGCACAGTCGTTATGACAGTAACACCAGCCGTTGCAGCAGGCGTTAAAGAAATTATTCTTTGCACTCCTCCACGAGTTCACCCGGACGACAAAGCAAATGCAGAAAAAAATAATTCAGGAATTCCAGGTTCACCATTTAAAGGCGGAAAACCTTATGCCGACGAAAATATTATGGCAGCAGCCTACATCTGCGGCGTAACAAAAGCATTTGCATGTGGCGGAGCCCAGGCAATCGGCGCGCTTGCATTCGGAACAAAATCAATTCCAAAAACCGACGTCATTGTTGGTCCAGGAAACAAATTTGTTGCAGAAGCAAAAAAGTTAGTTTACGGAACAGTTGGAATCGACATGGTTGCAGGTCCGACAGAAGTATTCATCATTGCAGACAAAACTGCAAATCCAAAGTGGGTTGCAGCCGATCTTCTTGCACAGGCAGAACACGACGTTGTTGCACAACCTTTACTCGCAACCGATTCAATTGAACTTGCAAAAGCAGTACAAAAACAGGTTGAAGAACAGCTTTCAACACTTGCAACAAAAGAAACAGCCCAAAAATCAGTAGAAAACTGTGGCGCAATAATTATTTGTAAAAATCTCGAACAGGCAGCACAGGCAGCAAACCGCAAAGCCCCGGAACATCTCGAACTTGCAATGGACGAAGGCGAAGAACGCACAAAAATCGAAAATCTCTGCCACAACTATGGCTCACTTTTTATTGGCCATGGCAGTGCAGAAGTTTTTGGCGACTACGCCGCAGGCTTAAACCACACACTCCCAACTTCAGGCAGTGCACGTTTTACAGGTGGCTTAAGCGTGCGTGTATTCCTAAAAACAGTTACAACTTTACGCACAATTGAAGGCTCAAAAGGCGCAATCGCAAGCGCTCAGGCAGCAGGCACCTTAGGCGATGCCGAAGGTTTAGCCGGCCACGCAAGAGCCGCAAGACTCAGATTAAACTAAAACCGGCATTTTTGAGGGAATGACATTTTCGTCATTCCCTTTATTTTGTTAAATCAGTTCCAAAGTATTTTTCAGAAATTTCTGCAAGTTCTCCGCTTTGCTTTAATTCTTCCAGAACTTTGTTAATTTCTGCACGCAAAGTTTTTGTTTCTTCACCCTTACGCATTGGAATTGCAACCCTGCTCGTATTTTCTGTCATTGTAACAACTTTAAACGGATTTTCTGGCTGAACTTTCTGATAATAATAAAAAGTTGCATTGTCATTCAAAGTTGCATCAGCGCGGCCATGTTCAACGAGTTGCAAGGTTTCTTCAAAAGAATCAATCGTCATAACCTTTGCACCAAGACTTTCTGCAAGTTCAGCATAAGTGCTTCCAAGAGAATTAGTCGTTGTCCTGCCCTTTAAATCTTCAAAACTTTTAATTGATTCGTTGTCTTTTTTTACAATCAACGCTGTGTGAGTATAAGCATAAGGTTCGCTAAAATCGTATTTAACAGAACGCTCATCCGTAATTTCTACACCGTTTAAGCTAATGTCGTAGCGTTTAGAATCAATTCCTGCAAAAATTCCGTCCCAGTCAACTTCAACAAATTCCGCAGCAACTCCAAGTTTTTCTGCAATCTTTTTTCCAACTTCAACATCGTAGCCAACAAGCTCATTTTTTTCGTCATGGTAAGTCCACGGAGCCCAGGCACCTTCCATCGCAATCGTAATTTTTCCTTTTGCCTTAATCGAGCTCAAAAGATCCGCTTCATTCTTTTTTGAACAACCGCTCAAAACCACAGCCATTGCAATAAAAGCAGCAAAAATTGATTTTTTCATTTTTTTCTCCCATTTAATTTTATTTTTTTAAGCACATTCACTTATCGCGCGGGCTTTCCACCCTTCCGCTGTTCGCTCCATTGCGGCTGGCAAATCAGCCGCAACTTCGGGGTTCCAATCCCGGCTATTTTCTACCGTTCAGATTTAATTTTTTTGTTCGCGTCCTTCCAGTAAATTTTCTTTTTCAAAAAGTCCTAAAAATTCTTTAGTTCTTTTATTCTTTGGATTTTCAAAAAATTCTTTTGGCTCTGCTTCTTCCTCAATTCTTCCTTCGTTCATAAAAACAACGCGAGTACTGACATTTTTTGCAAAACTCATTTCATGAGTTACTACAATCATCGTCATTCCTTCTTCTGCAAGTTTTTTCATTACCTGCAAAACTTCGCCGGTAAGTTCTGGATCAAGGGCGCTCGTGGGCTCGTCAAAATAAATTATCTTTGGATTTGTCGCAAGCGCACGCGCAATTGCCACACGCTGCTGCTGCCCGCCCGAAAGCTGATGCGGAAAACTATCTGCCTTTTCTTCCATTCCAACTTTTTTAAGCATTTCAAAAGCAATTTTCTGGGCTTCTGCCTTTTTTATTTTGTGAACTGTAATCAAACCTTCACAGACATTTTCTATTACATTTTTATTACGAAAAAGATTGTAATTCTGAAAAACAAAACCAGTCTGCTTTCGTATTTCGTAAATCTGTTTTTTGTGAATATTCTTTAAATCGTAAACTTTTCCGTCAAAATTCAATTCGCCTTCGTCGGCCTTTTCCAAAAAATTCAAACAGCGCAATAAAGTTGTTTTTCCAGAACCGCTCGAACCAATTACTGCAATTACGTCGCCTTTATTTACGGTTAAATCAATTCCTTTTAAAACTTCAAGGCTCCCAAATGATTTTTTTAAATTCTTTACGCTGATCATTTGTTTTCCTCCGTTTTTTCTGCAAGAAAGTTGATTTTCTTTTCTGCAATTCTCTGAACCTTTGTTAAAACCGTAGAAAACGCAAGATAAATCAGGGCAACTTCAATGTAAAGTGCAAGTGGCTCGTAAGTTCTGGCAACAATTCTCTGAGTTGCCATAAACATTTCTGTAACCGTAATATTTGCAGCAAGCGAAGTTTCTTTAACCATTGCAATAAGAGAATTAGAAAGTGGAGGAAAAGCCGTGCGGAACGCCTGTGGCAAAAGGATTCTCCAGAAAACCTGAAGATAATTCATTCCGACACAAAATCCTGCTTCAATCTGACCGGCAGGCACAGACTCAAAAGCTGAACGCATTGTTTCTGCCGTGTACGCGCCTTCATTTACTGCAAAAACAAAAATTGCTGCAGGAAAAGGCGCAATCATAATTCCAAGATTCGGCAAACCGTAAAAAACTACGTACAACTGCACAAGGATTGGAGTTCCGCGCACAACCCAGATATAAAAACGTGCAATGTGCTTTAACACTTTTATATTTGCAAATTGAACCAAGGCTGTAATAATTCCAATCACAAGAGAAAGCGCAAAAGAAATTATTGTAAGCGGAATTGTTGTAACAATTCCAGGAATAAGAATTTTTAAAAACGAATCAGTAAGTATCTGCCAGAGATGCTCGTTCATGTCGCTCTCCAATTATTAGATCGAATATCGGGTTTAACTTCAAAAAGCTTTTCGCCGAGAAACCTCGGCTACGGCTATCCGATAATAAAACAATGCCGATATTCAACTACTCATTTAAGCATAGTATAAAGTTAATAAAATAACCTTTAAGCGACAACATTTTTTTTATTTTTCTTTATGACGTTTGTCCAGTTCATCATAAACGTCCTGCCAGGTTACGCCTTCTTTGTACATTAAAACGCTTATAAAATAAATAAGGTCGGCAGCTTCCCAAATTACATCGTCGCGGGTTTCTGCTTCGTCAGTAAGTTCTTCGGCTTCTTCCATAACCTTTTCGCGAACTCTTTTTCCGTCGAGTGTTGCAGTGTAGCTCCCTGGACGAGGATTTGCAAAACGTTCTGCAATTGTTGCGTATAAGCGTTCAAGATTAGATTTTGGGTCAGCTTCGCTTGTAAAGCAGGTAAAAGAACCAGTGTGGCAGACTCCGCCATTCGGATAAACCGTCGCAAGAACTGTATCGCGGTCACAATCTGCACGCATTTTAATCAAATCAAGATAATGATGACTTTCTTCGCCCTTTGTCCAAAGTCTGTTCTTTGTACGACTAAAGAAAGTTAATTTTCCAGTTTCAAAAGATTTTTCAAAAGCTTCTTTATTTGCATAGCCGAGCATTAAAACTTCACCAGCAGGACTTTGTGCAATTACAGGAATCAATCCGCTGGTTTTTTCGTAATTAAGACAGTTTACAAAAGCGTCTTTTAAGTTTACAGCTCCAGTATAAAGTGCCATTCCAAGCTGAACGTCGCAACCAAGTTTTTCTAATTCAACAATCTGTTCAAGAGAATTTACACCACCGGCAACAACAACGCGGCATTTTACTGCGCTTCTTAAGGCTTTGCAGGCTTCCATGTCTGTTCCCTGCATGCATCCTTCTTTTTCTACACAGGTAAACAAAAGTTCCGAACAGAATTTTTCTGCCTGTTTTGCTCCTTCAACCAAAGGAATATCAACAGTTTCTGTCCAGCCTTTTACTGCAATTTTTCCATGAATTGCGTCAACAGAAATAATTACACGCTGCCTGCCAATTGCTTCGCAAAGTTCGCTTAAAAATTCTTCATTTAAGAAAGATTCACCTTCTGCTGGAGATTCTTTCCATGCAGCCGAACCAACAATTACTTTTTCGGCACCAAGGCTTATAAGTTCGCGGGCTTTTTTTACAGTACGGATTCCGCCACCAACGCGAACGTTTCCTTTACGGAGAATCTGCTTTAAAAGTTCTGTATTTTTTGTATTTCCTTTTTCGTCTGTATTGCGCAGAGCCTGGTCTAAGTCTATAACAGCAACTTCGCCATATCTGTTAAAATCAGAAATCAGGGCATCAGCATCATCGCGCTGAAGAACCAAATCTTTACCGTTTTTTAACTGGACAACGTGTCCGTCTTTCATGTCAATCGAAGCAATAACCATAATGCCTTTATTTTACTGAAAACAACGGACAGTTACAAACACACAAAAATTGAATAAGCACAAAAAAAGCACGGCAATTCGCCATGCTTGATTCGCTCGTAAATAAAGCCTATTCAATAAATTCCATTGCAACCTGAGTCAAAAGCTGATCAATTACTTCTGGATACATTTCAACAAAGACTTCTGTGTCGTACTTTCTTCCATTTATTTTTAGTGGCTGACTTCCTTCTAATTTATAACTCTTGTACTTAATTTCTTTTCCGTTGCTGTCGTACATTTTTACACGCATTTTTACGTAAGGAACAACTTCGCCACTAATTGAATTTCCTTTTGTACTTTTCTTAAAAAATTCAAAATCAAGAACAAGGGCGCCCTTTGCACCAACGTCTTCGCAGAGTTTTTTAAGATCGTATCTGTCTGGAGAGCGCAAATCTTTATATCCGGTTGCTGTAATTGTTGTATTTAACGAAGAAAGAATTCCAGTATTCATGCTTTTATATTTTTTAGAAGCTAAAACTGTTTCTCTGTCTACAAATTCAATTCCTGCAATTTCGTCAAAAATTCTGCGTACTGCATCTTCTGCATAATCAAGGCGATTGTAAGAAGATGCAAATTCCGGATCATCGTCATAAAATTTTGAATTAATCGCATTTTGCAAAAGTCCTTTACTTGCCGACGGTTCTTCTCCGTCTTTTGTAAGCACATACCAGGGAATGCTGCTGTTTCCGGTAACTGTAACAATTGCAAGCGGACTAATGCTTTCTTTTTCAATCTTTGCAGAAGCACAACCAGAAAAACTCAACGCAGCTACGGCTGCACATAAAATCAAACTAATCTTTTTCATTTTTATTTCCTGAATCTTAAAAATAAGCTGCCAGAGAAAAATAAAATCTAAAGCAGCTAATTAAAGAATTTTTTACAAATATTTTACAATAAACTGATTTATCAGCTGGTCAATTACGCCGGGGAATAGTTCAACCATTGCGTCTTTGTCGTATTTTGTCATTCGCATTGGAACGTCTTCATCAGAAATAACCGTAAAATCATCCTCAATAACTTTTTTTCCTTCCGCATTGTAAACAAGGACATTCATAATTCCCATTGCACCAAGGTCAGCTTTTAAATTGTCGCCATCACCTTTTATGTATTTTTTAAAAGTAAAATCAAGAAAAACAAAACTGTGAGCTCCGGTTTCTTTTGCAATTTCGCGGGCTTTTTTTGCGCCAATGTCGTCCAAAAATTTGTAGCCTTCGCCACGGATTTTTACATCAATATAAGAAAGAACACTGTTTTTACCAATATTGTCATAAGTTGGAGACGCCAAAACCGTTTCTTTTGGAAGAACTTCAATTCCGGTTGCTTCTGGCACAATTCTTCTAAAAGCATCTTCCGCATAAGTTACCCGGTCAGCCGCAGTTTGAATTTCCGGATTATTCCGCCCTAAAAAACCGTTAATCGCATTAGACAAAAGAGTGTCTTCTTCACCGTATTCATCATCGCGCACTTCAGTAGAATAATAAGGAATGTGAGTATTTCCCGCCACTCCTAAAATTGCAATCGGAGAAGCACTTTCCAATAAAGAATATTTTGTAGAAGCACAGCCGGCAAAAGAAAAAGAAGCCAAAACAAAAAGCGCAAAAACCGCACCTTTAGACATTTTTTTAAAGTTGAACATAAGTTTCCTTGATTCTAGCAAATTCTGCCTTTTTTATAAATAAAATGTTTCTTCTATTATAAAGTTACGGTTAATTCTACACAACAACAAAAATATCCAAAGATAATTGCCAAAATTTTGAATTTTACAAATTAAAACGTAAAATCGTTCACTTCAACAAAACTCAACAGAATCAACAGAACATAATTCTCGACAAATGTGAATCTAAAGTTTTCCAGCAAACTCCAAGTTCTCTCGCAAGCGAAGCTTTTGTCCGCCCAGAAAGAATCTGCATTTTTATATAATCACTATTGCCCGAAAGTTTATAAAGGGCAGATTTTTTTCCTTTTTGTCTGCCGATTTTCTTTCCTTCTTTGCGTGCACGGTTGAGCCCGATTTTTGTGCGCTCAGAAATAAGCTGGCGTTCAATTTCCGCCGAAAGTCCAAAAGCAAACGCCAGCACTTTTGACTGAATGTCATTTCCAAGCCTGTAACCGTCCTTAATTGTCCACACATTAATGTTATGTTCCAGAAAGAATTCAAGCAGATTCATAATCATAATGAGCGAACGCCCAAGCCTTGAAATTTCAGTGCAGATCACAGTGTCGCCCGCCCTCGCCTTTTGCATTAAAACTTTGCCAAGTTTACGATTTTCCGGCTTTTTAGTTCCACTGATTTTTTCTTCAATCCAGGAATCAATTTTTAATCCATTTCTAACGCAAAAACGTTCAATTTCCAGCTGTTGATTTTCCAGATTCTGATGAGCCGTCGAAACCCGAATATACCCATAAACCATTTTTTATCCTCCCAAAAAACATAACAAAGTTTCTAAAAACTAAAATTTTCAGAAACAACAAAACTTTTGTAAATTATTAAAGTAAAGATTTTTTTTGAAAACAGGGCGGATTTTATTGAACGAAAAAAACGCAAAAAAAACCGCTTTCTGATAAACAGAAAGCGGCAAAGTGTATTTTATTTATTATTTTTTAATAAATTAGAAGTTAATGATTACACCTGCACCAACTTTGTGGTTTTCAGTGTCTGTATCTGTAGAGAACTGTGCAAATACATTAGCTTCGGCACCGTCTGCAACCTTAAAATATACAGCTGGAACAATTGTTGCGTATGTATCTGGAGCATCGTCGTAATCAAAAAGATTAATAGTTCCTTCAACAGAAGCAGCAATTACATCGCTGAGTTCGTAACGAGCATAAGGAGTAATTGTAATGCTTGTATTTGATGAATCTGCAATATCACGGCTGTTAATGAACTGGTAGCTCAAAACACCGGCAACAAGTTTGTCGATTCCAGTGTATTCAACCTGTTCAACAAATGTGTTTTCAGCTGTGTCATAAGCAGTTCCATCGTCAAGAATGTCATCTGAATCATGTTTTGCTTCAAAAGCAAGAAGAAGATTTTCGATAGCAGTAACATTTACGTTTGCATAGAGTTCTCCGGCAAGAGCGTATCCAGCATCAACTGTAAAAGCATCTGTTGTGTATTTTGCACCAAAATATCCGATCTTTTTGCTGTATTTTTTTGAACCATTTGTAACTTCGTCCAAATAGTCAACTACAGCACCACCACCAATTGTAAGACCGTCGATAGGATTTACTCCTGCAAAAATTCCTGATTTGCCGTCAAGAACGGAAAAACCTTCCCAACCGTCAGAACCAATAAAGTTGTCCTTAATTTTTCCAGCAGCAACTGTAAGTTTGCCTTCAAAAGGATTTACCCAGCCAAATGCATATTTTGTATCACCAAAAACATCAAAACTTTCTGCTTCACCTGTGTACTGTAAACGAACAAAAGCACCTGCAGATTCGTCTTTATTAGACCAGCCAATGTTTAAGCGGCTTCTTGTACCACCACCAAAATAGTCGCCACCAAGCCATGTGTCTGTAGAAGTAATAGTTCTCTTGTTGTCATTGCTATCAGCTTCGTCAATAGTATTTGCAATACCAGCACGAATATATCCACTGACCTTAAAACCTTCAGCAGTACCAAACGAAACAGCTCCCATTGCCAAAGCTGCTACCAAAACGGAAATCTTTTTCATAATAATCCTCCGTATTTTGAAATACATGCCTGACAAAAAAATCAGGCACACAATTTGTCAAAAAAAAACAGAACAGTATTCTCCAACAAATTGACGGAAAAAAATATATGAATTTATAAATTGAATTGCAATAGGCAAAAT
>CAVKVK010000045.1:0-3124 GCA_963659855.1 Parabacteroides distasonis | reverse complement strand
ACCGACAAAAACTACATTCTTCAGCTTGCGCCTTGTTTAACAGACTTTCCCGCTTTCCACGATTCCGCTAACGCTTCATTGCTTCGCAACGCCTTCGGCGTCGTTCCAATCGGGGCTAGGATTTACCGTAACGCAACTCCGCAGTAATCAAGCAATTTGCTGTAACTGGCGCCAAGGAGGGCGCATAAACTCTAATAACCACAAGAAACGCAAGTTTCTTGTAGCAACAGGATGTCGCAAGCTTACATAAAAAAAGCGCTCCTTGCGGAGCGCTTTTTGTGTTTTAGCTTTTAACAGCTAACATTACATCTTAACACGGAAAATCATTGGGATAGAGATAGATGTTACTGAATCTCCAAAGTTTTCTGCTACGTCGTAGTTTTCGTAAACACAACCGATAGAAATTGAGTTAGAACCAGCGTAGAACTGAGCCCATGCACTTGCGCGGAGTTCGATAAGTGGATCTGTACCAGTTTTTCCATCTTTGTTTGTTACGTCTTTACCAGCGTTCGTTCCCATACCAATCATGTCAGCAACTACACCAAAAACAGATACTTTGCTGTTAATCTTGTAGCGTGCCATAAGGTTGTTTGCAAGGATCTGGTCACGGTTGATTGGTGTACCACCTGCTTTTCCTTTAGAGAAACTACTGTCTGCAATACCTTTTGTTGTAGCATTGCTCTTTCCGTTAAGTTTATCAGCATTTTCTTTTGCATCAACAATTGTTGAGTAGCTGTGGAAAGAAGTTAAAGAAAGGTTTTTGCCAGCTTTGTAGTACAAGCGCAAGTCAGCAGACCAGTCTGTAAAGTCTCCGTCAACAACAGAACCTGCACCACCGATTGTTGCTGTAAGGTTATCAATGATTTTTGGCTGGAGGTAAGCACCAAATGCCATACCATCGAGATAATTTTTATCCTTATCCTGAGCCTTTGTCTGGCCATATTTGAATACAAATTCACCATTACCATACTGTGTTGTAGCTTCTAAGAGACCAACAAGTGAGTGTCCCTGGAGACTTCCTTTGCTTGCTGAAACCTTTTCGTCAGAAGTTTCGTTAGAAATGTAAACACCGTTTACATTGAATTTTACAGCCTTAAAGTTACGGATTGTGTAGTTAGCACCAACTGCATAGCTTTCAGATGCTGTAACATTTACAGGAAGAACAATATTGTCTACGAAGAATGAAGGAGAACCTGCATAAGCTGAACCGAGCTTTTTAAACTCAAAGTCCATACCTTCCATGTTTCCTGCATCAATGTCACTCTTGTTGCGGTAAGCACCTTTTACTTTACCGTCAGACCAGAAACCTGCAAAAAGACCAACTTTACCAAGGCGTACATCTGCACCCAAAGTCTTTGTTCTAAGTGAACCAGTTGTAGCTTCATCACCTACTACAGTGTAAGCAAAAGAAACAATGTCGCCAGAAAGGTTAATACCAAGGTTATCTGTACCAGATCCAGAGTAAGCATCTGTGTAATAGGTACCTGTTTTTGTTTCGGTCTTTTTTTCAGCCTTTTTTCCACTGCTCCATGTGTAATATTCATTTGTGCGGTTAAAAAGGTTTGCGCGCTGTCTGTAGTTGAGAGAAACAGCAACGTCAGCAAATGCAGCACCTGCCACGATTGCACCTAATGTAAGTGCACTAATTATCTTTTTCATTTAATTCCTCCAAGAAATTTTATCTAAGTAACGTTATTCTTTAGCCAATCTTTTAGATTAGAGTCCGATTGTTACGTAGATTGGCAATGAAACATCGCCTACACCTGCATAAGGAGTTGTGTTTGTCCAGCGCATATCAAATGCAGCTGTCAAAGAAGCTTTTTCTGTAATATCGATTACACAAGCTGGTGTTAAAGCTGTTTCAACATCTGAGCCCTGTTTTGCAGCAAGGTCGTTAATCTGGTGATTTACAGTTGCTTTAAAGCTGATGTTGTCTCCAGCTACGTGGTTTACGCTAGCCATGAACCACATTGATTCAAGGTCATCGCCATTAACATTTTCTGTAAATTCTGTTTTTGAGTAGTTGAACATACCTGTTACAGCTGTTTTTTCTGTAAATGCATAGCGTGCACGGAGGTCAACACCAAATTCTTTTCCGTCAGCATCTTCAATGTCAGATTTAGCGAATGTAAATCCAGCAGTTGCTTTAAGGTTTTCTACCATGAGTGGGCTTACAAAAGCAGCAAGAGAGAAAGTTTCGTCTACAGTAGATTTCCATGCAACGTTAACGTTGATAAGACCTTCCTGGCGATAAGCACCTTCTGCTACAAAACCAGATTTAGAATCAAACTTGCCATAGTCTTTACCGAAGTTTACGATTCCGCCTTTTACAAGGAGGGTTCCTGGCAATTTGTCTGCAAGAGTGTATGCAAGAACAGTTGCCATGTTGCCACCTGTAAGGTTGTTGCTGTCTTTACCGTAAGTTCCGTTAATAACACCCATTTTGTTAGCTTCGTAGTACTGAGAATCAAGGTCTCCAGCGTCTGCCTTTACACGGTCAGCATAGCGGCTTGTCCATTTACCAGAAGTAACCTGCAAGTTTCCAACAGGAAGACCAAAAGTCATCCAGCCATAATATGAGTCAAGAGCAAAAACACTGTCTATCTGTTCATTTGCCTTCAGCTTGTTCGCGTCACTTACTGTTTTTCCCTGGTTGATATCCCAGTCAAATACAACGCCAGCAATATCATTAGAAAGTTCAAGTCCAAGGCAGTCAGTGCGTTCTACGCTAGAGAAAGCCTTAGAAGTTCCACCAACAATGTTTGTTCTTGTCCAAGAAAAAGACACGTCGGCAAATGCAGCACCAGCAAGAGTAAGACCTGCAGCAGCTACAGCTACGATTTTTTTCATAATAAAAAATCCTCCTATTTTTCGGGAAATTTAAACCAACGGTTTATTTACTTCCTTTTGTTTGTATTATAGATTTCGACTGTTTTACAGTCAATGTTCAGTTTTTTAAATTTTCCGACAAATTCGTAACCAGATTAAAGCGAATTTGTTAAGAATATTTTGTTTGAAAATTATTCAGCGTGAAGCAAAGTCGGGATTATTCAAAATTAAAAGAAAAGATTTTAAGTAAGTAAAATAACACAGTAATAACTGCAGAAAGAGAAGTTAGTAACTG